>JALGTG010000281.1 GCA_029821495.1 Candidatus Hebobacteria bacterium
GACTCCTGGACTGCGAGGTCGGGGAGGCCGACGACGGTGAAGCTCGCCATGCCGGGGCTGACGTCCACCTGGGCCTGAACGAGGTGGGCGTCGATCCCGAGGACGGCACAGCTATCTATGCGGGCGAGCATCGGGTGCCTTTTCTGCGCTCGACCGTTTGCTT
Source organism: Candidatus Hebobacteria bacterium (assembly GCA_029821495.1). GTDB lineage: Bacteria > Armatimonadota > Hebobacteria > Hebobacterales > Hebobacteraceae > JALGTG01. The sequence goes on from JALGTG010000281.1 coordinate 164, forward strand.
CCTCTGCTGATTGATGCGTGCAGCCGTGGTATAGGTAGGCGTGGTATGATGCACTGGAGTGAAATCGGGAGAGCCACTATGCTCAGAACGACAGTCCTGCTGTTGTTTCTAGCCGCTGCGTCGGCTCCTGCGCAGGCGAAGAGTTACCACTTCGCGCGCACGGACATTTCCGCCGAGGTCCGCACTGATGGGTCCATGCACGTACGGGAGGTTCGGGAGTTCGTGTTCCGGGGCAGCTTCACCGCGGTGGACCGGTTGATCGATCTTCCGCGCGGCACGAGCATAGAGAACATATCTGTCTCCGAGGGGGGCGTCTTGTACCGGGAGACTCCCGGGGAAGCTCCCGGCACGTTCTACGCTTCTCGGACGGGAGACCGGGTCAAGGTGACGTGGGGGTACCGGGCCGCGAACGAGAGGCGAACGTTCGTGCTGGAATTCGATGTCATCGGCGCGGTGGAGAAGCATGCGGATGTGGCGGAGCTGTACTGGCAGTTCATCGGGACGGAGTGGGACGTGCGCTCGGACACGACCCGAGTCACGGTAGGGCTGCCGGGGGATGTGTGGCGCAACGATATCCGTGCCTGGGCGCACGGTCCGCCTTGGGGGGATGTTGTGGTCGAGGATGGCCGCGTTGTGTTCACGTGCGATCCGCTGCCCGCCGACGAGACGGTGGAGGCGCGGATCCTGTTCCCCACGGAGGCCATCGCGTACAGCCCGCGTCAAGACAACGCCACGGTCTTGGCATCGGTAATGGACGAGGAAGGCCGGTGGGCGCAGGATGCCAACGCGAGACGCGTGAAGGCCAGAATCGTGCTTGTCGTGAAGTGGGCGCTGCCGGTGGTGGCCGGGGTGGGAGCGATCATCGCGTGGCTGGCGCTCTATCTGAGGTACGGCCGCGAACATAGGCCGCAGCCGGAGATTCAGTATCTCCGCGAGCCTCCCAACGACTGGACGCCCAACGAAGTGGCGATCGTGTGGCGGTGGGGGGAACTCGGCCCGAACGACATGACTGCGACGCTGATGGATCTGGTGCGGCGGGGAGCGCTGAAGCTGATCGTCTCGACGGAGACTCGCCCTGTCCTCGGCGGCCTGCTGGGCGAGACGACGGCGCAGGAGTATGTGATCGAGCGGGTGCGGGACCACCAAGGGGAGATGAGCAAGTCAGAGCGCTACCTGATATCGAGTGTTCTCTTCCACCAGATCACCGGTGACATGGTCTCGATGGATACCTTCCAGAAGAACGCGCGGAGCAAGCCCAGTGCTGCTCAGGCCCGGTTCAAGAGCTGGCGGAAACTTGCGAAGCGCGAAGCGAAGCGGATGACGGTGGTCGATCCCGCGAGCAAGACGGCGCTGGGCGTGTGCATCGCCATCGGGATAGTGATGCTGATCGGCTCGGTCGTGCTCGGTGGGCTTCTGGAGAGCCCGAGTTTCCTGATCACAGGCGTCGTCGGACTCGGGCTCGTGGCTGGCAGCTTCGCAATGCTGCGCCGCACGCCGGAGGCGGCGGAGGCACTGCACCGGTGGCAGGCGTTCCGGCGGTATCTGACCGATTTCTCGCGGCTGAAGGAGTACCCGCCGCCAGCGGTGGTTCTGTGGGAGCACTACCTCGTCTATGCCATCACGCTGGGGGTGGCGGACCGGGTGATAGAGCAGTTCCAGGAGCTGTACCCGCAGGTGGCGGCGACGACGACCGCGGCGGCGTTCCCGCACTGGATCGGCTCCGGCGGCACTCCGCTGTCAGGGATGCAGTCCATCGGTAGTGTTCTCTCATCCTTCAACTCGACGCTGTCTACGGCGACCAGCTCGTTCAGCTCGAGCTCGGGGTCTGGTGGCGGGTTCTCCGGCGGCGGAGGAGGTGGAGGTGGGGGAGGCGGCGGAGGCGCGCGGTAGAAGCGGTGGGCAGGGATGGACATCCTCAGCGGGCCGATTTCCACACTGGCGACGATTACCGGGGCGGGGATATGGCTCCGGTGGTATGATCGCTACGGCCGGGAGCACGTTCCGGCGGACGCGAAGCGATGGTGAGGCAGGGCGAGTCAGGCGGCATGGAAGGCGTCGGGGATTACCGCCACCTTGCGTACCCGCCCCTCCGGCGTGAGGAACACCTCGACGACGTCGAAGCGAATGCTCCGCTCTTCGGCTCCGCGCTGCGCTGAGTAGGCGCGGGCCGCGTTGACGATGCGGCGCTGCTTCCAGCCGGTCACCGCCTCGCGGGGCTCGCCGAACTCGTTGGAGCTGCGCGCCTTGACCTCGATGAAGACAAGTGTGTCCTTGTGCCCGGCGATGATGTCTACCTCCGCCGAGCGGGCGCGGAAGTTGCGCTCGAGTATGCGGTAGCCGCGGGAGCGCAGATAGCGGGCGGCGTGATCCTCACCGATGCGCGCCAGCTCCTGCTTGGTCTTCGGTTTCCTGGGTCTGCGCCGCAGCATGGGTTCACCTCAGATGAGCTATCGGTGTGACCGTGTTGCATGGGCGGCTGGACGGCAACAGAGCGTAGGAGGCACATTCCTGTGCCGATTGAGTCGCGACAAGAATGTCGCTCCTACGCCGACGTATTGCAGGATGAGTCGCGACAAGAATGTCGCTCCTACGCCGACGTATTGCAGAATGTCGCTCCTACGCCGACGTATTGCAGAATGAGTCGCGACAAGAATGTCGCTCCTACGCCGACGTATTGCAGGATGAGTCGCGACAAGAATGTCGCTCCTACGCCCCAGGATTTGAGGTCACAGCCGAGCTATTCGCCGGTTGACAGGGGAATCCCCGCCGCTGTAGGATCGCGGCGGGTGGGCAGAGGGCCGGAGGTTGCGCTATGCGGGGAATGACGACGGGGGGCTCGTCGTCTGTCATGGTGTGGTGATCCTTGCAGGGCCCGGACAGCGCAAGGGGGCATGCGCGTATGGCCCGGATGGACCCCTCGACGGGTGAGGCGCGTGC
>JALGTG010000282.1 GCA_029821495.1 Candidatus Hebobacteria bacterium
TGTAGGTGATTGGTTTCTTCGTGTTGTTCTTGACTTCGATCTGGAAGAAGGCGGCGGGGAGGCCGGAGTCTTTGTCGTTGAGGGGGATGAAGGGGTTGAAGGCGGTCATGCGGACGCGGCCGGGGAACCTGGGCTCGGCGAAGGAGAGGGTGGCGATGGGGAACTCGCCGCGGAACTCGCAGTCGCGGAAGTGCGGCATGCCGGCGAGGTTGTGGCGGGCGGGGCCGAAGCCGAAGCCGGCGTACTCGGCCGGCTGGGCCCCGCCCTGGTAGGGCGGCGGCAGGTCGGCGTTGAGGACGCGGGCGTCGAGCACCTTGCCGCGCGCCTCGGCCTTGATGGCGAAGTGGGAGAAGCCGTTGGCGCTGCCCTTGTTGGGGCGGTTGAAGATCTCCCAGTCTATGAGGCGGCCGTTGCCGGCGAGGCCGATGCAGCCGGTGCCGATGCCGCCGAGGGGGAAGGAGATCTGCGTGGTCTTGGCACCTCTGTAGATGAAGCGGTCCATGGCGGTCTCCGGTGTGAAGGGGTCGGAAGGGGAGTTCTCTGTTTGGGGGCGCGATCCCCTCAGGCGCGGGGTGTCGCTCTGGGAATGGGTGACGAGAGGGCGGAGGTTTAGGCCATGTTTCGAGTCGGATAAGCCGAAGACTCACATAGGGGCGGCGGGAGCGGCTTGACCAAGGGACGGATAGGCGAAGGGCACGGTGAAGGTCTTCAACCTAACGGAGTCGCCTGAGGTGTACACCTCGAATGTGTATCTGGTCAGGGGGAGCCGGAACGCGATCGAGGATGTGAATACGCTAGTTGATGTGGGGCAGGACCGTGGGGTGCTGGAGAAGATCGCAAGCGCGCCCACCGGGGTTGGCAAGACACGCATTGCGCAGGTGATCCTGACTCACAGCCACTATGACCATGCGGGCATGCTGGGGCGCGTTCGGGAGGAGTATCACCCGATCTGCTATGCGTTCTCGCGGTCGCTGGGGGGAGTGGACCGGTACTTGTACGATGGGCAGCACTTGAAGTGTGGGGATCGTTTCTTCGAGGTGATACACACGCCCGGGCACACGACGGATTCAGTGTGCCTGTACTGCGGGGAGGAGCGGGTGCTGTTCAGTGGTGATACGCCGCTGCGGATAATGTCTGAGGATCAGACGTATGCGGAGGAGTTCGTGCAGTGTCTGGCTCGTCTCGGCAGTCTGCCAATCGAAACGGTGTATCCGGGGCACGGGGATTCTTACGGTGACGGGACTGCGATCATCCTGGAGTCGCTGCGGGTGCTGACGGGGGGCTCGGGGCGGGGGGGGGGAGGGAGGTGTGTCCGGGGCCGGTTATGAAGGCTGCTTGACCTCAAGTGTGCGGAGTCTGTTGAGGGCGGCGGCGAGTTCGTGGCGGCGGGGGCGGGCGAAGTCTGGGGCGAGGTTGGGAAGCATGGCCTCGAGGCCCTTGTCGTCGAGTTCCTTCTCGATGAGGTCGAGGATTTCGGGGAGGGTGTGCTGGCCGTCGAAGAGGCGCTGGGCGGCCTGGTGGATGATCCAGCCGCAGGCGCGCACCTGGGATTCCTCGACGATCTGCTCGACGGCGGAGAGGTCTATCTGCTCGTGGCCGAAGGAGATGGCATCTTCGCCGCGGGCTCGGATCTTGACTCGGCCGCGCCGGCCGTGCTGGGGCTGGACGCCGCTGGCGAGTGGGATGCGGGTACGGAGGTCGGTGAAGCGGCCCTCGCACTCGACGCGGCGGGAGGTGGGGTGGTCGGCAGCGATCTGTTTTGCCTGCTCGGTGACGTCGAGGGGCCGGTATTGGTCGAGCATGATGACGGTGTCGGCGACATCGAAGTAGTCGCCGGAGCCGCCCATGACGAGGATGGAGGAGACACCGCGCTCTTCGTAGAGGGCGCGGATGGTGTCTATGAGGGGAGTGATGGGCTCTTTGTCCTTTGCGACGAGGGCCTGCATGCGCTCGTCGCGGATCATGAAGTTGGTGGCGGAGGTGTCCTCATCGAGGAGGAGGACGCGGGCGCCGGCTTCGAGGGCCTCGATGATGTTGGCGGCCTGGGAGGTGGAGCCGGAGGCGTTTGGGGTGGAGAAGGCGCGGGTGTCCCGGCCGAAGGGGAGGTTGGAGATGAAGGGGGTGATGTCGACCTTCTGGATGGAGCGGCCGTCCTCGGCGCGGATCTTGACGCTGTCGGCGCGGGCGACGACGTAGTCCCGGCCGTCGTCGGGGATGTGGGCGTAGACGCCGTGGGCGATGGCGTTGAGGAGGGTGGACTTGCCGTGGTAGCCGCCGCCGACGATGAGGGTGACGCCCTCGGGGATGCCCATGCCGGGGAGCTGGCCGCAGTTGGGGCCGTCGAGGTCGACGCGGAGGGATGGGGGCGACTGGAAGGGGATGACATCGCCGTCGAGGGGGCGATCGCTGACGCCGCTCTCTCTGGGGAGGACGGCGGCGTCGGCGACGAAGGCGACGAGCTTGCGCTCTGCGAGGCCGTCGCGGAGGGCCTGGGCGTCCTCGGCGGTCTCGACGTGGCGGCGGACTTCGGGGGCCGGCAGGTTGGAGTAGAGGAGCGAGGCATCGACGATGGCGGGGAGGTCTTGGAAGAACATCTCTTCGGCCTGGCGGCCGGCGATGCGGCGGCCGAAGGCGGGGAGGCCGAGGAAGAAGCGAAGGTCCACGTGATCGGCAGTGACGCGGGCCGAGGTGCGCTCGAGGATTTCCTGGGAGCAGGTTGCGGTGAAGATGCGGCCGCTCTTTCCGGAGCCGCGGTTGG
>JALGTG010000079.1 GCA_029821495.1 Candidatus Hebobacteria bacterium
GCTTGCCATCGCGCTGTTGGGCGGCTGGATGACAGGCTGGAGGTCGGGGCATGTGCTCCCCGCTGTCGCGCTTGTAGGCCTCCTCGTCTACGACTTGCTGCGAGGCCAGGGGATGCTTGCGTGGTCGCCGTTGAGCTACTCGCCGGCCGCGGGCGCGCGGTTCTATGGGATCGGCAACGAATACGGCGGGGCGCTGCTCGGCGCGACTCTGGTGGCGGCATCGGGTCTGCTGTCGAGGCGCGACCGCGCGCCGTGGTGGGAGCGCCCGATTGCCGGGCTCTTTCTCGCCGGAGTTGTGGCGCTGGTGGGATGTCCGATCTGGGGCGCCAACTTCGGGATTGCCTTGGGCTGTGCGGTGGGCTTCGGCCTGTTCGCGCTCTATCTGTGGCAGAGCCGGCCGGCTGGACAGCACATGGTAGCAGTCGCGGCGCTGGCAATTGCGTTCGCCGCCGGGGCCATCAGCGTAGGTGTCCTGATACAAGGGGCGGAGGCATCCCACATCGGCCGATGGCTGGCGGGGCTTCGATCCGGCGGGTGGGCAGCGGCGGGCGACGTTATCGCGCGGAAGCTAGCGATGAACTGGTGGCTCGTCCGGGTGTCGCTGTGGACGGAGGCAGCGGCTGCGGGGCTCGGTGTGCTGGTCGCTGCCCTGCTGGCGCGGCCGGGCTCCCTGGTGGCGGGGCTGAAGGATCGCCCATGGCTGGGGCCCGCTGTCGCCGCGGGCGTGGCCGGGGCGGCGACATCGTTTCTGCTGAACGACTCGGGGATCATTGCGGCTGCGCTGGCGCTCGTCTACGTGGCGGGGGCGCTGGGCTACGTGGCGCTGGCCGGAAGCCCGGTGAAGGTCGATGCGGACGGGGAGGTGTAGGTCGGGGCGCGTCGGCCTGCGCGGGTTGCCTTCCCGGGCTGTGGGGGATACAATGGCGTCGGGTTAGACGCCTATGTCCGACGCCGGGCTCAAGGAAGCGCTGTACTGGGAGGCGACAGGGGAAGGCCGGGTCCACTGCTTGCTGTGCCCGCACGGGTGCCGACTGGCCGAGAGCGAAGAGGGCCGGTGTCGGGTCCGTCGGAATGTTGAGGGGAAGCTGCGGAGCCTCAACTACAGCCGCGTCTCATCCACTAGCTGGGATCCGGTGGAGAAAAAGCCTCTGTTCCACTTCCACCCGGGCTCGCCCATTCTCTCGCTGGGGACGCTCGGCTGCAATCTCTCCTGTGCATTCTGCCAGAACTGGGAGATCTCGCAGGGGGGAGCCGGCACGCGCTCGCTGACGCCGGATGATGCCGTCGAGCTGGCCAAGCGCGAGCCGAAGAACCTCGGCATCGCCTATACCTACAACGAGCCGTTCATCTGGTACGAGTTTGTGTTGGAGACCGCGATGCTGGCGAGGGAGGCGGGTCTGAAGAACGTCCTCGTTACGAACGGGTATGTGAACGAGGCCCCGCTGCGCGAGCTGCTCCCGTATATCGACGCGATGAACATCGATGTGAAGAGCATGAGCGAGGGTTTCTACCGAGAGCTGTGCCGCGCCCGCGCGGCGCCTGCGCGCCGGACGGCTGAGACAGCCAGGGAGAGCGGCTGCCACATAGAGATCACCAACCTGGTGATCCCGAATTGGAATGACCGCCAGGAGGATATCCAGGCTGTGATCGACTGGGTGGCGGGGCTCGGCAGGGACGTTCCGCTCCACTTCTCGCGCTATCACCCCGACTATAAGCTCACCGAGCCGCCCACGCCACCGGAGACGCTTCTCAGGGCGAGGGAGATGGCGCGAGAGAAGCTAGACTACGTTTACATCGGCAATCTCGGCGGAGTTGGCGAAGATACCGTCTGCCCGTCCTGCGGCAAGGTCGCGGTGGAGCGCCGTGGCTTCACGGTGTCGCGGGTTGCTGTCAAGGACGGCCGCTGTGAGTCGTGTGGGGCGGATATTCCGATTGTGGGGACGTAGCACGTATGATACGGAAGGAGGAGTGCCAGCGATGAGGGACGACTCGGAACGCGCCGGATGGGGCGAGCTGCTGGAGAAGACGGTGGAGCTCAGCCTCGGGGCCGTGCTGCTGACCAAAGACGCCGCGACGAAGGTGATCGAGGATCTGGTGAAGCGCGGCGCGATGACACGAGAGGAGGGGGGCAAGCTCGTGTCCGACATGATGGAGAAGGGCAAGCTCCAGAAGGAGAAGATGGAGGAGTTTGTGGCCGAGGTGGTAGAGAGGGCGCTGGCCAGGGCGGACGTCGCCCGTCGTTCCAGTGTCGAGGAACTGGAGAAACGGGTCGTCGAGCTCGAGCGGCGCTCGAGCGGCGGCTAGCGTCCAGCACTGCGAGTTCGGTATGAACCTGAGCATTGGATTGCGCAATCTGCGACGCGTGCGCGAGATTCTGGTTCTCGTGCTCGACTACGGATTCGGATATGTCGTAGATCAACTGGACCTGGATCGCTACCTTCCGTTGAGCCGGCGCCGGCGGGCGCATCGAGCGTACGCGGCGCTGCCCCTGCCGCGCCGCCTGCGCCTGGCGCTGGCGCAGCTCGGGCCGACCTTCATCAAGCTCGGGCAGATGCTGAGCACTCGCTCCGACTTGCTGCCATCCAACGTGGTGGCGGAGCTTAGGCATCTGCAGGATGAGGCGCCGGCGGTTCCCTTCGAGCAGATACGGGGAGTGATCGAGACCGATCTGGGGCGCCCGGTGGAGGAGTGCTTCGCCCGGCTCGAGGCCGCTCCGCTGGCCTCCGCCTCGCTCGGGCAGGTTCACGCCGGCACCCTGGCCGACGGGAGCGAGGTCACGGTCAAAGTGCTCCGGCCCGGGGCCGTTCGCGTGGTCGAGGAGGACCTGCAGATTCTCTCCGACGCGGCCCACCTGTTGCACCGTCAGGCCCCTTCGGTGAGGAGGCTGAACCTGCCAGGCCTGGCCCGGCAGTTCGCGTCGCAGATCGAGGATGAGCTGAACTACACGCACGAAGCTCATAGCATGGAGCGGCTTCGGCGGGGCCTATCGTCGGGCGAGGCGGGAATACGCATTCCGTCGGTCAAGTGGGACCTGACCACGGAGAGGGTGCTGACGACTGAGCGGCTGCGGGGGACGCGGGTGGACCAACTCGACGCTAGCGCCGGCATCGATCGGCGGGCGGCGGCGCGCGAGTTCGGCCGGTACATGCTCCAGCAGATCTTCGTGGAAGGGGTGTTCCACGGGGACCCGCACCAGGGCAATGTGCTGATCGGTGACGACGGCACGGTCATCCTTCTCGATTTCGGGATCGTCGGCTATCTCGATCCTCGGACGCGGGAGCTGCTGGTGGAGGCCGTGCGGGGAGCCTACGACGAGGACACAGATGGACTCGTCAGCACGATGTGCGAGCTGGGCGCGGTGGGCGCCGATACTGATTTCGCGTCGCTTCGCAGCGATCTCGCGCGGGTGGTGGGGCGGTTCGCGGTGCTGCCGGGCCGCCGGCTGTCCATTGGGCGGTTGCTGGGCCGGGCGCTGAGGGCGCTGTGGCTGAACAACGTTCGCCTGCCTCCCGAACTGTCTCTGACGGCCAAGGCGCTGCTGATGACGGAGGCGGTGTGCTCGGAGCTCGACCCGGAGTTCGACTTCCGGGATCTCACAGAGCCGGTGGTGGAGGAGGCGCGGGCGAAGCTTCTCGCTCCGGGGGCGGTTGCCCACCGGGTCGTTCGAGCTGTTGAGTCAACAGGCCGGCACGTGGCGCGGCTGCCCGGGCGGATCGACCGCGTGCTCTCCTTGATCGAGCACGGCGGGCTGCGGATGCGAACGGAGGAGCCGGAGTCGGAGGGGCGGTGGTCCAGGCTGGGTCGGTGTCTGAATCGTCTGGGGCTGAGCCTGCTGGCGGCCGCTCTGGTGGTGGCCAGCAGCATGTATCTGGTGGCGGCCGAGAGCACGGCCCACGTTACGCTGGGGATCGTGGCCATGGTCGCGGGAGTGCTGCTGGCGGGGGTGGTGATCGTGGCCTCTCTCCGCCCAGGGCAGGTGTAACGGTGTTGATCCTCGCCTCGCGGTCGCCGCGGCGCCGGGACTTGCTGCGATGGGCCGGGATCAGATTCCGCGTCGTTGCCCCCGCGGGCGATGAGCCGAGGCACGAAGTGGGGGCACAGTCGTCCGGGGGACGGGTGCGGTACTCCGATCTGGCGCGGCGCTCGGCGCTCGGGAAGGCGCGGGAGGTCGCCGCTCGGGAGCGGGGACTGGTCCTCGGCGCGGACACGATCGTGGTCTGCGATGGGCGCGTGCTGGGGAAGCCGGTCGATGCCGAGGATGCGCGCGCCATGCTCGGGCACCTGAGCGGCCGGTGGCACCGGGTCTACACGGGGCTGGCGCTCGTGCGCGGTGTCCGACACATGGGGGGATACGAGTGCACGAAGGTAGCGTTCCGCCGGCTGTCGAAGGCAGAGGTGGACTCCTATGTCGGCACCGGCGAGCCGATGGACAAGGCTGGCGCCTACGCCATCCAGGGGCGCGGCGGAGCCCTGGTCCGAGCCGTTGATGGGTGCTACACGAATGTGATCGGGCTTCCAGTGCCAAGGCTGAAGGAGATGCTGGCGGAGTTCGAACGGGGGGCGCGGCTGGTGCGACGCTCCCAACGGGGTGTCCGCTGATGGGGCTGTGGCGACTTCTCTGGTCGAAGTACTCTCGAGAGATTGGCATTGACCTTGGCACTGCCAACACGTTGGTGCACGTTCGGGGGAAGGGGATCGTGCTCAACGAGCCTTCGGTCGTCGCCGTAGACCAGACGAACGGGGCAATCCTGGCGGTGGGCGCGGAAGCCAAGAGCATGCTGGGACGCACTCCGGCCAACATCGAGGCCATTCGCCCGCTGAAGGACGGCGTTATCGCGGATTTCGAGATCGCGGAGACGATGCTCCGGTACTTCATCCAGCGAGTACACCGCAGGAGGACACTGGTGCATCCCGCGGTGGTGATCGGCATTCCATCTGGGGTAACCGAGGTGGAGCGGCGCGCGGTGAGAGACGCCGTTCTGCGGGTGGGCGCTCGGGAAGTGTATTTGATCGAAGAACCCATGGCGGCGGCCATCGGGGCCGGCCTTCCGGTCTCCGAGCCGGCTGGCAGTATGGTTGTGGACATCGGCGGCGGGACCACGGAGGTCGCCGCGATATCGCTCAACGGAGTGGTGGCGGGCCGCTCGGAGAGGGTGGCCGGAGACGAGATAGACGAGGCCATCGTCTCCTATGTTCACCACGAGTTCAACCTCGCAATCGGCGTTGTGACGGCGGAGCAGTTGAAGCTCGATATCGGCTGCGCCTATCCGCTGGACGGGGACGAACGCATCGCCGTTGCCCGCGGCAGAGACCTGCTGACGGGCCTGCCGAAGGCCGTTGAGGTGACTTCTCCCCAGGTGCGAGATGCCATCGCGGTGCCCGTCAATGGCATTGGCGATGCCATCCGGATGACGCTGGAGCAGACGCCGGCCGAACTGCAGGCGGACATCATCGAGAGCGGCCTGGTGCTCACCGGAGGCGGCGCGCTGCTGCGCGGCATTGACCGGTTGCTGGCAGAGGAGATTCAGATGCCGGTCCGCGTGGCGGAGGACCCTCTGAGCTGTGTGGTCATCGGCGCAGGGCGCGCGCTCGAGAATGCGGAGAAGTTTGCCGACGCCTTCGCCACCTACTGAGGCCGAGGTCGTATGATCGGTTGGCTGGACAAGCCCGGACATCGAACGGCCGCGTTTCTCGCCGTGCTTCTGGCCGTCGCCGCGGGCATGGATGTATGGCAATCTGCGGCGCGTCGCGCGGGCGGGCGAAGTGGCTTCGACAGCGCGGTCTCGGCGGTCTCATACCCGTTCGCGCGGGCCCTGCTGCAGTCGCGGGCGGGCATCGAGAAGGCTTGGCTGTCCGTGGCACTCGGTCACAGGCTGGCCGAGGACAACGAGCGTCTGGCGGCGCGGGTCGGGGAGCTGGAGGGGGTAGTGGTGGAGCTCGCGGAGGCCAGCGCAGGATCGGAGAGAGAAGCGGCGCTGCTGTCGGCGCACGAGTCGTACTCGGGGAGCGTCTGCCTGGCGCATGTGATCGCGATCGGCTCTGGCGGGTGGCTGTCGTACATTCTGGTAGACGTTGGGGCGTCGGACGGGGTGCAGCAGAAGGACGTGGCTGTTACCAGGGATGGTCTCGTTGGCCAGGTCTACGCGGTGACCGCTCAGACGGCACGCATCGTACCGCTGACCGACCCTGCCAGCGGCATAGCTGTGCTGCTGCGGCGGTCGAGGGAGACGGGCATCCTCAAGGGTCTGGGGAGCTGGCGGTGCGAGGTACGCTATCTGGATCCGAATGCGGCTGTGCGGCCCGGCGACCAAGTGCTCACCGCGGGCAGCGGGGGCGTCTTCCCGAAGGGGCTTCGCGTGGGAACTGTTACCGCGGTGACGGTCGACCCGAACACGCCGGGGAAGCTGGCGACGGTGGAGCCGGCGGCGGAGCTGCGGAAGGTCGAGGAGATCCTGGTGCTGCGCACCGACGGTTGAAGGTCGTCGGTGGTCGGGCGCGGCGGCTATGGAGAGGATGCGATGGCGTATCCCGTGGCGGGATCACCTGTGTAGCGCACGATGAACTCCCCCACTCTCGGCACCCCATTCCGCAGATAGACCTCGTAGCCTACCCGCAGGTCGGCGGAGTCGGGCAGCTCTTCCGGGGTCCCCACTGAGGCCACCTCAATCGGCGGGTTATCCTGAAAGAGGTCTCGCAGGTGAAGTGCCGCCTGCTTGCGACTCCCGAATCGGTCCACCAGGCTGGGATAGTAGACGGTCGCGCCCTCGTAGCTGCCGGCCACGATCTCACGCCAGAAGCCCTCGACTGCCGCCTCCGGATACTCCGCCGGTGGCGGCAGAGGCTGCGGCCGGAGCATCACGGCCGCCACTGCGATCGCTCCCGCCACGAGGATGCCCAGCGCCACCCACCTGATGCGAGAGGCGGCAGGCCGGGCGGCCCGGGCGGCCGCAATCGCTTCCTGATCGCGCTCGATGGCCTCGACAGCGTCCTGGATGCCCTCCCGGGATTCGCGGTGTCTCGCGTCCCGCTCCTGCTCGACCTTCCGCCTGCCGTCGGTCTCCGGCGGGGGCTGAGGGGCCGCGTCTTCTTCGTCGGGCGGCTCCGTCTCGGCGGCATCCTCGCCACCTCGGAGCTGGCGCTCGAGGTCGCGCATGGCCTGCTTCAGGGAGTCATCCGAGTCGTCGTCGCCCAGATCAATGCGTCGTGGCATCTTGGCTGTCGGCCTCTTCAGGGGCCTTCTTCTTCAGCAAGGCGATTGGTCCTGCCGGTTTCAGCGCACGCGCTTCTTGACGGGACAGGAGGGGCACTGATACACTCAGAGAGCCGTCGCGGAAGGACTTGCGCCCCCGTAGCTCAGGTGGATAGAGCAGGGCCCTCCTAAGGCCCGTGCCGCGCGTTCGAGTCGCGCCGGGGGCCCCATTCTGATCGGATCGCACGGACTCCTCGCGCAGGGAAGACCCCATGTTCCGCCGAACTGACGCGGCGCCATGAAGATCATCGTCGGCCTCGGAAACCCAGGGCTTCGCTATCGAAGAACGCGGCACAACTTCGGCTCCATCGTGCTGGGCGCGCTGGCCCGCAGCAGGCGCCTCGGGTTCCGCCGCGGCAAGCACCGATGCACTCGGGCTATGGGGCGGATCGGTAAGGAAGAGGTGCTGCTGATCCGGCCGCAGACCTACATGAACCTAAGCGGGCGGTGTGTTGCGCCTCTGTTGCGGGAGTCGGGCTCGTCCGTGGCCGACCTCATGGTCGTGTGCGATGATGTGAACCTCGACCTCGGTCGCATGCGACTGCGGCGCGGGGGCAGCGCGGGCGGGCACAAGGGCCTGGCCTCTATCGCGCAGCATCTCAAGACGCAGGCATTCCCGCGGCTTCGCCTCGGCGTCGGGGAGCCGCCGGAGTGGATGGACATGATGAGCTACGTGCTCGGCGCCTTCCCCCGTGGGGAGCGAGAGGTCGTCAACCAGACCATCGCGCGGGCGGTGCAGGCGCTGGAGACTTGGGTTTACTATGGTATCGAAGAAGCGATGAATCGCTTCAACCAGCAGCCCGCGCCCGGCGTTGACAACAGTTGACTGCTTCGGGGATAATGGGAGCCGCCATCCCTTGAGAATCTCGACCGCTAGGAGGTAACAACCGTTGAAGGAGAAGCAACTACTGATGATCCCCGGCCCTACGCCGGTGCCCCCGTCGGTGCTGTTGGCCGCGGCCGCGCCCATGATCAACCACCGCGGGCCGGAGTTCGCGGAGGCGCTGGCGGAGGTGACCGCGGGGCTGAAGCGCGTCTTCCAGACGCAGCACGACGTCTTCGTCCTGACGGCGTCCGGCACCGGCGGCCTCGAGGCCGCGGTCGTCAACATGCTCTCGCCGGGAGACACCGTGCTGTCCGTGAGCATCGGCGTCTTCGGCGACCGATTCGCGAGCATCGCGAAGGCCTTCGGCGTGAAGGTGGAGTCGCTCGACTTCGAGTGGGGCACGGCGGCCGACCCGGGGAAGATACGGGAGCGGCTCGCGGCTGATGAGAAGAAGGAAATCAAGGCCGTTCTCGTCACGCATAACGAAACCTCTACGGGTGTGACGAACGACATGGCCGCGATCGGCCCGATCGTGCGCGAGCACGGTGCGCTGGTGCTGGTAGACGGGATCAGCTCACTGGTCGCGATGGACTGCCAGACCGACGCCTGGGGTCTCGATCTGGTCGTGGCGGGCTCTCAGAAGGCATTCATGATCCCTCCGGGGCTGGTCTTCGTGGCGATGAACGACCGCGCCCGAGAGGCCATGCAGAAGGCCTCTCTGCCGCGGTTCTACTGGGATCTGGGGAAGGCAAAGGACTACCTGAAGCTCGGGCAGACGCCGTGGACTCCGGCCGTGCCGCAGGTATTCCAACTGCGCGCGGCACTGAGGATTCTGGAGGCAGAAGGGCTGCAAGCTTGCTTTGAGCGACATGTTCGCCATGGCGCGGCGGTGCGCGCGGGCATCGGGGCGCTTGGGCTGAAGGGCTTTGCGGATCCGAAGCACGCAAGCAACGCCGTCACCTCCGTGCGGAAGCCCGACGGGGTCGAGGTGGCCGCTCTGCGCAAGCTCCTGCTGGAGAAGTACGGCGTTGTGCTCGCCGGCGGCCAGCAGAGCATGAAGGACAAGATCTTCCGCATCGGGCACCTCGGCTATGTGTCTCAGTCCGATATAGTGGCCACACTCGGGGCGCTCGGGCTGGCGCTGAAGGAGCTGGGTATGGACGTGGATGCCGCCGCCGGCGCGGCCGCGGCCATCGAGGCGCTGGGAGGCTGAGAGATGGCCGCACAGGAAGCGAAGTGGCGCGTTCTGGTCAGCGACAAGCTCGCGGAGGAGGGTCTGGAGGCACTGCGCGAGAGCCCTGAGGTAGAGGTCGTCGTCAAGACCGGCCTCGAGCCGGAGGAGCTGAAGAAGGAGATCGAGGGGGCTCACGGGTTGCTGGTTCGGAGCGCAACGAAGGTAACGGCGGACATCATGGAGGCCGCGCCGAATCTGATGGCGATCGGCCGCGCCGGTGTAGGCGTAGACAATATCGACGTCGAGGCCGCCACGCGGCGGGGGATTGTGGTGTGCAATTCCCCGGAGGGCAACACCGTTGCCGCTGCGGAACATACGGTGGCCCTCATGCTCGCCCTGGCCCGGAACGTGCCGGCGGCCGACGCCTCCGTGTCGGCGGGGGAGTGGAAGCGCAGCGCCTTCCTGGGGGTGGAGCTGCTCAACAAGACGCTCGGCATTATCGGGCTTGGCAAGATAGGGAGCGAGGTCGCGCTGCGCGCTGCGTCCTTCGGCATGAAGCTGCTGGGACACGACCCGTTCGTCGCGGCTGAGAGCGCGGAGCGGGTCGGCATCGAGATCGGGGAGCTCGACGAGCTGCTGGCTCGCTCGGACTTCATCACCGTGCATGTGCCTCTGAACAAGGAGACTGAACATCTGATAGGGCGCGAGACCCTGGCCAAGGTGAAGCCGGGGGTGCGGATTGTCAACTGCTCTCGCGGGAAAGTGGTAGACGAGGCCGCGCTGGCCGAGGCGGTGAAGGACGGGCGTGTAGCGGGCGCGGGTCTCGATGTGTTCGAGAAGGAGCCGCCGAGCGACAGTCCCCTGCTGGGGCTGGACGGCGTGGTTCTCACGCCCCACCTGGGCGCATCCACTGCGGAGGCGCAGGTGAAGGTCGCGGTGGACGTGGCGCAGCAGGTGCTCGATGTGCTGGGCGGCAGGCCCGCGCGCAGTGCGGTGAACGTCATGCCGTTGAGCCCCGAGGCGCTGCGCGCCCTGGATCCGTACCTGCCGGTGGCGGAGAAGCTGGGGAGTCTCCAGGGGCAGCTGGCGGAGCGGCCGGTGAAGGCGGTGGAGCTGACGTATGCGGGAGAGCTGGCGGCGGAGGATACGCGCTTGCTGACCCGGGCCTTCCTGAAGGGCCTGCTGGCGCCGATGCTGGACGAGCCCGTGAACCTGGTGAACGCGGCCGTGGTCGCGCAGACGCGGGGCGTCGGAGTGGTCGAGTCCCGCAGCCGGGAATCGCACGACTATGTAAGTCTGATTACCTCCCGCGTGCAGGCCGATGGGGAAGAGCGGACCATTGGGGCGACGCTGTTCGGGCGGAGCGAGGTCCGAATCGTGCGCATGGACGAGTACCGTGTGGACTTCGTGCCCGCGGGCTACATGCTGGTTTCGATGCACATAGACCAGCCCGGCATGATCGGCAAGGTGGGCAGCCTTCTCGGCGAGCAGAACATCAACATCGCCGGCATGCATGTGGGCCGGAGCCGACCTCAACCCGGGGGCCGCTCGGTGATGGTGCTGGCGCTCGACAATGCGGTGCCGCCAGAGATCATGGAGCAGCTTCACCGGATCGAGGGCATCAAGACGATACAGCTGGTCGAGCTGTGAGTGCGACGAGGCGCGACGCTCGCTGAGTCAACCTGTCCCCAGTCCGTTGGCGAGATGACCGCGGCGCGCGGGGAGGCAAGGGCCGGC
>JALGTG010000283.1 GCA_029821495.1 Candidatus Hebobacteria bacterium
TCACCGGCTCTATTCGCACCTGTGTTGGAACCGGGTCTCCGTACGTCGTCGTGTGTGCCGCGTCGAGCAGTTCCATCGCCTTCAGGTTCGTCTCCCCACACCTCAGGCACCATCCAACCAGATCATCTGCCGACGTCGGCTCTCCTGCGAGGTAGTCGAGGGCCTCGTGAACGAACGTATATACCGCCTCATCTTCAACGCCCAGGATCTGCGCATGGTCGGCATAGGCCGCCACTCCCTTCAGCCCATACACCAACAGCTCTTGCAGACCTGTGACGTCCTCTCCCAGCGCCTCCCGCCGCTTGCTGATCGCCACCTCCTCGCCCTGCTCGACCAGCCCCTCCAGGCTGTCTGCAGGTGTCCACGCAGCAGGTCCCCCCAGCGCCTCCGGGCCTTGCCCGGCCTCCCGCGCCACCTCCTCATAGGCGGTCCTCATCCGCTCGCGCAGCTCACACGCTCGCACGATCAGCTCGCGAATGCGTCCGGCGTCGAAGTTGACATTTGTCAGCGTCGCGAACAGCGCCTTCAGCGCGAAGACGTTCGCCTCCCTGTCCGACACCCCCAGCTCCCGCGCCCGGCGCGCGTACATCGCCAATCCCTTGACCGCATGCACCAGTAAGTCCTGAAGAACCGCCGTCTCCGGGTCTTTCCCACAAACGCCCTTGACCGTGCAGCCGGTCCCCTTCGCCGTCTGCTCACACTGATAACAGAACACTGATCTTCTCTCCTCTCCCTACGCCCGCGCCGACGCCTCTCGCTCCAGCGCGTCCAAACGTTCCTTCCCCGCCACCACATCGAGTTCAAACCCCATGCTTGTCTCCTCCCCGACCCCAAGCACCACCAGTCGCCCCGCCTCTCGCTCCGCGGCCCTCCCCATCGGCCGGCAGTTCCCCGGCTCGATCCCCATCACATACTCCCGGTCCCCCAGCATCTTCCACTGAGTGAAGCACGGCAGCTCCGACGCCCGATACCGCAGCCTCAGCCCGATCCCCCCAGCCAGCCCCCGGTTCAGCATCGCACAAGTCACCCAGCCATCCCTGTCGGCCTCCATCCTATGGAAGTACACCTTCTCCCTATAGCCGCTGACCGGCCCGTGGATACTCGCGAACTCCTCCTTCCCCTCCTCCGCATCCGCGTCTCGCGGCTCCACCTCCATCGTCGGCAGCACCAGCTCCGCCGAGTCGTCCAGCAGCGGATATCCCGCGTTTATGTGGTACAGCAGCATACACGGCGTCGGGCGCGCCCCCGCGTTCACGATCCTATCCCGCACCGTCAGTCCCGCCCCATCTCCCCGCGCTCCTATCGTCCGATGCATCTCCAACCCCGGCCCGAACAGCCGCGCCTCCCTCACCACCCCGCTCACCTTCAGCTCCAGCCTGTCGCCACACCACTCCTCCGAGTAGCTCACCTTCTCCCCCGGCGCGCACGATACTCGCCCGTGCAGCCCCAGCTCCTCATCATCCTCCCCCTCCGGCGGCCCCACCTGGGTCAGACCGCACGTCGTAAGCATCCCTCCGAAGAACGTCCACAGCCACTCCGCCCCCCGCGCATCATAGAACGCGGGCGCCGCGTCCCCCGCGGCCGACCGCCAGCACAGGCTCATCCCCTTGTAGCGCGCCTCACTTATGTCCATCCCCCGGTCCAGCAGCACCGTGAACTCCAGCCCGCCTGTCGTCCGAAAATCAACCGCTC
Source organism: Candidatus Hebobacteria bacterium (assembly GCA_029821495.1). Taxonomy (GTDB): domain Bacteria; phylum Armatimonadota; class Hebobacteria; order Hebobacterales; family Hebobacteraceae; genus JALGTG01. The sequence goes on from JALGTG010000283.1 coordinate 1,693, forward strand.
GCACTCCCGCGGCACGGCCGTCACTCAGCGTGTACAGCTTCAGCCCACCGAGCTGTGACACATGACCTATCCGCTTCTCCACTCCTACGCGGTCTCGCCCAAATGCAGCCATTGGCACTCCTTCCCTCACACATCGGTCATTCGCGCCCCACCAACCGCATCCTCATTACTTCTCCCTCAACCGATCACAGCATCCACCCCGGCCCCCCGCGCCATGTCGAGATACCCCTCCAAGATCCTGCGATCTTGCGGCTCTCCCTCCACCTCGAATGGTAGATCCAGCCACTCGTACTTCGCCCCCGACGAAGGGTTGTACGGAAGCAGCGCCGCCGACTTCAGCCCGGCCCTCGCCATGAACTCGAATACCGCGCGCAGGTTCTCCTCCGTATCCGTGATCCCCGGAATCAGCGGCACCCGCACCTGGACATTCCGCCCCGCCAGCCGCTCCGCGTTCTCCAGAATCTGTCGGTTCGACGCCCCCGTCCACGCCCGATGCTCATCCGCGTCAATGATCTTGATGTCGTAGAGCACCAGATCGGCTTCGTCCGCCAGCCTCTCCAACACCTCCCACCCACACGCCCCACACGTCTCAACGACCGTATGAATCCCGGCCGACCGGCACCCCGACAGCACCGCCGACGCGAACTCCGGCTGCAGCGTCACCTCTCCCCCCGTCAGCGTCACCCCACCCCCTGAGTGCTCGAAGAACGGCTTCAGCCGCTTCGCTCTCGCCACCACCTCGCCCGCGCGGACCCGTTCCCCCTTCATCTCCAGCGCGCCCTGAACGCAGTGCTCGACGCATGTCCCACACGCCACACACCTCCCCCGGTCTACGACATGCTCCGACCCTTCGATCCTGTGCACCCCACGCTCGCAAGCAGCCGCGCACGCCCCACACAGCACGCATCGGTCCCTCACCAGTATCAGCTCGGGGCTCCCCTTCAGCGACTCGGGGCTGTGACACCACTTGCACGCCAGCGGACACCCCTTCAGGTACACCGCCATCCGAATGCCGGGACCATCGTGCACCGCAAACGTGTCAACATCGAAGATAA
>JALGTG010000284.1 GCA_029821495.1 Candidatus Hebobacteria bacterium
CATGTCCAGCCGCGCCCACGGCAGGAAACTCGTCACCAGCACATACGCCCCACCGGCGCCCACCACAATGTCGAAGGCCGCGTTCCGCCCTCCCTCCTGCATCCGCGCCATCATGAACACCGTCAGCAGGATCAGGCAACGCACGCCTGCCGCGACTTTCTCCCGGGACCCGACTCTTGCACTCAACCCCGCGCCAGGATTAGAACGAGCGCGCATCAGCGAACTCCACTCTCGTGTGTGTGCCGCTGGCCAGAGAAGCGTACACGGCCGCCACACCACCGCGCTCTATTCCATACTTTGGTGGCCGATGTGAGGAGGTGCAGCCTGGCAGGGGCTACAGAATGAGGCTAGATCGGCTTCGCGTAGCCCAGGCTGATGCGGCTCTCCCGCTGCCGATTCCCGGTCTCCGGGTCATCCCACCCGTACCCCGCCTTCACGTGTAGCCGGTGGTCGTCACTTACCTTCAGCGAGTACAGCACGCTTACGCTCGTGTGTCTGCGCACCTCGCCACCCCACCTGCCCCCATCGTGCGACACACTCGCCTCCATCCCCTCCCGCTCCGACAACCTGCCCCACAACCCTAGCGTGAACCCGTCCCCCCGTCCCCGCTCTGCCGAAACGCCCGACTCCGTCCGGTAGCTCGCCCGCGCGACCAGCCCCTCCCCCAGCGGCAGGCCCACCTCAACGCGCTCCCGCCGCAGCGGCAGGGGCCGCCCCTTGCTCTCCCCCTCTTTCCCTTCCGGGCATTCTTCATGCGTCACGCGCAAGTGCAGACCATCCCCGACCATCCGGCGGTGCGCGAACACCATAGTGTCCAGCCCGCCCGCGTTCCGGGCGCTTCGCCGGCTGGCCCACAGCCGATATCCAGCGAACGGCATCTCTGCCCACCCGGGCGCCTCCCGCACCAGGTACTCCCCGGCCTCGGCAAACTCGTGAGCCCCCGATATCTCCTTCGCCCAGTCGGCCAAGTCGCCACTTGGAGCGTCCACACTACAGCTCAACTCCGACTGCTTCTCACCCTCGCTTCGCCACGACCTTCGCTCCGCCCGCAGCTTCAGCCCGCGCACCTCTTGCTCCAGAGCCACCCGCACCGACCGGTTCTTCGTTCCCTGTGGCTTCTTCTCCGACACGAGTCCGAGGTTAAGGGCAGCGCTTGACCCCAGCCGGGCCTCCACCCCGCAGCTCGATCTCACCGTCACCTCGGGCTCCGCGGCTGTGCCCCCAACCTGCTCGTGCCGGTCAGCCGTCAGCCGCACGCCGGACCAGAGCGCCCGGTCAAGGTGCACCAGCGCCGTCCGCTGCAGCAGGCCCGAAGGCCCCTCACCCCGCTTTTCCTCCAGGTTTGCTCTCAGACTCGTCCTGCCCCGGCCATCCCCCAGCACGCCCGTCAGCATCCACTTCCGCCGGCGGGAGAAATCCAGCGCCTCCCCTCGCCCAGTGCACTCCTCCCCCTCCAACGTCCCCGCGCTCGCGCCCCCGCCGAGCTTCGCGCTCAGCTTCAGCAACGACTCTGTCCCGCTCCTGTTGTCGCCCACAGATAGTCGCTTGACCGCCGCCGACAGGTGAGAGTCCGACGCAAGCTGCATCACCGCCCCCACCGTCTGGGTCGTTCGGCCCGTCCCCTCTTTCGAGCCGTTCGACACATAGTCGGCATTCAGCCGCAGCCGGGTCGTCGCCGCCAGCCCCAAGTGTGCCTCCCTCACCTGCTCCGACTGCTCGCTGTCCCCCTTCCTTGTCTCCTTCGACGTCAACCCCAATCGCAGACCGTGGCGTCCATCGCGCCCGAACTCAGACTTGAACTCGACTGCCGTTTCTCGCCTCCTCACATCGGCCTTGCCAACCGCCTCGCTCCACCTCTCGCTGTGTTCGCCCAGGCTGGCGGTCAGTTGACTCCGCGGCCCCACCCCCCAGCTCAGCGTGTGCCCGATGTCCGTGGTCGTCAGACCGCGGTTCTTGTCCCCCGGGCGCTCGTTACGCACAGATTCGTGCCGCGACGTCAGCGACGCGCCGGGCGCGAGGCCCAGCGCCGCACTCAGCTCGACTCTCCGCGTGCCCAATGCCTCCGCCAGCATCTGCGCTTCCCCTTCAGAACTCCGACCTGCAGTGCCACCGGGGAGCGCGAATCCCGAGCCCACGTCCAAGAAGCTCCCGCCCAGCGCCAGCGCCCCCGTTCGGTACGACAGGCGATAGGAAGAAGCCTGATCCGCGGCCGCTCCCCCCAGCCGCTGCGCGCGCGGCATCGCCAATCCCCACTGCCCGGCCACCGAGCCCAACTCCTCCGCCGAGTCCCCTTGCAGCGCCATGTATCCCATCAAGCGGCCCGACCCGACCGGCCGGCTCATATTCGCGAACAGATTCAGCTCCAGCTCGCCCCTGCCTCCAAGCCCCAGCTTGAGGCGGCTGTTTGCCAGGTCGCCCGGGTCCTGACCATCCCCGCCGCTCAGCGTGCCGCTGCCAAGCTCCTCATGCCCGCCCCCCGCGGAGATGTTGTCGCCCGTGCTCAGACCCCAGACCGAGCCGCATGAGGCCATAGCGCAGCATAGCGCCAAGGCCGCCGCCGCTGTTGCGACACGGCCCGGTAGCCCTGCGCTGCTGGTCTCTGAGCTGCTATGCCTTTCTCGTTTCCGCCAGCTCCTCACAAAGTCGCACCCCCGCTCTGCTCATTCCATACACGCAGAGCGCATCGCCCACTAAACAAGTGGCCCGGACGAACCACTCCCCATTCGGTTCACCGGGGCC
>JALGTG010000285.1 GCA_029821495.1 Candidatus Hebobacteria bacterium
TTCCTCAGGGAAGAGCGGATCCTGCTGGAGGCTGTCGCCGAGCACATCGCCGCCATGGCGAAGCGCATCATGGCCGAGCAGAGCCTCCACGAGACCAACAAGCAGCTCACTGTCGAGCGGCAGGCGCTGCAGGAGGCCAACACCGCGCTGCGCGCAGTCCTCTCCAGGATCGAGGAGGAGAAACGGGACATCCAGAGACAGATCCAGGCCAACGTCGAGAAGGTCCTCATGCCCATAGTCTATGCGTTGGCCATGGAACTCCCCAGACCCCAGCGACGATACGTCGAGCTCCTCAGGGACAACCTCGAGGAGATAACATCCCCATTCATCAGCCGGCTGTCGCAGACATTCCAATCCCTCACCCCAACCGAGATCAGCGTCTGCAACATGATCCGAAGCGGGCTCACCAGCAAGGAAATCGCGCAGATGCGCGGCGTCTCCCCCGCGACCATCAGCCGCCACCGCGAGCGCATACGCCACAAGCTCAGCCTGGTCGGCCGCCCCACCAACCTGACGAGCTACCTTCAGACGATCATGTGAAGCCGCGCGGCGCCGCCCCAGCTCAAAGCGCCGCTAGGAGCATCCCGGCACGCCGGAGCGTGCGAGCGTAACAGCGTGACGAAGCCCCGAGCAGCAGCCGTCGGCAACCGCTCGGGGCCCGTCGGGCATCGTCTCTCGCTCCGCGATCAGGGCTCCTGGCAGGCCCCGATGCTCGGCTTCCCGCTCTCCGGCACGCCCTCCCCCCAGAAGTCCCGTCCTCCGTTGTCGCCTATCGGAATGCCCGCGCCGATGCACGGCGAGCCCTCCTGAAGACGATAAGCCGCGAGCTTCGCCAGGTCCTCCGGCTTGATCTCCGGCACCGACCCCGCCTCCACCAACAGCGGATCAGCGTACCGTCCGACCATCTCGCCTCCGACCTTCTCCTGCCCCGTTGCCTCGGCCCACTCTTCCAAGCTCGTGTACCTGCCGTCGGGCGTGGGGACGAAGAACCCCTCCCCAACCGACCAGTAGCAGTTTCCCTCGAAGCGCGCGTAGCTCCAATCGCCCTTGATGATCTCGCCTCTCGTCACGAAGAGATTGTTCCGAAACTCCAACCCAGGCACCGGCCGCTCGCCGAACCCCACCGCGCCGCCCTTCTCGTTGTACACCGTGTTGTTGTAGACCTGCGCATCAGACATGCCCCCGTTGTTGGCCATCACCTCGATCCCGCACCCGATATTGTTCTTCGTCCCGTCATTCACGCTGATGTTGTATCGCACGATGTTGTTCTTCCAGACCGCCGCGCTCCAGTACTGACACAGGAAGTACCCCGGCCCTTCGTTTTCGTAGGAGTAGTTGTACTGCAGGATCGAATTCGTGACTCCGCCGTCGAAGTCGAAACCCCCGCCGTCCCAGCCCGGGCTCTTGTTGTGGTGGGCAACGCAGAACTGGATCACGACCTCGTCCGCGTTCCACGCCCAGATGCCCACCGGGCCGTTCCCCTTCCGCGGCATATCCCACCCGTTGTTCATCGCCTCACAGTACTCGATCACACACCCCTTCACACTGCCCACCACGATCCCATTCCCGCTGTGGTTGTCCAGGTTCACGGGGTTCCCCGGGTTGTTCTCAGCAACACAGTAGCCGATGTAGACCCGCTCCGACCAGCGTTCATCCGGCGGCCGGCCCGCGCCCACCGCGATCCCGTCGGCCCCGTTGTCATGCGCATAGACGTGTGTGGCTCGCGCGTCGCGAAGGCCGGCCAGCAGCAGACCCGAGCCGCGAAACCCGCTCACATCGACCTGATCCACCTCGATACCATCCCCATCCGACACCGACACCCCGCTCTCGGTGTTCCCATCCTTCCGCCCCGCCCCGACGAAGTCGAGATTCCTGATCACGAGGTGGCTGCACCCCTCCGCGACCAGCCCGCTCCCGTTCCCGCCGTTGATCGTCGCCCGCCCCTCTCCGTACGATGCTACGACGACCCTGTTATCCGCGCTTCCGCTGTCCTTCCCATCCAGCGCCAGCGTGCCTTCGAAAGCCTTCCCTCCCTCGAACAGCACCCGGTCGCCGGGCCGAAGGTCCACACTGTTGACCTTCGCAATCGTCCGCCACGGCTTCGCCGCCGTTCCGGCGTTCGAGTCATCCCCGCCCGGGCTGACATGGTAGTCCGTCGCGCTCGCACAGCCGCCGCCTATCGCACACAGCACCATAACGCACCTCACAAACCAAGCTCTCGCAAAGCTCACAGTTTCCCCTCCTGGGGACAGAATCCGACCTCGCAGACGCGGTCCGCCCGCGCTGGCACAGCACTTCTGCTTCCGCGCTGCCCTCCCCTCATCCTGCCTCTGCCCGCGCGCTCGCCGGCGAGCGCTCCGCGCACTGCGCCGATCTGCACCACCCGTCCCTCCCCGCGCCTTCACAGGTGTACCCGCCGCCTCAGTTGCGCTAGAATGTGTCAGATCGCAGCACGGCACGGACGAACGTCTGCGACCACAGCACGCGAGCGGCGGCCAACTCCGCTCGACGGAGGCATGGAACATGAAGAACCTGAAGCACGCGGTCATGATCTCGCTCATGGGCCGCCAGGCAGATCGCTTCCACGAGTACCAGCCTCCTCGGCCTCTAGCCGAACGACTCGACCTCGTCAAACGAGTGGACGGCGTCCAGGGAATCGAGGTCGTCTATCCCAACGACTTCGGCGACGTGGACGAATCGGTCCCCCTCATCAAGGCATGCGGACTGCCCG
>JALGTG010000286.1 GCA_029821495.1 Candidatus Hebobacteria bacterium
CTTACGCCCGCTTCATCGCAAGTCCTTGCTCGGCGACAACAGAGGCACCCGGGCTCGCCCGAACTCCACCACAGCAAGTGCTTGCCCCCCACGGCCAAGAACGGGGCCTCGGCGAATGCCGAGGCCCCGTTCCTCATCTCCACCTCCCTCACCCCGAAGGTTCCGTCCCCAGCACCGGCCCCAGCAACCCTTCCGCGTTCCGATGCAGGATGTTCTGCCGATCCTCGTCCGCTATTCGCGAGAAGCAGATCGCCCCAATCCCGTAGTGCGGATCGAACCACGGCAGATCCGTCCCGAACACAATCTTCCCCGATCCCACCTCCCCGACCATCCGCTCGATCAGCCCCCCGACCTCGTAAGCAGCGGTCAGCTCCAGATACACATTGTCGCGCTCCCGCGCCACCGCCAGCGCAGCATCCCACTCACCATATCCCGCGTGCCCCATAAGGAACGTCGCCCCCTCGTACTTCGCCGCCACCTCCCCCAACATCGCCGGCCGGTCGTACCTGCTCTCCCCCCACGTGTGCGCTAGCACCAGCAGCCTGTGCTCCTGCGCGTACTCCAGCGCCGGCGCGTACGCATCTCCCGTGATCGGATACTCGTGCTGGTCCGAGTGGAACTTGAACCCCGCGAAGCCCTGGCCCTCGGCGAACTTCGCCACTTCCTCCGCGACCTGCCGCGGATAGTTCGGATTCACCACCCGATAACCGTAGAACCGGCCGGGGTTCTCCCCGATCACCTGCGCCATCTCGGCATTCCCGCGCTCCGCGTCCACCAGCGCCGCGTGAGAGCTGCACACTATGCACGCCACCCCACACCGGTCCATACTCTCCACCATCCCGTCCGCATACGGCCGCGGCATGTAGATGCTCGGGTACGGGCCGTAGTGCCCGTGCATGTCTATCACCGGGCACGCATCACACCTCCCTCGCTCCACGAATTCGCGCGCTATCGCCGACGGGTTCTTCACAGCCTCACCTCGCCCAGCAGCCGCCGCAGGTTGCCTCCCGCTATCGCCTCCTTCGCCCCCTCATCAATGTCCGCCTGAGCCAGCGCCAGCAGCGAAGCACCCATCTGAAGCTCGGGACTCCCGCTCCCATACAGGAGCCGGTCCGGGCCGTACTTCCGCACGAAATCCGCAATCCCGTGGTCGAGCTGATACCTCGACGTGTCCAGATGGAAGTTCGGATACCTCTCCACCAGCGGCCGGAAGTATCGATCATCCCCCCAGCTCCCGTGCCGCGTCACAACCAGCGTAAGCTCCGGGAACTCCGCCAGCAGGCTCGCCACGCCCTCCCAATCCGGCCCCACCATCAGTGGAATCCACCGCGCCACGATCTCTTCCAGCAGCGGGCCGAAGGTCACCCTATTCAACAGGTATCTGTGCTCCTGAGGATAGGCGCGCAGAGCCTTCACCCCGTTCCGGCGCATCTCCCCCAGGAACTGCTCGACCGTCCCCAATTCACCCGTCTGTGGCGGGAGAATCGCCCACGTCGGGTGCAGCCGCGCCTCCTCCTTCGTCTCCTCGACCACGCGGCCGTTCCCCACCTGCGCCCCCTCCTCCACCATGCTCGTGTGGTAGACGAGCGCCTCCCCCACCCCGCAGAACTCCAGCTCCTCCACCAGCTCCTGCGCGGTGGCGATGACGCGCGCGGGCGACTTCACCGGAATCCCGAACCCCGCGCAGCAGTCGAACCACTTCATCATCAGCACCTCAAAGCCAGAACGTCTCGCCCCCTACCCCATCGCCTCCGCCGCCTCTCGACAGGCGCGGATGCGTGCCCGCACCTCCCCCGCCTTCAACTCCGGCCGTATATCCAAGAACACCGTGCTCGCCACGAACTCCAGCGTGCGCGGGCACATATCCTTTCGGTAGTCCATCTGCGCTCCTCTGTTCTCCGGCCGCCGGAACGCATCCAGCGCAGGATGGTACGACCCCCGCTTCTCCATCACGCACTCCCAGTTGCTGTAGATATGCCTCCCCGTGTCGATGGGAAGCCACCCGTTTATCCCCCGCGCCGCGAGCCCGCCCGCGAACTCCCGCGCTTCTCCCTCGCTGTCGAACCTGAAGCCGAGCACCGTTGCGCACTCACCCTCCAGGTCGTTGTGTTCGATGAACCTGAGCTTCGGGTGATCGCCCAGCGCCTCCATCAGCCGCGCCTTGTGCGCCCGCGTGCGCCGAAGCAGCCCATCGATCCGCCGCAGTTGCACCCGCAGAATCGCCGCCAGAATCTCGTTCATCCGGAAGTTGGAGCCGGCGAACAACGGCACCCGTCGCGTCTCACCCGGCCGCCAGAACCCCGTCCCGCCGTCGTGATAGATCACTGCTCGCTCATAGGCCAGCCCATCGTCCGTCACCAGCGCGCCCCCCTCCCCGGACGTCATGTTCTTGAAGTAGTTGAAGCTGTACGCGCCGGCGTGCCCGATCGACCCCAGTCGCCTCCCCTTGTACGACCCCCCGTCCGCCTGGCACGCATCCTCCAGAACCTTCACTTTGTGCCGCCGCGCCACCCGCATGATGGCCTTCATGTTTGCCGGCAGCCCCACCATGTGGACGGGGATGATCGCCTTCGTGCGCGCGCTGATCTTCGCCTCCACGTCCCTCGCGTCCAGAGTCAGCGACTCGTCCACCTCCGCGATCACCGGTATCGCCCCCACCACCAACGGCGCCAGTGCCGACGCTATGAACGTGTACCCGGGGATGATCACCTCA
>JALGTG010000003.1 GCA_029821495.1 Candidatus Hebobacteria bacterium
GTACCAGGGTGCGTCGTAGGTGGGCCCCCAAGGCTCAACGCCGCGGAGGCGGCCGCGGGAGTAGTCGCCATGGCTGGGGCATTCGGCTATCACCTGCTCGGAGTCGAACCAGCGCGCGTGGCCGTCCACGAACCCGATGTTGACACCGCCGAAGTGGCGGGCATAAGGCCGCCGAAGCGCGGGGTCGCGCTTCATGTCCTCGATGGCCCCGCACTGCCGGCTCCAGGGGCAGCTCTCCCAGTCGGCCTGCCAGTCGCCGGGGCCCGCGCACTCGAGGTGGCATAGGTCGGGATAGGCGAGAGTGCCCGTGCAGAAGTCATCTATGATTGCCCCGGCATCCGCACAGATCACGTACCAGGCGGGGTCTGCGAGGAGAGTCTCTGTAGTGGCGTTTGCGGCATTGCAGTTGGGGGCGATGGATTGTGTGAACATACCGGGGGAGGTGGTGCGGCCCTTGCCGGAGATTGGGGATGCCATCCGGTTCTGAGCTAGGGAGTCGGTGACCTCACCGCCCCAACCGGGGGGCCAGCTCCCGAACTTGACGCAAAGGTGGGGCTGAGAATCCTTGCCCCACTGGCCCTGGTGGTCCTGCAAGTGGGCGAGCCAGTCGGGGGCGGCGTTGATGAAGAAGGCGCCGCTCTGAAGGCGCGCATCGGGGCAGCGCCAGACATCTCTGGTCAACACATATGGATCGAGGATGACCGGCCAGCGGAGGTAGGAGTTGGCGTGGTAAGGGCGGTGGCAGTGGGATGACCGGCCAGCGGAGGTAGGAGTTGGCGTGGTAAGGGCGGTGGCAGTGGGCCCTCTTCGCGGGGTCCCAGTCGGACTTGGCTCCGCCGCCGGGGTAGGTGTCGAAGTAGGCGAGGGCGGCGGGGCGATGCTCCGTTGGGGGAAAGCTCGAGTCGTGGTCGGCGAGGTACATGCGCACCGCCTGGGCGATGCTGCGGACGTTGGCGAGGCAGACGGCCTGCCGGGCGCGGGCCAGCTGCTGCGCGAAGACTGGAAGTAGCAGAGTGGAGAGCAGGCCGACCAGCACGATGGTGACCAGCAGTTCGACAAGCGTGAGGCGAGAGCGCCTTTTCCTGGCCAACGCAGATTCCCCCCGTTCATCCTGCGCTGTCCCAGTGCGAGGTCCTCAGAGCGAATAGACAGCAGGAGTATGGTAGCACGGGGGGGGCGGATGTCAAGGGGCGGAGGGGGGCGCGCTGTGCGCTCTCGCGCGGGGCCGTGTAGATGGCCGCGAGGTGTCGCCTGACGGCTGCCAGGGCCTGCTTGGGGGTTGACAGCGGGTATTGCCGACACTATAATTGGCCAGTCCCTAGGTGGGGCTGTGGCGCAGTGGGAGCGCGTTTCCTTGGCATGGAAGAGGTCGCGGGTTCGAATCCCGCCAGCTCCACCAACCGCGGTGGTCGGACTTGCGGTTACGTTCGGGGGTTCGAGCGAGCACGCCGTTGGGCGTGCTTTTTTGGTTGGGGGATGTTATGTGGTATGTCAGGGTTCGTGAGATCGGGAGGCTGATGCGGCGGGCGGCTGGGCTGGGTGCGGCCTGTCAAGTGGCGCTGCTGGCGGCGGCGGGGCCGGCCGGGGCGGCAGAGGCTCCCGCTCCGGCACATGATCTCATTGTGCTGGTGATGGCGCGCTCTCCCCTTCCGACGCAGGTGTTCCTCAGTTACTCGCACGTGGTTGACGAAGGGCGGCTTCGCGGTGGCATCGCGGAGGTCGGCGAGAGGACGGGGGCGCAGTTGGGCGAGGTGGTGGTGGAACAGGCGCCGCTGAGGAAGAGCTCAGAGGAGCTTGCGACGGCTGCTCGGTTCGCGGCGCCGGGGCTGATCAGGGCAGAGACGGGGGGGCTGCCGTTGGGAGCACTGGTCCGGGCGCTGCCCGAGTGGGAGCATATGAGGGTAGTGTTCGTGGTGGATGAGGGATTCCCGTTTGCGGGGCCGAAGGGGATGGCGGCGGACGGTTACGTGGTGCGATTGGTGGAGCAGGTGGAGGGTTATGAATACGATGTGGAAAGAATGAGCGGGACAATGGGTCCGGCCGGGGGAAGCAGGTCTTCGGAGCAGAGATCGGCGCCGGTGGCGCCTGCGGTGCTGATCGGCGCGGCGCCCGGGCTTCTGCTAGGGTGGTTGCTGGCTGAGCGGCGCCGGGGGGAGACGGAGAAGCGGCGTTGAGGGGGTGTGGGAGGCAAGCGGATGGCAATCTGTACAAGTCCCTTAACTAGAGGGAGGGGATAGCTGATGGAACTGGAGCAGTTGTGTCGGTTTGCGGTAGACAGCCGGGCATCCGACTTATTCCTCAAGTCGGGGTGCCCACCGGCGCTGCGGGTGCACGGGAGGATTGTGCCGACGGATCTTCCAGATCTCACTCCGGAGGATACGAAGCGGCTGGCGCAGTCGGTGGTGTCGGAGGAGCAAATAGCTGCTTTCGAGGAGTACCATGAGCTGGACCTGGCCTTTACGCTTGGGGATGTGGCACGATTCCGGTGCAATGTGTATCTCCAGCGGGGCTCGTATGCGATGGTGCTGCGTATTGTGCCGCTGGAACTCCAGTCGGTAGAGGAGCTTGGGCTGCCGAAGTCGATCGAGGAGTTGTGCAAGCCCAAGCAGGGGCTGGTGCTGGTGACAGGTCCGACGGGGTGCGGGAAGTCGACGACGCTGGCGGCGATGTTGGATCTGCTCAACAAGACGCGTCACTGCAACATCGTGACGATCGAGGATCCGATCGAGTTCGTGCACGAGGACAATCTTGCGATTGTTAGCCAGCGAGAGGTCGGGATAGATACGGAGTCTTTCTACGATGCGATGAAGTATGTGGTCCGGGAGAGCCCGGATGTGATCCTGATCGGGGAGATGCGGGACGCGGAGACGATGCGGGTGGCACTGAGCGCTTCGGAAACGGGGCACCTGGTGTTCTCGACGGTGCACACGACGAGTGCTTCGGACACGATCGAGCGCATTGTGAGCATTTTCCCGCCGCACGAGAAGAGCCAGATCTGCCTGCGTCTCTCGACGAGCCTGCTGGGAGTTGTGTCGCAGAAGCTGGTGCCGCGCGCGGACGGGACGGGTCGGGTGCCGGCGGTGGAGGTGATGGTCAACACTCCCACAGTGGCGAAGCTGATCGAGGAGGGGCGCGCGTCGCAGATATACTCGGCGATGAACGAGGGAGGGTACTGGGGCATGCAGACGATGAACCAGTCCCTGTTGAAGTACTGGCGTGCGGGGGTGATCTCGGAGGACGATGCGCTCACGTACGCCGGGAACCTGACCGAGTTGAAGCAGATGCTGCGCCGGGGAGCCGGCTAGGTCGCAGTCGGGGCGCTGTCGGGGGAGGGGGTGAGGTCTGGCGTCGCCGGCTCGTCGCCGGGGGGAAGGGAGGCGGCCGTGGACCTGAAGACGCTGCTGTCACTGCTGGTGCAGGTGAAGGGGTCGGATCTGCACCTGTGTGCCGGCGAGCCGCCGGCGATGCGGGTGCAGCGGGTGATTCGGCGGACGAAGTTCCCGGAGCTGGGCGCGGGGGAGGTTGCCCAGACACTGAAGGAGGTCGCCGGCAACGAGCGGTGGGAGCGATTCGAGCGGGAACGGGAGCTGGACATCGCCTATGTGGTACCGGGGATAGGGCGGTTCCGGGTAAACATGTACTGGGACCAGAGCCGGCCGGCAGCGTGCTTCCACCGGATTCCTACCGAGGTCCAGACGGTTGACGAACTGGGGTTTCCGCCGGTTCTGAAGGAGATTGCGGAGCTTCCGAGGGGTATCGTGCTGGCGACCGGGCCGACGGGGTGCGGGAAGTCGACGACGCTGGCGGCGATGATAGCCCACATCAACGAGCATCGTCCGGTGCACGTGGTGACGATTGAGGATCCGGTGGAGTTCATCCACCGGCCGAAGATGGCGTCGGTCACGCAGAGGGAGATCGGGATAGACACCCATTCATTTGCGGAGGCGCTACGGCACGTAATGCGGCAGAACCCGGATGTGATCCTGGTCGGCGAGCTGCGAGACTTGGAGACGATCCAGCTTGCCATCACCGCTGGGGAGACGGGCCACCTGGTGTTCAGCACACTGCACACGCTGGATGCAGCCCAGACAATCGACCGGATGGTGGATGTGTTCGAGCCGTACCGACAGGAGCAGGTGCGGGCGCAGCTGTCGATCACTCTTCAGGCGGTGATCAGCCAAGACCTGCTGCGGCGGGCGGACGGGGAGGGCCTAGTGCCATGTCTGGAGGTCATGGTGGCTAGTCCGGGGATACGGAACCTGATCAGGGAGCGGAAGACGCACCAGATTTACAGCCTGATTCAGGGGGGAGGGGCTGAGGGGATGCAGACGTTCGACCAGCACTTGCTGCGGCTTCACTCGGAGGGAGTCGTGACGGCCGAGGAGGCGCTGGGAAAGGCGAGCAATCCGGAGGAATTCCGTCGTCTTGCCAAGATTGGCGGTGGTCGGCAGGAGGCGGCTTAGCGTGCGGGTAGAATGTGTAGGAGGCGGGGCCAGCGGCGGCGCCCGTGCGGGCCGGTGCAGAAGCCGCGTTCGAGACAATCCAATGGAGAAGAGGCAGCATGCCGGATCAGTATGCTATCCCACTAGATGATCTGCTGAAGTTGCTGGTGCAACATGAGGGGTCGGACATGCACCTGCGCGCTCACGAGCCTCCGGTCTTCCGTATACACGGAGACCTGCGCCGCACGAATTTCCCGGTGCTAACTCCGGAGCAGATCAAGGCCACAGTGTACGAGGTCATGGGGCCGGAGCGCATCGCAAGGTTCGAGCGAGAGCTTGAGTGTGACCTGGCTTATGCGATTAAGGGGCTGGCTCGGTTTCGAGTAAACGTTTTCAAGCAACAGGACAGTGTTGGGGCAGTGATGCGACTGATTCCCATCCGGGTGCAGAGCATTGACGAGTTGGGCCTGCCGCCGGTTCTGAAGGAGATCGCCCTGCTGCCCCGGGGTCTGGTGCTGGTGACTGGGCCGACGGGCTCGGGCAAGTCGACGACGCTGGCGGCGACGATCAACCACATCAACGAGAACAGGCCGCTCCATATCATCACGATCGAGGACCCGATAGAGTTCATGCACTCGGACAAGGTAGCCGCGGTGAATCAGCGCGAGGTGGAGATGGACACCCACAGCTTCGCCGATGCGCTGCGGCATGTGATGCGGCAGAACCCGGACGTGATCCTGGTCGGCGAGATGCGGGACAATGAAACGATGCAGCTCGCGATCACGGCGGCGGAGACGGGCCACCTTGTGTTCTCCACGGTGCACACGACGGACGCTGCGCAGACGATCGACCGGATCGTGGACGTGTTCGAGCCCGAGCGCCAGCAGCAGATTCGGATGCAGCTCGCGGTGACGCTGCAGGCTGTGATCTCGATGACGCTGATGCCGCGGGTTGACCGGCCGGGCCGGGTGGCGGCGTTCGAGGTGATGATTGCCACTCCGGCCATCAGGAACCTGATTCGGGAGCAGAAAACACACCAGATCTACGGCATGATCCAGACCGGTGCCGAGCTGAGCATGCAGACGCTCGACAATCATCTGCTCGAGCTGTACCGGAGCGGCGTCGTGAGCTATGAGATGGCGTTGTCGAAGTCCTCGAATCCGAGTGAGTTCTCGGCCCGCGCGGGGGCTGGACAGCGAAGCGAGGAACTCATGGCGGCCGAGCCGGGCGAAGTCTGAGATGGAGGAGGCAGCCGATGTCTAGCGGGGAAGTGCACATCGACGATCTCCTGAAGACGGCGGTGGATCGCGACGCTTCGGACATACACATCAAGGCCGAGAGTCCTCCGCTGCTGCGGATCTACGGCGAGTTGATTCCGATGGATCTTCCGGCCCTGAGCGAGGCCGAGGCGAAGCGGCTTTCCTACACTATTCTCGCGCCGGAGGAGCGAGACGCGTTCGAGCAGGACTGGGAGCTCGATCTCGGGTACGAGATCGAGGGACTCGCGCGCTTCCGGGTCAACGTCTTCGTGCAGCGCGGCATGACGGGCTCCGTCTTCCGGGTGATCCCACTGCACGTCCAGACCATCGAGGAGCTCGCTCTGCCCAGCGTGTGCACGTACTTCTCGGAGCGCCCGAGGGGGCTCGTGCTGGTTACCGGGCCGGCGGGGTGCGGCAAATCAACGACGCAGGCCGCGATGATTGACCATGTCAACAAGCACTTCCCCGTCCACGTGGTCACGGTCGAGGACCCGATAGAGTTTATCCACGATGCCAAGGTGTCGCTGATAAACCAGCGGGAGCTCGGGCGGGACACGAGGAGCTTCGCGAACGCGCTGAAGTATGTGTTGCGCCAGGACCCAGACGTGATTCTGGTTGGCGAGATGCGCGATCTGGAGACGGTGCAGCTCGCCATCCGCGCTGCGGAGACGGGCCACCTGGTACTGGGGACGCTGCACACTACCGACGCGGTGCAGACGGTGGACCGCGCGATCGACATCTTCCCCACCCACCAGCAGCAGCAGATCCGGATGCAGCTCTCGGTCAACCTGCTGGGAGTAGTCTCGCAGATCCTCGTGCGGCGTGCTGACGGGCGCGGGCGGGTGGCCGCCTTCGAGACGCTTGTTGCCATATCATCGGTGCGCAACTCGATCCGGGAGCGGAAGACCCACCAGATCGCCTCCGTGATCCAGACCGGCACTCAGCACGGGATGATGACGCTGGACCAATCGCTCTCCCATCTGGCTCGGTCGGGGGTCATCTCCTTCGAGGAGGGGGAGGCGAAGTGCAAGAACAAGCAGGAGTATCGCCAGCTCGTCGAGACCGGCGAGACCGTCACCGCCAAGGCCTGACCTGCGCACGGATTGCACCCCGGCCCCGAGGTAATGCGGACCCCGTCGCAGCCTGGCAGGGCGTGGGGCCCCCCTGGGGCCGCTCTGAGTGGTTTCCCAGCAGTTCTCGCTAGGCCACGCGATTGCGTTGCCGCGGCACTCTCCGGCGCGGGAGGCGCCATTGTGCGGCCCGGTCGCAAGTGCGGGTGGGCTTGAGGCAGGAGGGTGAGGGCCAGGGAGAGAACCGAGCACGCGCCCTTGCGTCCGCAGGGGGGAGTTGTCTCGACATCCGCCGGCCGGCGCGGTGTGCCCCGGAGGAGTGGGGAGTGCGACCGCAGCGCGGCTGATGAGTTTGTGGCCGCGCGGCGGCCGGTGATACGGGAGAGCCGCGAGAGGAGGAACCTGTAGCCATGGCTGCGGTAGCAGAAGTGAACGATGCAACGTTCGGACAAGAAGTGCTGGAAGCGGAGGAACCTGTGCTGGTAGATTTCTGGGCGCCCGCATGCCCGCCGTGCGTGGCGCTGGCGCCAGTGCTGGAGAAACTGGCCGGCGAAATGGCCGGTAATGTTAGGTTCGTCAAGGTGAACGCCGCCGAGGCAATGGCGACGGCGGCGAAGTATGGGGTGCAGGCAGTACCCACGCTGTTCGTGTTCAAGGGCGGGCAGATAGCGGACAGCGTCATCGGATTCCAGCCCGAGGACGAAATCCGCAGGCGGCTCGCCGCTGTTACTGAGGAGGGATAGCGGGCCGGCTTCTGCGCCGGCCGGCTGTCGAGCGGAGTCGAAGCGAGTGATGGCACCTGCCGAGAGGAGCCCCGGGGGGGGGCCAGGAGACGCGCGCCCCAGCATCTGGGATCTGGTGATCGTGGGTGGCGGCGCCGCTGGCCTCGCCTGCGCCATCTACGCAGGCCGGGCGCGGCTCGACACTCTCCTGCTCGAGAAGATGCTGCCCGGTGGACAGATCGTCCTGAGCGACATCATCGAGAACTACCCTGGCTTCCCGGATGGCGTCTCGGGGATGGAGCTGGCCCAGAGGATGCACGAGCAGGTCGGCCGGTTTGGGGCGCGGGTCGAGACGGCGACGGTGGCGGGTATCGAGGTGTCGGAGCGGCCGTTTCAGGTGCGGCTTGAGGGGAAGGGGCCGGAGGACGCGCCACGCGCCCGCAGCGTGCTTATTGCGACCGGGTGCTCGCCTCGGAAGCTCGGTGTGCCGGGGGAGAGGGAGTTCTTCGGGAGGGGAGTGTCTTACTGCGCGACGTGTGACGGTCCGCTCTTCTCAGGGAAGCGGCTGCTCGTCGTCGGCGGTGGCAACACGGCGATTGACGAGGCCCTCTTTCTCGCCAAGATCGCGAGCAAGGTAACGGTGGTGCATCGCAGGGACGAGCTGCGGGCCGACCGGATCCTACAGGAGAGGGCCTTCGCCGACCCGAAGGTCGAGTTCCTGTGGAGCCATGTCCCGAGTGAGATAGTCGGGGACGATGCCGTGCGCGCGATGCGCGCCAAGCACGTCGTTTCGGGCGAAGAGACGGAAGTCGAGGTGGCAGGCGTCTTCATCGCGGTGGGGGAGGTTCCACAGACGGGGTTCGTGCCGGAGGCAGTTGCGCGGGACGCAGGGGGATACCTCGTGACCGACGGCGATTTCCAGGCCTCAGTGCCCGGGGTGTACGTCGCGGGTGACGTGCGGTCGGGAGCCTATCGGCAGATCGCGGTGGCGGCGGGCGAGGGCGTGCTGGCATACCGCAGCATCCGGCAGTATCTGGAGGAGCGGTAGCGGCCGCGCGCCGGGCCTTGTAGACGCTTCGGCACGGGTGGCGATTGACTGCGCATACGGGGAGTGGTAGTATGCGGAGGCACACGGCAAAGTCCCCCTGCTAGCAGACGGACCAGCCAGGGGGCAAAGGGGTCACTATGGAACCTGGGACGTCACTGGCTATTGGGGCCGGCGTAGTCATCTTCGCGCTGATCGTCATTGGGTCGGCCATCCGAATCGTTCCCGAGTATCAGCGGCTTGTCGTGCTCCGCCTCGGCCGTATCCTGGGCGCGAAGGGGCCGGGGCTGATCATTCTGATTCCGATCGTTGACCGGGGCATCAAGGCAGACCTGCGGGAGATCTACTTCGACGTGGAGCCACAGGCGGCGATCACGAAGGACAACGCCTCCATCTCGGTGGACTTCTTCATCTACATGAAGGTCGTCGATCCGATAGCGAGCGTGATCCAGGTGCAGAACTTCTTTGGGGCTTCCAGAGGGATCGCGATCACAACCCTGCGCGCGGTGGTGGGGGAGATGATGCTCGATGAGGTGCTTGCCAAGCGAGAGGAGATCAACGAGGCGCTGCGGGTCAAGCTCGACGAGGTGACCAACCGGTGGGGCATCAAAGTGACCACGGTGGAGATCAGGGAGATCGTCCCGGCGCGCGACATCCAGGAGGCAATGACGCGGCAGATGTCGGCGGAGCGAGAGCGCCGCGCGGTCGTGCTGGAGGCTGAAGGCAAGCGGGAGGCGCAGATCACGGTGGCGGAGGGTGATCGGCAAGCGACGATTCTTCGGGCAGAGGGTGATAGGCAGGCGGCGATTCTGGAGGCGGAGGGCGGGCGGCAGGCGCAAATGCTGCAGGCGGAGGGTTACGCGGAGGCCCTGAATCGGATCTTCGCGGCGGCGAAGGGTGTGGACAGCAAGACCATGTCGCTCCAATACCTGGAGACGTTGAAAGACATCGGCAGCGGAGAGTCCACCAAGTTCGTGATCCCGATGGAGTTCACGCGACTTCTGCAGCCGTTCCTGGGCCACGCCGAACGCTCGATGGGGGATCGCGAGCAGCCCGGCTAGGGCGCGCTCGCGCGGAACGCGAAGATGCGTCATCGCCGGCCGCTGCTGGCTGTCGCCTACGCCGGGGCAGCGGCCGCGCTTTTGTTGTCCCACGGCATCTGTGTCGCCGGGGCCACGTCGAGGGAGCCAGAGCCAACCCCGATAATCTATCGGGCTCGTGTCCAGGGAGTAATCAACCCGTTCAGCGCGCGATATCTGGAGCGGGCGATCAGGGAGACGGAGCGGCAGGGCGCGGCGGCTCTGGTGCTGGAGCTGGACACGCCGGGGGGCCTGGATACGGCGATGCGCTCGATGATGAAGGCGATGCTGAACTCGCACGCGCCCGTGATCGTCTACGTTTCTCCGTCGGGGGCGCGCGCGGCCTCCGCGGGGATGTTCATCACCCTTGCCGCCCATATTGCCGCGATGGCGCCTGGGACGAATATTGGGGCCGCCCACCCGGTCAGTCTTACGGGCGCTAAGGGAGGCGACGAGACCGTCGGCAAGAAGGTCACAGAGGATGCGGCTGCGACGGCGCGGGCGATAGCGGGGCATCGGGAGCGCAACGTGGAGTGGGCGGAGGCGGCTGTGAGGGAGAGCGTCTCCATTACGGAGACAGAGGCGAAAGAGAAGGGCGTGATCGAGATCATCGCGCGGGACCTGCAGGATCTGCTCGAGCAGGCCGATGGCCGGAAGGTGGATACTCCGGCCGGCGAGACCATCCTTCGCTTGAAAGGCGGGCAGGTGAAGGAGGTGCCGATGTCATTCATCGAGAGCCTGCTGCACCTCATCGCGGAGCCGAACATCGCCTACATCCTGCTCAGCCTTGGCACGATTGGGCTGATGGTGGAGCTTTACCACCCCGGGTCCATCTTCCCGGGTGTGACGGGCGCGATTTGCCTGCTCCTCGGCTTCGCTTCCCTGGGGACGCTGCCGGTCGGCTGGGCAGGGGTCGGTCTCCTGGTGCTGGCGGTGGCGCTGCTGCTGGCCGAGCTCCATGCTCCGGGCTTTGGCGCGTTCGGGGTCGGCTCGCTGATCGCGTTCATACTGGGGTCGCTTCTGTTGTTCGTCCCGGTGACGCCAGTCTCGCCGGCGGCGCCGCGGGTGGGAGTGAGCTTGTGGCTCATAGGCACGATGACGGTGTTGTTCGCAGGCGTGTTCCTGCTAGTGGGGCAACGGGTTTGGTCGGCGCAGCGGCTGGCTATCCGGACCGGCTCGGCGGCGCTGGTGGGGAAGACGGCCGAGGTGGTGAGCCGGCTCGAGCCCCGAGGTACGGTGCGCATCGGCGGGGAGGCATGGTCGGCCCGCAGCGAAGGCGGAACTGTCGAGGCCGGCACATCGGTCCTGGTGGACCGGGTGGATGGGATCGTGCTGGTCGTGCGTCCGGTTGGGGCAGAGGACACGGAGACAGAGCCTTAGGGAATGGACTGGGCGCGTCTGGGGCCTTGCGGGTAGGGTCTCGGCTGTGATAGACTGCTGCTAACAGAGTTGGAGGAGGCTGAGAAGGGGAGAAGTAGGCGGGTTAGGTTTCCGGCAGAGAGGAGGCCTCTGAGGCTGGGAGGGCCTTCGGGAGACACCCCGTCGAAGTTCGCCCCGGAGCCGCGCCCTGAAAACTGCTTCAGGAAGGCCGGGCAGGTTGAGTGAACGTGTTGCGGCCGAAGGTGGCAGGAGGAGTAGGGAGCGCCGGCCGGTCCCCCGTTATCGGGATCAGAGTGGGCCGCCTCGGTCGGGACTGAGGCGGTCAACGAGGGTGGTACCGCGGGAGTCTACGGCTTTCGTCCCTGGCTGTGGGCTTCCTTTCTTTTGGGAAGTCTGGGCGGAATGGGTGGCCCTGTGAAACGAGGACCAAGATGGCGGGCCTATCGGTAGAGCGAATCCGTGAGCTGGCAGAGGAGGCGGGAATGGAGATCGCGGGGGCGGGCTCATGGGATGAGCTGGATAAGGTGCGGGTTGCATACCTGGGACGGGCCGGGAAGCTGACGGCGGTGCTGCGGGGGATCGGGCAGCTTCCCCAGGAGGAGCGACCCGCGCTGGGGCGCGCGGGGAACGAGGCGCGCAAGGCCGTGGAGGAGGCACTGGCTGAGCGCCGGGACGAGATGGCCGCGCGGGATGTTGCTGCACATGCCGCGGAGGCGCTGGACGTCACGCTGCCGGGCCGGGGGGTGGAGGTTGGGCATAGGCATCCGCTGATGATAACCCTCGAGAGGCTGCTCGACATCTTCGTGGGCCTGGAAATCTTCGTGGGTATGGGATACACGGTGGCGCAGGGACCCGAGGTGGAGTGGTGCACGCTGAACTGGACGGCCCTGAACTACCCGCCGGATCACCCGGCGATGGACGAACAGGATAGCTTCTACGTGACAGATGAGATCATGCTCAGGACGCAGACCTCGACGGTGCAGATAAGAGCTATGCGAGCACAGCACGATGAGTCGTGCCCGGTTAGGTCGCTGGACTGGCGATTCCCGCCGCGAGAGGTGCTCGGACACTGCCAGTGCACGCCGAGGCCGACGCGGGTCGTGGCGCCCGGGCGGACGTATCGGAGAGAGAGCGTGACGCTGACGCACAGCGATATCTTCCACCAGTTGGAGGGGCTGGTGGTAGACGAGGGAATAACGTTCGCCGACCTGAAGGGGACACTGACAGCCTTCTTGCGGGCATACCTGGGGGCCGAGACGAAGGTGCGCATCCGGCCCGACTTCTTCCCGTTCACGGAACCGAGCGCGGATTTCTCGGTGAACTGCGAGCTGTGTCATGGCCGAGGCTGCCGGTTCTGCAAGGAGAGCGGGTGGGTTGAGATCGGCGGGTCGGGGATGGTACACCCGAACGTGCTGATTGCCGGGGGATAGACCCGGACCGGGTGAGTGGGCTCGCCTTCGGGTTCGGGGTCGAGCGCATCGCGCAACGCAGATTCGGGATCGAGCACATTCGCACTCTGTACGAAAATGACATGCGCTTCCTGCGCCAGTTCTAGTGTGAAGGATGCCCTGGCCGCGCAGTACGATGGCATCGCGGAGCTGTACGACGGCTACCCGGGCAACTACCTGGAGGATGTCCTCTTCTTCGTGGGGGAGGCGAAGGAGATCGGCTCGCCAGTGTTGGAGGTGGGTGTGGGGACGGGACGGCTCGCGCTCTGCCTGGCAGCGGCGGGGCTGGATGTCGTGGGCATCGACAGCTCGGCGGCGATGCTCCGGGTGCTGGCGCGGAAGCGCGACGGCATTGCGGAACTGGCGGGCCGAGTGCGGGCGGTGGCGGCGGACATGCGCGCGTTTGCGCTGCGGAGGCGCTTCGGGATGGCGATCGTGGCGTTCCGGACGTTCCTCTACATGCTTACACGCTCGGATCAGCGCCGGGCGCTGCGCGCCATCCGGCGGCACCTGCGACCCGGCGGGAGGCTGGTGATGAGCTTCTTCGTCCCCCCGGGGGAGTTGATTGCCAAGGGCAGGACGGAGCGGGGCGAGATGACGCGCTTTGCGGCGCCGGACGGGGAGGGCGAAGTTGCGGCCTACGACTGGACGGAGTTCGTGCCGCGTTGGCAGCGTGTGGTTTCGCACATCACCTATGAGTGGTCGGACGGGCGGGGGCGGGAGGCGCGCCGGCTCGACCGTGAGCTTGTGGCGCGGTACGTGTTCCCGGGGGAGGTTCCGACGCTGCTCGAGAACTGCGGGTACAGGGTGGTGGCGGCCTACGGTGACTTCGACCGGCGGCCGCTTGGGGAGGAATCCCGCGAGCAGATCTGGGTCGCGGAACGAGGACATGGACGAGAGCGAGAACTATGAGGCTACCGGTTGACTGGCTGAACGAGTATGTCCCGAACAACCTATCGGTCCGCGAGCTTGCGTATGTGCTGACGAACGTGGGACTCGAGGTAGAGGCGATCGAGGGTGCGGCCGGGGGGACCGTGCTCGAGATCAAGGTGACGCCCAATCGGGGCGATTGTCTGTCGATGCTCGGCGTGGCGCGGGAGCTGGCGATGGCGCTGAAGGTGGAGGCGCGCGATCGCGAGCCGGAAGTGGCCGAGTCGGGGCCGGCGGCGAGCAGTCTGGTGAGCGTGGTGCTGGACGACCCTGAGCTGTGTCCGCGGTACTCGGCTCGGGTCGTGCGCAAGGTGAAGATCGGTCCTTCGCCCGAATGGGCGCAGCAGCGTTTGGCGCGCTGCGGACTGCGGCCGATCAACAATGTGGTGGACGCGACTAACCTGGTGATGGTGGAGCTGGGGCAGCCGCTGCACGCGTTCGACCACAAGCTGGTTAGCTGCCCACCCGGCGAGCAAGTTCCGGAGATCATTGTGCGGCGCGCGGCGTCTGGCGAGCGGCTTGTCACGATAGACGATGAGGAGCACGAGCTGACGCGGGACATGCTGGTGATCGCCGACCCGAGGGGGCCGATTGCGCTGGCCGGGATAATGGGTGGCACGTCAACGGAGATCCACGGCGGCACGAGCGAAGTGCTGCTGGAATCCGCGCACTTCCATCCGGGGACGATCCGGCGGGGAGCACGGGCGCTGGGTGTGAGCACCGAGGCGTCTTACCGGTTCGAGAGGACGGTTGACCCCGGCGGGACGATACGAGCTCTGGATCGGGCATGTGAGCTGATCGCTGAGTTCTGCGAAGGCCCCGTAGAGGTGGCGGCCGGGGTCGTGGACGCCTACCCCAATCCCGTGTGCGAGGCCGAGCTCGCGCTTCGCCCGGAGCGCGCCAATGCTCTGCTGGGGCTCGATTTGAGTTCCGCGGAGATGGCGGCCGGTCTGCGACGGCTGAAGCTGGAGGTGCAGGAGGGGGAGGTGCTGCGGGTGCGTGTTCCGACCTTTCGTCAGGACCTGAAGGAGGAGATCGACCTGGTCGAGGAGGTGGCGCGGGCGCACGGTTACGAGCAGATCCCGGAGACACTGCCCGGGGCGAGCACGGGAGTCGGCGGCTTGCCTGCCGATCTGGCGTTCGAGCGTCAGGTGCGTCACCTGATGCAGGGGATGGGGCTGAGCGAAGCGGTGACGTCGAGCCTGGAGTCGTTGGAGGCGCCAGCGCGCCTGCGGCTGCCGGAGGCGGACCCGCTGCTTCGTGCGGTGGTGGTGAGCAACGCGAAGACGACTGACCGCTCTCAGCTGCGCACGACGCTGCTCACGTCTTTGCTCGACGTAGTCGCGGGCAACCGGCGGCGAGGCGTGTCGGACGTGGGCATCTTCGATCTGGGCCGGGTGTATCGGCCGAGGGGAGCAGGAGAGCTGCCGGAGGAACCTCAGCACGTGGGCATCGCCGGGACCGGGGTTATGACCAGGGCTCGTTGGGCAGTTCCGGAGGGATATGCCGAGTGGGACTTCTATGCTCTGAAGGGCGCAGTTGAGAACTTGGTGTTGGGAGTCACTCGCGCTTCGGCCGAGTTCGCGCCCGAGTCGCATCCGTCACTGGTAGCGGGACGCGCGGCACGCGCGAGTATAGACGGAGAGGAGATCGGCTATCTGGGCGAGGTGCGGGAGGACGTGCGCGGCGGCTACGATCTTCCCGACCCGGTCTTCGTTGCGGAGCTCGATCTCGACGCGCTGCGCAGACTTGCCAGGGAGGAGCCGCGATACAGGCCGGTGAGCCGTTTCCCGGCGCTGACCCGCGACATCGCCTTCGTGGTCGCCGCCGACGTGCCCGCAGGGCGGGCAGAGGGCTTGATCAAGCAGAGCGGCGGGGATGATCTCGAATCCGTGTCCCTGTTCGACGCGTACGAAGGGCGGCCGGTGCCGGAGGGGCACCGCAGTCTGGCATTCTCGCTGACCTTCCGGCGCGCCGATCGGACGCTGGCCGACGAGGAGGTGGCGGCGGCTATGGAGCGGATTCGGTCGAGTCTGACGGAAGCGCTTGGTGCGCGCCTGCGCGAGTGAAGGGCGCGCGGAGCCAGCCGTGCCGGAGTACGATCCGCAGGTCGACTACTACGAAGTCCTTCAGGTGCATCCGCGGGCCAGGCTCGCGGTGATCAGGGCGGCTCATCGCGTCATACTGAGGGAGCTGCGCGCCCACCCGGACCTCGGGGGCCGCGAGGACTTCGCCAAGCTGTTGAACGAGGCCTATCGCGTACTCAGCGATCGGGGGCTGAGGGCGGAGTACGACGGCGCCCGGTTGCTGGCGGCGACTCGCACGAAGGATCGGGGCGGGGCGGTGCAGGTTGTCCCCTGTCCTCACTGCGGAGAAGCGACCCCGCTGCCGCTCGGGACCGATCTGCGGCGCGCTCAGTGCTCGTCGTGTGGAGCGGCACTTCACGTCGAGGCCTCTGCGCCCAAGCCGGAATCGAAGGAGCCGAGGGAGAACGTCTTTCGTTTGGGGCGAGACGAGTATGAGCGCTTGCGCCGGGACAGCCAACTCGACTGCCGACCGGAGCAGGTGTCCGCCGCGGAGACCCTTCGCTGCCGATTCTGCGGGAACGACTGGGTGGCAAAGAGCGCGGGCAGACCTCTTCGCATCTGCCCGACGTGCGACCGCGGTGGGTGGCACACGTTTCGCGTGCTCAAGTGCCGTGTATGCGGCCACGAGTGGCGCTCATCGCGGCTGAGCGGATGGGCGTACCGAGACCATCCACGCTGTCCGAACTGTGCGGCGGCGCGCTGGAACAGCTACTGCGAATCACATCTGCTTTCGTGGCTCGTGGGGCTGGTGCGGCGCTGAAGGCCCTCGTCTAGTCTTCTTCTTCGCTCTCGGACTGCTCGGAGCGGTGCAAGAAGGCGCGGCCGCGCTCGGAGGCGGCCTCCTTGAGAGTGCGCGCCTTCCGCAGGACGCGGTCGCGAGTCTCTTCGCCAGGGTCTGGAGCGAACAGGAGCCCGAGCGACGCTCCGATCAGCGCTCCGACGAATACTCCAGCCAGGAAGTCTCCGGTGTTCATACTCATGCTGGTCGGCCCTCCGATGTGTTCGAGGCCTAGCGGCCCATGGGGATTGTAGCCAGGTCCGGACACCCCCGTCAAGGGATATGGGCAAGGCAGATCCGGATGCTTGCGAGCGCTCTCGGAGGCCCGGGATGCGGCGCTTGCACGTGCGTGGGGCGATTCCGGCGCCAGGTGGTGGCGCGCCCCGCGACTGGGGGACTGAGGCGTGGGCGCCGCTGGTGGGACGCAGCTTGACATGGCCGGGCGCTTGTGATATTTTGAACAGAAGGCGGTGCCCGGAACGGAACGTAGGTGCGCCGTCTTTGGACGGCGGCGGCCTCGGGTAGGACGCATGGACCGGCACAAAGTGAGCGCTGGGTCAGGCGCCCCAGCGCCATCATTCTGTGTTCTCTAAGGCGCCATGCGGTGTCGACGCACGTTCTGTGGCGGATGGGAGGAGGATGGGGGCAGCAAGTTAAGGACTTGGCACTCGTGAGAGGGTTGGTCACGAGAGTTTGTGAATACAAGGACAGAGCCCCTGTTGGATGCTCGCGGAGCAACGGGCGGATGCCAGTTGCCTGCTGGGCGTCGCGTACGTCATTGCTGCTCGGCTGCGCCGACTTCTTTTCCTCCGTGCGCGCACCGCGGAGAGGCCCCTCGTGACGTTCCCGGGTTCGGGGAAGTACCACCTTGCCGCCTGCACTGGCCTGCCGGCGTGACCCCGGCGCGACGCTCTTGACGGCCGGAGGGAGGATATAGAGCCTTGGCTGAACTCGCGACAGTTTGTCCGTTTTGTGGCTGCGGGTGCGGTCTTTACCTGCACGTTATAGACGACGTAGTGGTCGGCGTCTCGCCGAGCCGGGCGCATCCGATCTCGCAGGGCCGGTTGTGCGTGAAGGGATGGCATGCACACGAAATGGTGGACAATCCCCAGCGGCTGACCCACCCGCTGGTGCGACGGGGCGATGAACTGGTGGAGGCTTCTTGGGAGGAGGCCGTTGAGGTCGCGGCCAACGGGCTGAGGAAGGTGGCGGACTCGGCGGGGGCACAGGCCATCGGGGTGTTGGGTTCGGCCCGTTGCACCAATGAAGCTAACTACGTCTTGGTGCGTTTCGCGCGCGGAACCTTGGGAACACCGAGCATCGACTGCAGCCAGCGCATACACTCTGTCCCGGAGGTCGCGCTGAACGCGGGCAATTCCCGCCCGGGTCTGGATACCGGGCAGATTGCGGACCTGGACGAGAGCGATCTCATCCTGCTGGTGGGGAGCGATCCGACGGAGGAGCATCCGGCGGTCGCGGCGCGGGTCTACCGCGCGCGCCAGCGCGGGGCGCGGGTCATCAGTGTCTCCACGCGGACACACCCGCTGGCAGCGCTGGCTGATGTGCATCTCCCGGTGCGCCCGGGTGGGGAGCTGAAGCTGCTGGGGAGCATTCTCCACGTGCTGCTGGTAGAGCAGGGAATGGCGGGGGACGCCGATGTGTCGGGCCTTCCTGAGCTGCGCGCGAGTGTGGCCGACCTGCCGCCCGAGGAAACACAGGCTGCGACGAGCGTGCCGGCGGAAGCAGTGCGGGAGGCGGCCCTACTGTATGCCTCCTCGAAGCGTGCGACTGTCGTGTACTCGACGGGGCTGGCGCTCTCGCTCCATGCCAGCGCGGCCGCGCAGAGCCTGGAGAACCTGGCTGCGCTGGGCGCTTCCGGTGCCGGCCCGAAGGCTACGGTGCTCGGGCTGCTGAGTCGGAACAACCTCCAGGGCTGTCGAGATATGGGAGTGGCGCCCGACTTGCTGCCCGGCTACACCGCGCTCGGCGATGATGCAGCCGTTGAGAAACTCGAGCGGGCCTGGCGGTGCGAGCTGAACCGGGAAACCGGCCTCGCGTCCTGGCAGATGATGGGCAAGGCGCGGGCGATGTACATCATGGGCGATGACATCACGCGTACGATGCCTGGCGCAGGTGTCGCGCGTGAGGCCCTGGCGTCGCTGGACTTCCTCGTGGTCCAGGATATCTTCATGAGCCCGGCCGCGGCGATGGCGGATGTTGTGCTGCCGGCCGCAGCCTTTGCGGAGCAGGATGGGACCTGGACCAATCTGGAGCGTCGGGTGCAGAGGATTCATCGTGCGGTGTCGCCGCCCGGGGAGGCGCGGGAGGATTGGCGCATCGTCGCCGGTGTGAGCGGGGCGATGGGCAAGCCCATATCATATGAGGACGCGCAGCAGATATTCGAGGAGATCAAGGATCTGCTGCCGGTCTATGCCGGAGTCTTCTACCCGCCGCTGGCGGTGAACGGCGGCATCCGCTGGCCCACGGCGCAGCCACGTGATGCCGGCGGCGCGCCCGCGGCACGGGAGAAGATCGGAGTGGCAGCGCCTCCTGAGGACGCCCTGAAGGAATCGGCGGCGGGCGCGGAAACGAGCGACGAGTATCCGCTGTTGATGGCGGCAGATCCCACGCTGCGACCGTGGGATGGCGAGGTCACGGTCTGTCACACGCTCACGGCGGCGGGCGAGTTCACGGTCATGGATCAGGACTATCCGGACGGAATGCTCTGTCTGAACCCGGAGGACGCGAAGCGCTTCGAGGTGCGAGGAGGGCGCCCGGCGCGGGTCGTATCGGCGACGGGCGAGGGTCAGATGCAGGTGCGAGTGACAGACGAAGTGCCTCGCGGGATCGCGCTCGTGCCGTACAATCAGGCCGCTCGGAGCGGGCCGATGGAGGTCTCGAGTCAGCCGGTCAGTGGGCGGCCGGTGCTGGCGCCGACTCCGATCTCGGTCGGTCCGGTGCAGTGAGGGCCGAGGAGAATGGCTTGGGGAGGAACGGAGGAGTGCCGATGACGGCCCGAATGCTGCCAAAGAACCGAATAGAGGAGTTTGTGGGGCGGCTGCTCGAGCAAGCGGAGGTGGTGGCTCCGCGGCGGGTAGAGGTGGGAGACGTGTTCTACGGCGCAGTTGCCTCTGCGGAGGAGGTGGCATGGGACTACGGACATGCGGTGGAGCCGCTCAAGCGGTTCCTGCTGCCGCAGCGGGAGACGATGCTGCGCTATTCGACTGGCGACAAGGTGCGGGTCGAGGCCGAGTTGGATGAGCAGGAGCGGGTCTTCCTCGGGATACGCTGCTGTGACGTGACGGGGATTGGGGTGCTGGATGCAATGTTCGGCGGCGATACGCCTGATCCGTACTACATGAGCCGACGTGAGCGCTCGACTGTCATCGCGCTCACCTGCCTGCAGGCGCCGGATGAGACTTGCTTCTGTGTGTGTTGCGATGCCGGCCCGTTCCTGGCCAAGGGCTATGACCAGCAGTGGACATCCCTGCCGGAGGGGATGCTGGTGGAGGTCGGTTCCGAACGCGGCGAGGCCCTCGTCCGTTCCAACGACGACCTGTTCGATGAGGCCTCCGTGGATCAAGTCGCCGCGCGCTACCGCTTGGCGCGAGAGGCGGAGCAGACGTTTGGGGACTTCAAGTCCTACATTGCAGGCGCGATGAGCAAGCTCTCCATGAACGAGGTGGATCCAAAGGTGTGGGAGCAAGCCGCGCTGCGGTGTATGGAGTGTGGGGGCTGCACTTATCTATGCCCGACATGCTCTTGCTTCACGGTGACGGATCGAATGGAGGATTCGAGCGGGGTTCGCGAGCGCCACTGGGACGCCTGTCTATACAGCTGCTACGCCCGCGAGGCCAGTGGGCACAACCCGCGACCGGAGCGAGAGGATCGGCTGCGGGCCCGGTTCTTCCACAAGATCAGCTATCAGTGGGCCCAGCGCAACGGCCGGCAAGCGTGTGTGGGCTGCGGCCGCTGCGTGGTGGGCTGCATGGCCTGGGCGCACATGCCGGCGATTACGGAAGGGATTCGGCGAGGTGTGATGACGTGAACAACCCGTATCTGCCGAAACTGGCGACCATCGAGAAGGTGAAGACGGAGACCTACGACACGACCACCTTCACCTTGAGGCTGGACGATCCGGAGGAGCGGAAGGCGTTTCAGCACCGGCCGGGGCAGTTCGTAGAGCTGTCTGTGTTCGGCGCCGGGGAGGCTCCCTTCTGTATTGCCTCGAGTGGGCATGGGCGAGATACGTTCGACCTCAGCGTTAGAAAGGTCGGCCACGTTACCGGTGCCCTGCATGAGATGGGCGAAGGCGGCCAGGTGGGGATTCGCGGACCGCTGGGGAACTCGTTCCCCTTCGAGGAGGTAGCCGGCAAGCACATCCTGTTCGTAGGCGGCGGAATAGGCCTGTTCCCCCTGCGGCCTCAGATACAGGAGGTGTGCCGGGAGGCTGATCGCTTCGCGGCGATCACGGTTCTCTACGGCGCTCGCACGCCGGAGGATCTCGTCTATCGGGAGGAGCTGGACCGGTGGCAGCAGCAGGAGGGAATGACCTGCCTGCTGACCGTGGACACTGCGAGCGATGGATGGACCGGGAACGTGGGGGTGGTTGGGACGCTGCTGACCAAGATCGAGATAGACGTCAGCAACGCGGTGGCATTCGTCTGCGGGCCGCCAATCATGATTCGGTTCGTGGTGCAGGATCTCTCCAATATGGGATTCGGGGAGAACGCCATAGTAACGACACTTGAGCGCCACATGAGGTGTGGCATTGGGAAGTGCAACCACTGCATGATCGGCGACAAGTGGGTGTGCAAGGACGGGCCGGTCTTCACCTACGGGCAAATGAGGGAGATGACGGAGTTCGAGGAGTGATTCGCGGGGATTGCGTAGAGAGCGCGCTGGCCGATTGGCTGCAGGGCCCGGCTCTGATTCTGGGCGTCGGTAACCCGCTGCGGGGCGACGACGCGGTCGGCCCGGAGGTGTGTGCGCGCATGGAATCGCCCAACGCGGTAGACTGCGGCGATGCCCCCGAGCGGTATCTGGGCCTCGCCGCTGACGCGGCCGTGGGCAGGGTGCTGATCGTTGACGCCATGGATTTCGGTGGGGAGGCGGGGGAGATCGCGTTCTGCAGAGCTGAGGATCTGGTGGAGAGATTCGGAACAACTCACGACTCCGGCCTTGCAGTGCTGAGTCGGTATGTCGAAGCTGAGCACGGCAAGCCGGTCGCCGTGCTGGGGATACAGCCCTGTGACACGCGATTCGGCGCCGACGTGAGCGCAGCGGCGCTAGCTGCCATCGAGAAGGTCAGCGCCTGGTTACGTAGGATCACTTCGCAGTGGAAGCGGGGGGAAATGGAGGCAGCATGGAGCCGCTCGTAGTCACGCTGCTCGTTCTTCCGTTCATTGGTGCTCTGGTATGCGGGGTGCTTCCGCGGGGGGCCAAGCTCGTGGCGGCCTTGGTGTCCGCGGCGGTCGGCGGGCTGGCCATCGGCGTGGCCTGGGGCGCCTATCCCGGGCACTGGGCGATCCTGTACGGTCGTCTGCCGTGGCTGCCCGGGAGCCTGGGTGAGACTCCGCTCTTCGGCTTCCTGATCGATCCGCTGAGCAGCTTGATGGTGCTTCTCGTTACAGTGGTCGGCTTCATGGTCGTGCTGTACTCGGGGGAGTACCTCAGCGCGAAGAACGCCGAACACGCTTACCGGGGCGGGGACAATCGCTACTACTTCTGGCTGCTGTTCTTCCTCGGCTCCATGGTTGGGCTGGCGTTTTCGCCCAACCTGCTGCAGATGTTCATCTTCTGGGAGATGACCACGCTCTCTTCGTGGGCGCTCATCTCTCACACCCACACCAATGTCGCACAGCGGGCCGGCATGAAGGCTCTGGTTCTCACCCATGTTGGGGGGCTGGGCTTTCTGATCGCGCTGTGCCTGCTCTTCGTCTTCGCAGGGGGATTCGGGTTTGAGTCTCTGGGCCGCTTGGGAGCGGGGATGCGGGGGGCGGCCTTCATCCTCATGCTCGTCGCGGCCTGGGCGAAGTCGGCGCAGGTTCCGTTCCACACGTGGCTTCCGGACGCTATGGAGGCGCCGACCCCCATCAGCGCCTATCTGCATGCAGCCGCGATGGTGAAGGCCGGCGTTTATCTGGTGGCTCGCTTGCTGACCTCCGCATGGGAGGTGCCGCTATACGCCGCACTTGTGGTGGCGATAATGGCGATCGTGACGATCTTCATGGCCATCGTCAGCTACTTCCGACAGGATGACTTGAAGCGATTGCTTGCCTACTCGACAATCGCGCACCTTGGATATGTGCTGGTGGGCTGTGCGCTCGGGGCCTTGGGGTCCCGAGTCGCCACTCAGGGTGCGATCCTTCACATCCTGTGTCACGGCGTCGCCAAGGGCACGCTCTTCCTCTGCGTCGGGGCGATAGCGTATGGGGCGGGCACTCGCCGGATCAGCCAGCTCAGTGGCTTGGCGTCGAAGATGCCCCTGGTGGCGACGGCCTTCATCGTGGGCGCGATCGCCGTTACCGGGATGCCGCCCTTCTCTACGTTCTGGAGCAAGTTCCTGATCTTCAGTGGGGCACTGGAGGTGTCCAACGGCGCTATCGTGCTCGTGTTGCTGGCGGCCGAGAGCGTCATCAGCTTCGCCTGGTTCATGGTGGTGGCCCAGAAGGTGTTCCTGGGCACCCCGTCGCCAGCCGCCGCCGGCGCGGCGGGGGATCCCCCGCCCGGGATGAGCATGGCGCTGGTGATCGGGGTGATTCTGTGCGTTGCGGCCCCGGTTTTCGGCGTGCCGCTAGTGAAGCTAATAACGCCGTGAGAGGTCGGGGAATGCGAGAGGTGATAGGATGAACCCCGCGCAGGTAGTCCTCATAGGTTCGGCGATCCTGGTCGTGGGAGCGGCGGCGGCCGCCCTTTCGTCGCGCTGGCGAAGTGCGGTGGGCGCACTGTCGTTCGTGTTCGCGCTTGCGGCGAGCGTGCTGGTCTTCTCGGCCGGGCTGTCAGTGCTGCTGGCCAACCGGGCGGTGACCACGGGAACGCTGGTTGACCTGCCCATGGTGGGGGCCTCGCTGACGTTCCGTATCGATCAGCTGAGCGCCCTGTTCCTGCTTGTGATCTCCCTGGTGTTGGCGCTGACCAGCCTCTACTCCATCTCCTACATAACGCGCTACCGCGACCAGCACCTGAGTCGATACTACCCTCTCCTCATGCTCTTCTTCGCCGGCGTCATCGGTGTTGTCTGCATGGCGGACTGGCTGTTCTTCCTCGTGTTCTGGGAGTTCATGACGATCTGCTCGTACTTCCTGGTCGTCTTCGAGAAGGAGAACCCAGTAAGTCTGCGGGCCGGTCTCAAGTACATCATTGTCACCCACGCGGCGACAGCTCTGATGCTGATCGCTATCATTGCCGTGTGGCAGAACGCGCAGCCGCATTCCTTCAGCTTCGCTGCCGCCAAGCAGGCTGTGGGCGAGCTCGCGGTTGCCAAGCCGGCTCTACTGCATGCGCTGCTCGCGCTCTGGTTTATCGCGTTCAGCACGAAGGCAGGTGTGCTGCCCTTCGGCGACTGGCTGCCGGACGCCTATCCCGCCGCCCCCAGCTCGGCGGCGGCCGCGTTTGCAGGGACCATGACCAACCTGGGAGTGTACGGCATACTGCGGGTCTTCCTCGAACTGCTGCCGGTATCCGGGTTCAGCACGGCCTGGGGCATCGTGATCGCCGTCTTCGGCGTGGGCTCCATCTTCGTGGGAACTATCACGGCACTCGCCCAGGATGACTCCAAGCGTATCCTGGCTTTCCAGATGATCGGGCAGATGGGCTACGTGCTGCTCGCGATCGGAACCGGGCTCTATCTGTTGCCGGTGCAGCCCGCGATAGCCATGCTTGCGTTTATGGCGGCGGTCTTCCACGTCATCAACGGTGCGTGCTACAAGCCGCTGCTGTTCTTCAACGCTGGCTCGCTACTGCTGCGGACTGGGCAGCGTAACCTGAACCGAATGTCCGGCCTTTGGGCGGTCCTCCCGCTCACCGCGATCACCGCGCTCGTTGCCTCGCTGTCGATTGCCGGCATGCCCCCGTTCAACGGGTTCGTCAGCAAGTGGTTGATCTACCACGTCACCATTCTCGGCGCGCCTCAGCTCCCGATCTTCGTCCTCTTCGGGATCGTGGCGCTCTTCGTCTCGTTGGTGACGCTGGCGGCATTC
Source organism: Candidatus Hebobacteria bacterium (assembly GCA_029821495.1). GTDB lineage: Bacteria > Armatimonadota > Hebobacteria > Hebobacterales > Hebobacteraceae > JALGTG01. The sequence goes on from JALGTG010000003.1 coordinate 24,442, forward strand.
CTGAAGTTCCTCGGCGCCGCGTTCCTGGGGGAGAACATGCTCCCCGAGGAGCAAGCGAAGGTAGGCGATGTTCCTCTGGCCATGCAGTTGCCTCAGGTAGTGCTGGCTTGCGTGTGCGTGGGGTTCGGGTTGCTGCCGATGCTTCCATTGACGGGGATTCACCGCGCGGTGAGCGCGCTGGGGGCGTTGGAGTCGGCGCCGAGTCTGGCCGGCCTAGTGGGCAGCTCTTGGGCCGGGCTGGAGCTCTCGCTGTTCGGGGAGCAGTCGACGGGTATCTGGCTGCCGGTGGCAGGAATGGTGGCCTTGGTCCTCGCATCGCTGCTTGCCTACGGCTTCTCGCGACTGGGGGCAGCGAAGCGGCGGAGCGTCGCAGTGTGGCACTGCGGGGCCCTGGTTGATGGCGAGAGGGCGCGCTATCTAGTTGTCGAGCCCAAGACCGAGCCGGCCACCGCTGAGTTCGAGTCTCGCTATCAGGCGCACGGGCTGTACGGCGCGTTCAAAGAGGCATTCCAGAGCATCTATCCCACCGTGAAGCTGCCGCGCGTGCCCTATCCGCGAACGCTGATGAGCGCCTTCGACGCCGACAACTGGCTCTTCCAGCCCATGCTGCGGGCGGGGGATTGGCTGACGCAGCGTTTCAGCCGGACTCACTCGGGCGTACCGCAGCAGTATCTGATCTGGCAGCTTGTCGGCCTCGCGGTGGTGTTGGTCGCAATTGCGCTATGGGCGCGCTAGGGTGAGGGGAAGGGAGACACATGATATGACAACAGCAGAGCTGGTCCGAGCACTGCGCCACGATTTCGGGGCGGCCATCCAGAGCGTGGAGGAGCCGGTTTCGGACAAGGTCCGGGTGGCGGTCACGCCGGAGTCGGTGGTAGCCGTGGCAAAGTCACTCTACCGCGATTACGGTGCGCGCTTTCTGATCACCGCGGGCATAGACTCCCGGAAAGACCGGGACGGCTTCGATGTGGACCACATCTTCTCGCTCGACAAAGAGCAGATATTCTTCATCGTGCGGACCACTGTACCCTCCGATGGGCCGCATGTGGCGGCGATCACTCCGGAGGTGCCGGCGGCGGCCTGGGCGGAGCGCGAGCTTCAGGACTTGCTGGGCGTGAAGGCCGACGGTCTCCTCGATGGAAGGCGGCTCATCCTTCCCGACGACTGGCCGGAGGGTGTGCATCCCCTTCGCAAGGACATCAAGTACGGAGACTGGCCGCCGCTGGGGGACGGGACGGGGGAGGCGACCTATCCGTGGAAGCCCGCGCCTGAGGGGACTTCGACGGTCGTGGTGGGTCCGTTCTTCCCCGTGCTTGAGGAGCCGACGCAGCTTCGGTTGTACGTGGACGGCGAGCGGGTGATAGACTGCGACTACCGGGGATTCTACAACCACCGCGCGATCGAGAAGATGGGGGACAGCGAGCTAACCTACAACGAGATCCCGTTTGTGGCGGAGAGGATCTGTGGAATCTGTGGCTTCATCCACTCGAGCTGCTACTGTGAGGCCGCGGAGGAGGCGCTGGGCATAACCGCGCCGCGCCGCGCCCGGTACATCCGCTCGCTGATGCTCGAACTGGAGCGCATCCATTCTCACATGCTGTGGACGGGCATCGCGGGCCACATACTTGGCTTCGATACGGTGCTCATGCAGACATGGCGGATGCGCGAGCCGCTGATGTGGCTGTGCGAGAAGATCTCCGGGAACCGCAAGACCTACGGGATGAACATCATCGGCGGTGTGCGTCGAGACATCTCCAGGGATCTCTACCCGGAGATACTCTCGGTCGTCGAGAAGATCGAGCAGGAGTGGGCTCAGCTTTACGACGCCGTTCAGGGGGACACGATTCTCAAGGCGCGACTGGTGGGAGTCGGGATGCTGCCCGAGGAGACGGCCAAGGCGCTCGCGGCAGTGGGTCCCACCGGCCGCGGCTCCAATCAAGCTATAGACGCGCGCGCAGACCATCCGTACGCTGCATACGATGAGGTCCCGGCGAAGGTGATCACTCACCCCGACTGCGACAACTGGGCGCGAGTGGTGGTGCGGCTGGAGGAGACACTGGAGTCCGTTCGGTGGATCCGGGAGGGGCTGAAGGAGATGCCGGATGGCCCGGTCATGGCGACTGACATCGCGGAGACCGTGCCAGCAGGCCATTGGGGGGTTTGCACGGTCGAGGCGCCGAGGGGGGAGGCGATCCACTATCTGGTGACGGGGGGCGATAATCGGCCGGATCGCTGGCGGGTGCGAGCTCCGACCTACGCGAATCTTCAGGCCTTGCCGAGCATGATCAAGGACGAGACTATTGCAGATGTGCCGATTACCCTGGGGAGCATGGACCCCTGCTTTTCCTGCACGGAGCGGGTGGAGGTTGTGAACATGCGCTCCGGCGAGGCCGAGACACTCACCCATCAGGAGCTGCTGACCCGCTCGCGGGCGGCGACCGAGCGGCTCCGGGGACGCTGAGGAGGCAGGCCGTGGCGAGAGCGATTCTGGAGATCGTGCTGAGCCTGGTCATACTGATCGGCTTGGCTCCCCTGGCCGAGGGGCTGCTTCGTAAGCTCAAGGCCATCATCCACTCGCGCCAGGGGCCGCCGATCATCCAGCCCTATCTGGACATTGCCAAGCTGCTGGTGAAGGAGGACCTCGCGCCGACTGAGAGCTGGATGTGGCGCGTCGCACCGGCGCTGTGCTTGGGGGCGACAATTGTTGTCGCGATGTTGACACCGATCGGCGGGCCGCCGGCCTTCGCCTTTGGGGGGGACATCATCGTCTTCATCTACTTCGCCTCCCTGGCCGCGGTGGCGATCATCCTCGGGGCATTCGCCTCCGGGAATCCGTACGCCTATGTCGGCGGGAGCCGCGAGATGATGATGATGCTCAGCGTAGAGCCCGTGATGACCATTGCTCTCGCGGTGGCAGCCATCAAGGCTCAGACGCTGACCTTCGACGGCCTCATGGCGAGTCCAGTCACGAGCACTCCCTCCATCTCGATGGTGGTGGCGGGAGTTGCGTTCCTCCTCGCGCTGCAGGCTCAGTTGGGCAAGCTGCCCTTCGACATAGCGGAGGCGGATCAGGAGATCATGGAGGGCCCGTTCATCGAGCGGAGCGGGCCTGGGTTCGCGCTCTTCCGATGGGCGATGCACGCGCGGTTGATGATCTTCAGCGCGGTGCTGGTGAGCGTTTTCGTGCCGCTGCCCAACCTAGGCATCCCGGTGCTGAACATGGTGCTGACACTGGCGGTGATGGGGGTCGTGCTGGCGCTGGTGGGAGTGGTCGATGTAGTCAATCCCAGGCTGCGCATTGACCAATCGATGGCCTACTACGCCCGTGTCGTTGTGTTCGTCTCAGTGCTTGCTCTGGCGCTGGCGATTGTGGGGCACTGAGAGAGGAAAGAGCCGATGATCATCAGCAAGTTGAAGGAAGCTCTGATCTGCTTCAAGGCGGGCCGAGTAACGCTGCCCTATCCGTTCGCGCCCCACGATCCCGAGGACGGATTCCACGGGCGGGTCGTCGTGGACGCGGAGAAGTGCGTAGGGTGCGGCGGATGTGCAGAGGTGTGCCCGCCGCGGTGCATTGAGGTGTCGGATCCAGACCCGGACAGACGCGTGCTGGATTTCCTTCTGGAGCGCTGCACCTACTGCGCGCGCTGCGCGGAGGTGTGTCCCGAAGAGGCGGTCACGGTGACGAAGGAATACGAGACCGCCACCAATGACCTCAATGACATGCACATGCACATCGAGGTCTTCATGAGCACCTGTCGTCGGTGCGGACGCTGCTATGAGCCGCCTACGCCGCTCGACCGCTTGATGGTTACGGGATTCCGCCCGCCGACGGGTAAGAGCGAGGAAGCCTGATGTACAACGTGCGGCTGATCGAGACCCTCAGCCTGATAATGATCGTCACCTCCATGGCGGCGGTGGAGAGCCAGAACCTCAAGCGCGCGACCACGGCCTACTGCATCCAGGCACTGCTGATCTGCGGACTGATCCTCACCTTCGCGGTGGGCAATCCGGCGCTGTACGCGTGGGCGGCCGTCGCCCTTGTGACGAAGGCCGTCATCACTCCCTGGCTGCTGCTCCACTACATAGGCAAAACGGGGGAGAAGGAAGTGCGAGCCATCATCGGGTTCGGGCCGTCGGTGCTGCTGGTCTCGGCCGTGTTGATCGCCTCGTACGGGCTCACTCACCGGTACGTGCACTTCCTGGCGCCGACGGTGCAGGCCACCGAAGGAGCCTTCCGCACAAACCTGGCCGTGAGCATGACGGTCTTCGCACTGGGCCTGTATGCCATTCTGTCCAGGCGTGATGCGATCAAGACTGTCATCGGCCTGTGTCTGCTTGAGAACGCGATCCATCTGAGCCTGGTGAGCCTGGCGCCGGAGCTGCGAGAGACAGCGCTCGTTGGCATTGCCACGGAGGTCGTAATAACGGTGGCGATGCTGCTCTACGTGATCGCGGGGATCCGAGAGCAGATCGGCACGACCGACACTTTTGAGATGTCCGAGCTTCACTGGTAGAGGAGGACAAGGGGCATGCCCGAAGTCCCGTCGTTGCTGCCGCTGGCGATTTGTGTTGTTCCCGCCGTCCTGGCGATACTGGCCTACCCTCTAGCTAGGCTTTCGCGCCCGCTCGGGCCGGTTCTGAATCTGCTGGGCGCTGGCGCAGCCCTGGTGTTGTCAGTGCTCTTGATGGTCCACGCAGTGCAGGGAAGAGTCCTGGTGAGCCTCTCTCGGGAGCTGCGCGCGGATGCTCTGTCGGCCCTGCTGGTCCTTGCTATCAGTGGGGTTGCGCTCGCAACGGCGATCTACGCGTTTCCTTACATGCGGCTTCAACCTCTTCTCGACCGTGTCAGCCACGCCGCCGGGGAGGATGTGACGAGGCGACGGCTGGCGGGCTTCTACGCACTCTCCCTCGCCTTCCTCACCACCATGTTGTGGGCCTGTCTCACCAATAACATCATCATGCTATATGTTGCAGTGGAGGCAAGCACCATCGCCTCCGGACTGCTGGTCGCGTTCTACTGGGATCGCCGCTCCCTGGAGGCGGCCTACAAGTACCTCCTCCTGCTGACGGTGGGTATCGCCTTCGCTCTGTTCGGCTGTGTGCTTCTTTACGCCTCCGCAGCCCCCTACATCTCGGGTGAAGGCGGCGTACGCGGCATGCTGATCACCGACCTCGCCCAGGTGGCCGTCCATATACGACCTGGGATAGCGCTCCTCATCATCTCCTTCTTCATTGTGGGATTCGGGACGAAGGCCGGCATCGCGCCCTTCCATCCGTGGCTGCCGGATGCCCATGCAGAAGCGCCGAGCACGATCAGCGCGCTGCTGTCCGGCGTCATGATAAAGATGGCGATCTACGCGCTGGCCCGGACACTCTTGATCTTCTTCCCGGTGGCGGCCTATAGCCCGGTCTCGCTCTTCCTGATCGTGCTGGCCGCGTTCACCATGCTGCTGGGTGGCGTCATGTGCCTGGCCCAGGACGATCTCAAACGAATGCTCGCCTATTCGTCTGTCAGCCAGATTGGGTACATCGTACTGGGCATCGGTTTGGCGGGCGTGGGCTTTGGGCACTCCGCGGGCTACCTGGGTGGATACGGAGGTCTCTTCCACCTCCTCAACCACGCGCTCTGCAAGGCCACGCTCTTCTTGGCCGTGGGCGCCATCATCTACTGCATGGCCGGCACTCGGCGCATGAGCGAACTGGGAGGGCTTGCGCGACGCATGCCGGTAACCGCGGTGATGTTCTTCATAGCAGCATTTGCCATCTCGGGCATGCCGCCGTTCAATGGCTTCTGGAGCAAGCTGACGCTCTACCTGGCCGCGGCAAAGGCGGAACTGTGGTGGGCCCTCGCCATTGCGGTACTCACCAGTGTGCTTACGCTGATCGCGTTTATCCGAGCCGGATACCTGGTATTCTGGAACGACGGCAACGGGCAAGCGAACGAGATAGAGGTAAGAGACGCTCCGCTCGCGATGGCGATTCCGATGGGCATTCTTGCGGCACTGTGTGTGGTGATTGGGCTCTATCCTCAGCTTGTCCATCCCTTGCTGGACCCCGCTGCTCGCGTGCTAGCGAGTGTGTTCTGATCTAGACTTGGAGGTCGCCGATGGCGATTAAGGACTACCTGACCAAGCTGTTCCCGAAGTCGCTTTGGGTCTACCACGTTAATACGGGGGCCTGCAACGGGTGCGACATTGAGGTGATAAACGTGCTGACGCCGTATTACGACGCCGAGCGCTTTGGGATCAAGCTCGTCGGGTCCCCGCGTCACGCGGATGTGCTTCTCGTTTGCGGCCCGGTGAGCCGTCAGGTCGCGTCTGCAGTTCGGCGCGTGTACGAGGCCACGCCTTCGCCCAAGCTCGTTTTCGCCATTGGGTCGTGCGCCTGCGGCGGCGGGATATGGCACGATAGCTACAACATCCTGGGCGGCGCGGAATCAGTGCTGCCTGTGGACTACTACGTTCCGGGATGCCCGCCCAGGCCCGAGGCCATCCTGTATGGAGTCGCCGTAGCCCTGGGTATTCTCCCGAAGAAGACCGCGCCCGTCGTCGCTCGACAGAAGTTCCTCGACGTGGTCGAGGCGAACTCCGGCGAGGCAATCTCCCCAGAGGGCTAGGCTTCGGGGCACGGAACACCGCCGGCAGGAACCGGGGCATCTCCGGTAGAACTACCAAGCTTGGCCATGACGGCCTGGGCGAGGAGATGCTTCCTAGTTGGACTCCTGGCGATGGTTCCTCCGCAGATGTTGGGCGCGGCGAGAGCCGCCGCGCAGACACTGCCCGGGGACAGCTTTGCACTCGGCCCGGTCATCGCCCAATTGCAGCACGGGCCCACCCAGCAAGCGCAGCGCGACGCGCTGACCCAGTGCAGCCCCCTGCCCCCCGGCCTTCTCGACTCGCTCGACATTGCTCTGGCCGCGCCGAACGACCCCGCCTATCACGAACTCATCGGTGATCTCCACCTGCAGTGGCCGGCCCATTCCCTGGATGCCCTGGCGGCCTGGGCCTACTATCCGGGCCGGTACTTCGATGCCGCTACACGGCCCCAGGATGGTCCCGTCGTGGCCCTCATCGACACGGGGGTGGACGCCGCGCATCCCGACTTCATCAACCCAGGCGCCTCGAGTGCCGACGTGCACGACGGCGGCCAGCTCCTGTTGGGAATCGCGCGGACGTTCATCGGCGGCGACCCGGAAGACGAGACCGCTGATGTGACCGACGAGCACGGGCACGGGACGCACCTTGCGGGGCTGATCGGTGCCGCGACCGACAACGGGACGACGGCGGGTAGCGGCATCGCCGGCATTGGGTATCCTGTGCGTCTGCTTCCGCTTAAGGTCGCAGAAGCGAACGGGGCGGCCACGCACGCGGACATCGCGCGCGCGATCACTCATGCCGCCAATCAGGGATGCTCGATCATCCTGACAGGATTCTCGGGTCCTACGTGGTCTCAGGCTCTCCAAGACGCAGTGGACTATGCTTGGCACCGGGGCTGTTTCATCGTGGCTCCCGCGGGCGATACCGGCGCCGCAGAACCAGTCTTCCCCGCCGCGTGCCCTCACGTCTTCGGGGTCGCCGCGACAACTGCATCCGGCTCGCGTGCTGACTACTCGAGCAGAGGCGGACACGTCGCGGTCGCGGCTCCCGGTGGCGATGAAGCCGCCGGCATCTACTCGACCCTGCCCACATATGCGTGCACTCTGAGGCAGGACCTCAGCGGGAACCCGTACGGGTACGCTTTCGGGACCTCCCAGGCGGCCGCGCACGTCGCCGCGGGGGCTGCCCTCTACGCGGGCATGAACGACGTTCGGCCCAGTACCGGGCGCGAGGGAACAGAGATCTGGCAGGCGCTGCAGCGCAGCGCGGCCGCGGGGGAGGCGGCCCCGGCTGGGTGGGACCCAGGGCGAGGGTATGGAGCGCTCAGTCTGCCGGCTCTCCTGGCAGGCGCTGCACCGATGGGTGATGGCCTAGGCAGCATCGTGGGGCGGGTGCTGCTGCGGGGAAGCCCGGCCCTGGGCGCGTCGGTCGCCGCGGTGCCGCAGGAGGGAGGGGCGGCCATCAGTGTCGCCGCGCAGTGGCCGGCGGGAGCATATCGCATCGCAAACCTGCCTCCTGGGAGCTATCGCGTCACAGCTCAATCTGAAGACTCGTGTGCCGAGCGAGAGGCGGTCACGGTTCTGGAGGGAGCGGACGCACCGGGCGTGGACTTCCGGCTTAGCGATCCGCCGGCCGATGCCATGCCGGTTTCAGCACAGATCCCTGCGGCTGCGGTTCGCGGCGAAACGCTGACTCTCTGTCTCACCTTCGCGAACACCGGCGAGTCCACATGGCGGCGTGCGGACGGCTACTGCCTGGCACAAGCTGCGTGCCAGGCGCCGATAGATCCCGTGCTCAATCGTGTGGAATTGCTGCCGGGCGAGGCAATCGCACCTGGGCATGAGCACTCGTTTCTGCTCTCTCTCTCCGTCCCGGATGGGTTCGGCTTCTACGAAACTGCGTGGCAGATGTGCCAGGAAGGCGGTGCCGGGCGCTTCGGCGATGCTGTGAGGGCGACCATCAGCGTGAGTTCCTTCCTGGATGTGCCGGCCGACCACTGGGCCGTATGCGAGATCGAGGCCGCAAAGCAGGCCGATATCGTTCGTGGATATGGCGATCACCTGTTCCGCCCGGCGTCGCCGGTCGCTCGCGATCAGATGGCCGTCTACATCGCGCGCGCGCTGGCGGAGGGTGACGAGGCAGTGCCGCCCGGGCCGAACGAGCCTACGTTCGTAGATGTGGGGTTGGACCACTGGGCCTGGCGGTACATCGAGTATGCGCATGAGTGCGAGATCGTGCAGGGCTACGAAGACGGCTCATATCATCCGGGCGACCTGCTGGACCGGGCGCAGATGTCGGTGTTCATAGCGCGCGCGCTGGCGGGGGGAGAGAGTGGGCTCAGCGAGTACGTGCCCCCTGAAGCGCCGACCTTCGCCGACGTGCCTACAGACTCGTGGGCCTACAGGAGTGTAGAGTACCTGGCCGGCGCGGGTGTGGTCTCCGGGTACCCGGACGACCTGTACCACCCAAACCGTCCTTGCTCTCGGGACCAGATGGCCGTCTACATTACCCGGGCCTTCAACCTGGACTGCTAGGACTCCTGGCGGTTCGCGGCCGCCAGCGTCTCGCGGATAGGTGGGCAGTTGGGCGGCGCTACTCGTCCTCGGCCGTGGTGCGCCCCATTCTCTCCTCTCGCAGCTCTCTGGCGCCACTCCCGCCGCTTGCTTCCCTGGGGCGAGCCCTCGGGCCAGCCTACCTGTCATCTATGTATGATAACTGAGGAATACCGGGCACTGGGCCGCGTTGACTGTGCGCCGCGCGGCGTGCTATGATGCGAGTGCTCGCTGGGGACGGATCCGGCGGGTGCCTGGGCGTCCTCGGATCGCCGGGACGCTCGAGATGCAGTATAAGGAGCGCCGCCGTGAAGCGTACTCTGGGTTTGGCCGTTTTGGCTGTCTCGCTGTTCGCCATCCCAGCACTCGCAGCAGTCGACAACGCAGCTCCCGTCATCACCATCACGTGGCCGCACGAGGGCCTCACCATCGCCACCGACAGGGCCGATGTGCAGGCTGCCTATGAGGCGTCCGAGGATGCCGCGATCCAGCAGGTGAGCTTGGTCCTGGACGGCAGGACGGTGGCCCTGCACAGTATTGACCCGCCGGAGCAAAGCGGCGCGGTCTCCTTCGTATGGGTGGCCGCAGAATATGCCGACGGGAGCCACGATATCACGGTCAGGGCCGTGGACACCGCGGGGGAAGTCGCGGAGCAGACGATCTCCGTGCTCCTCACGCGGCGACCTGTGGAGATCAACCGCGGAGTCCGCATCCTCTCCCCGGAGCCCGGAACGACCGTCGCCGGCAGGACGCCAATCGAAGTGGTGCCCGATCGGCCGGCTTCCGTGAGGTACGTGATCTTCCTGATTGACGACGTCTTCAAGGCGATGACCAACATGCAGCCGTTCACGTACGTATGGGATACAACTCGCTACCTGAACGGGCTGCACGAGCTACAGGTGAAAGCCTACCTCGGCAGCGGCGGGGAGGCTCTGTCGCCGCCGGTTCAGGTCAGAGTGGACAACCCAAGCGGGCCCACGTCGATGCGGGAGGCCGCGGCCGGCTCGCGCGAGCGACCTCGGTCCACCACCGCGCGGGACTGGCCGCCGGCACGCGCGAAGCAGCCGACCGTCCCGCCGCCGATGCGCACACAGAGCCTGACACCTGCTGCCACTACGATAACGATGGCCGATCCGCAGGTTGGGGCGCCTGGGACGGCGCCGTTTGTCAGCGCGACCGGCGAACTAATGCATCCGCCGTCGCCACTGCGGGCGGAGCAGAAGGGACGAGTGCAGCCAGTCGAGATCGCGACGCTTCCGGCTGGCGCGGAGGAGGCGGCCCCTTCCGAGATGGCCTCCTCAGGGCCGCCAGCCGAGCCGACCGTCATCCCCGCGGAGGGCGAGATGCCCGCGGTGAGCTGCCTCGATGCGATGGGAGCGCAGGCCCGCGTCCCCGAGGCGGCGCCGATAGCAGTGGCGCTTCTACCGGCCCTTCCCGTCGAGGAGCAGGCTCCGGTCGCGCCGGCGGCACGCAGCGTCGCAGTTGGCAGCCAGCGGCCCGCGGCAGCGACGTCGGCGCCGGCAGTCGAGGCCTCCAGTCCAACGCCCGCCGCCGCTCAGATTGCGATGCTGCCGCCACGTCCCATCGAGCGAATCCCTACCCCGAAGGTGACCGCCGCGCCAGCGCCAGCGGAAGTTGTGCATGTCGTTCGGGTCGGCGACTGGCTGTGGGCGATTGCGTCGGAGTACGGCGTCTCACCCAAGGCAATCGCCCGGGCGAACGGGCTGTCCGACGCCAACATGATCCACCCGGGGCAGCGGCTGATGATTCCGGCTGCGCCCGTCTACTTCGACAATCGCCCGCTCGCCACCGAGGTCCCGACCACGATTGCTGAGGGGCGGGCGATGGTGGAGTTCCGCCCGGTGATCGAGGAGTCCGGCGGGAGTGTGGTGTGGGAATCCGCCGAGAAGCGCGCGAGCGCGGTCGCTCGCGGCCACGAGGTCGCGGTGACGATCGGCAGCGACCGAGCGGAGGTCGACGGAGGGTGGACGGCGATGGGTGCGCCCGCGGAGCTCCGGACGAACCGCGCGGTGGTGCCTCTGCGGTTCCTGGGCGATGCTCTCGACCTAGTGCTGCAGTATGAGGACGGGATCATACACATCGCCAGTTGGTGACGGCGGCTGCGAGAAACAGGTGAAGAGCGCGAAGCGGCGGGCGAAGGTCCGCCGCTTCTTCTTTGGATGCCGAGCGCCCGTGGAACATTCCGGACTCTGAGTTGGTCTAAGGGGTTGAGCGAGGCCGAAGTGCTCCAAGCCAGCCAAGGAGAGTTGCATCATGGGTAAGACGACTGCTCATCTGGTCAAATGGGCGGCAATCATAGGCGCTGCGGCGGTGCTGTCGGTTTCTCTGGGGGCAGGGCCCACGGCTTCCGAGTCGGAGATCTCACCCCTGCAAACCGTGATCCTGGGACAGTCCCGTTGGCTGGCCGGCGGCCCTGCATCGCTGCGCGTAGTCGCGACTAACCACGAGACGGGGGAGCCGGTTCCCGGGGCGGTTCACATCGGGCTGACACCTACCGACCAGCAGGCAATCGGCAAGATGAGCCTGTACAGCGGCCCGCTGAAGGACGGCACGCTGGACGCGAAGCTCATGGTGCCCAACCTGAATCCGGGCACGTACGAGCTTTCGGTACGCGTGGTGTCGCGGCTCGGGATAGACGATGTCAAGCGCAGCGTAACCATCGCTCGGGAGACGCGGCTTCTGCTGACGACGGACAAGCCGCTGTATCAGCCGGGTCAGACGATACACATACGCGCGCTGGCGCTCGTGCGGCCCTCGATGGGGCCCGCGGCGGGCGCGCCCATCACTCTCGAGGTTGAGGACTCGAAAGGCAACAAGGTCTTCAAGAAGGCCATCGAGGCATCTGAGTACGGTCTCGTATCGGCGGAGTTCGTGCTGGCCGATGAGATCAACATGGGCCGCTACAAGGTGCGCGCGGTGATGGAGGAAGGGAGCGCGGAGCGAAGTGTTGAGGTGAAGCGGTACGTGCTGCCCAAGTTCAAGGTGGACCTGACGACGGATCGCTCGTACTACCTGCCCGGAGAGACGATGACCGGCAAGGTGCAGTGCGACTACTTCTTCGGGAAGGCGACCTCGCATTCGGATGTTCTCATCACCGTTTCCACCTTCGATGTCGGGTTCAACGAAGTTGCGGAGATCAAGGGGAAGACTGACGAGAACGGGACATTCAAGTTCGAGACGGAGCTGCCGACGCACTTCGTCGGGCAGCCGCTGGAGCAGGGAAAGGCCTTTGTGAAGCTCGACTGCGAGGTGACCGACAAAGCGGAGCATACGGAGAAGGTCACCGAGATGGTGCCGGTGGCGAAGGACCCCGTGATCATCACCGTTGTGCCGGAGTCGGGTGAGATCAAGCCGGGCTTGGACAACGTGCTCTACGTTGTTCTTAGCAGGCCCGATGGGACACCTGTAAAGGGGAAGATAGATACCTACTTCCTGAGCAAGGGTCTGGAGGGACCTGGTAAGTGGTGGGCCACTTCGCCAGGGATATGTGAGACCGACGCTGCCGGCATCGCGGAGGTCCGTGTGACTTCCCAGCCCCGCATCATGGAGATAGGGACGCGGGGCTCGCTGAAGTCTATCACACAACGCGAGACCTTCGCCGGTCTCGATGTCAGCCTTCTTGAGCCAATGCGTACGGAACCGCGCTTCATCGAGCTCCCTGCGCAGCCCACGCCGAGTGGCTCCCTCCTCCTCCGCGCCTCCCGCGCCCTCGCCAAGGTCGGCGACGCGGTCGAGTTCACAGTCATCTCCACCAAGCAGCGGGGCACGACCTACGTTGACGTGATCCGCGACAATCAGACCGTGCTGACTCAGACGGTTGACCTCGAAGGCGGCCGGTCGGAGTTCGAGCTCCCGCTGACGCACGATCTACAGGGGACGCTTCAAGTCCACGCCTACCAGATTCTGCCCGACGAGAACATCATCCGCGATACGCGGCTGCTGTACGTGGAGCCTGCCGACGACCTCGTGGTGGAGGTGCGGCCGAACCAGGAGACCTACCGGCCCGGCGACCCGGCCGAGCTGAGCTTCGCGGTTCGCGACCAGTCCGGGCGCGCCGTGCAGGCTGCGCTCGGGGTGACGATTGTAGACGAGAGCGTGTTCGCGCTCCAGGAGATGCAGCCGGGGCTGGAGCGCATCTACTTCGCACTGGAGAAGGAGTTGCTGAAGCCGCGGTACGAGATTCACGGCTTCACGACGGAGGGCGTCGTCACTGGGCGCCTGCCGTTTGCGCCCGGGCAGGCGGAGGCAGGGGAGGCGGCGCGGCAGCGGGCAGCGGCGGTGCTATTTGCAGCCGCGGAGCAGCGCAATCCGCACACTCTGACTGTGAACACGTACGAGGAACGGCTGCGAGAGGCAATGGAGGCGTGGGTGAAGCAGATCGCGCGGGACGCGGAGAAGATCGACCGCGCGCTGCGCAGATACTACGAGCGCCACCGGCAGTATCTGAAGGAAGATGCCGACATCTCCGTGCTTGTGGACGAAGGGCTGCTCAGCCGGAGCGACCTGCGGGATCGGTGGGGTGACCCCTATCGGGTGCGGTGGCACAGGACGCAGTGCTGGCTGGAATCGGCCGGCCCGGACGGCAAATGGGACACGAAGGACGACATCAGGGGTATCGGCCAGTGGGCGAAGGGCGGCCGGATGCGACTGCTCGCGGAGGGGGTTGCGGTCGCCGGTCGCGCCGGCGGCAGAGGCGGCGGCATGGGGGGCGCTAGGTTCCGCGCCGCCGACATGAGCGTGGACGAGGCCAAAGCGATGCCGATGGCGGCGCCCGCGTCCGCGGAGCCGGAAGCGGCCGGACAGCCGCAGGTGCGGCTGCGCCAGTTCTTCCCTGATACCATGTACGTCAATCCGTCAGTGATCACCGACCAGCATGTTCGGGCTACCGTGACGGTAGAGATGTCGGACTCGATCACCACCTGGCGGATGCAGGCGCTGGCGTCGTCGCAGCGCGGCCAGCTCGGCAGCTCGACTACAGGGCTGCGAGTGTTCCAGGATTTCTTCATCGACATAGACCTGCCGGTGGCGCTGACACAGAACGACGAGATCTCCATTCCGATCGCGGTCTACAACTATCTGCCTGAGTCCCAGACGGTCAAGCTGTCTCTGGAACGCCAGCCCTGGTTCGAGCTGGTCGGGGACGAGGCAGAGAAGTCGCTGGACCTGGCGGCGTCGGATATTCGCGTCGTCTACTATCGCATTCGCGCGAAGAAGATCGGCAACAATGCACTGACCGTGTGGGCCAAAGGATCACACCTGAGCGACGCCATCAAGCGACGGATCGAGGTGCTGCCCGATGGCGAGGAGCGCCGGGACACGTGGAACGACCGGCTCACAGGGACGGTGGCGAAGGAAGTGACGATCCCGAAGGAGGCGATCCCGGACGCGTCTACGATTCTGGTGAAGATCTACCCGGGGCTCTTCAGCCAGGCCGTCGAGGGGCTCGACTCGATGCTGCGGATGCCGTTCGGCTGCTTCGAGCAGACCAGCTCGGTGACATATCCGAACGTGCTGGTGATGGACTACATGAAGTCCACGAAGAAGATCACGCCCGAGATTCAGATGAAGGCGGAGCAGTACATCAACGTCGGCTACCAGCGCCTGCTCTCCTACGAGGTCGAAGGCGGAGGGTTCTCGTGGTTCGGCAATGCGCCGGCCCACAAGGTGCTCACCTCCTACGGGCTGATGCAATTCCGCGATATGAGCTGCGTGCACGAGGTGGACGAGAACGTCATCACACGAACCCAGAACTGGCTTGCCGGGCTCCAGCAGAAGGACGGCACGTGGGAGCGGGATGAGGGGGGCATCGCCGAGGGGATCATCAATCGCCAGACCGACACCCTCAGGGTCACTGCCTATGTCACCTGGGCCCTTGCGGAGTCCGGCCATGAGGGCCCGGGACTCGAGCGAGCCCTTCAGTACCTCGACGCGCACTGGCACGACGCGGAAGATGCCTATGCCATCGCGGTCATCGCGAACGCCTGCCTCGCCGCCGAGCCCGACTCGGCCACTGCGGGCTGGGTCGTCGACGCTCTCGCCAGGCTGGCCATTGTCGAGGACGACGTCGCCTACTGGCGAGCCGCAGGGCCGACCTTCACCTCTGCCCAAGACGGCTCGGCCGATCTGGAGACAACCGCGCTGGCCACCTATGCGCTGGTGAAGTCCGGCCGGCACGTTGACCTGACGAACAAGGCCATCACGTATCTGATTCGGTCGAAGGACAGCTTCGGCACGTGGCAGACCACACAGGCGACGGTCTGGTCGCTGAAGGCGCTGCTGCTCTCGCTGCAGAGGGCGGCCGAGGAGATCGACGCCACCGTCGAGATCGAGGTGAACGGCGAGCGAGCAGGCTCGTTCCGCATCACGGAGGCCGACTATGAGGTCGTTCGGCAGGTGGACGCGCGCGATTTGGTGAGGGAAGGCAAGAACAACGTGCGGATTGCGCTGGACGGAGAAGGCACCGCTCTCTACCAGATAGTCGCTAAGTACTACATGCCATGGAAGATGGTGGAGCCGCCCGCGCAAGAGCTGCTCACGATTGATGTTGAGTACGATCGAACGGAGTTGGCGACCGACGACATCGTGACGGCCTCGGTTCGGGTGGTGAACAACGCGCCGCGCGACTGCAACATGGTGGTCATAGATCTCGGCCTGCCGCCGGGCTTCGAGGTGATGACGGAAGACTTGCAGGGGCTGGTGGCGGAGAAGACGATCCAGAAGTACACGGTTGCCGCGCGCCAGATCATCATCTACCTCGACCGCCTGGCCTCTCGCAAGCCGCTGGAGTTCTCGTACCGTCTGCGGGCGAAGTTCCCGATCAAGGCGGCGACTCCGGCATCCCGAGTATATCGGTATTACAATCCGGAGATCGAGGCAACGGCGCAGCCCATCGCGTTGGAGGTACGTTAGTGCGGAGTTGCGAGGAGGCAGTAGATATGACGACACGCATAGTGCATGCTGTGATTGCCGTGCTGGTGCTGTCCGGCCTCTTGCTCCTGGGCAGCCTGGCGGTGGACGAAAGTGCAGGAGCGGCGGCCGAGACGACGGAGATGCTGGTGCGGCCCCCCTCTCTGTCGGATGCGATCGACGCCTACGCCTCGCGCCTTCAGGTCGGTCGGCCGCAGCGCTATGCGCACCTGACGATCTTCCCCGTGTTCGCGGACGGCGTGATAGTGCCTCCCGTCGAACTCGGTCTCGACAAGGCGCTGAAGCAGGGGCTGCTGGAGATCGTCGAGCTCGACCGCGCCGAGGTGAACCGAGTGCGCCTGCGCAGCCGTGCAGACGAGCCCATCTTCATTATGGGGGGAGAGATGCTGCTCGGCGCGAAGCAGGACCGGATCGTCGGGCACGATCTGGTGGTGCCGCCTGGAGCAGACCTCGTGGTCCCCGTGTACTGCGTGGAGCAGGGACGCTGGGTCGCCAAGACAGACACCTTCAGCAGCGCGGGCGCGCTCGTCGCGCCGGAGGTGCGCAAGGCGCGGCAGCAGGCCGACCAAGGAGCAGTGTGGTCCAGAGTGGCAGAAGAGCAGAGCCGCCTGGGCGCGCAGAGCGAGACAGGGGCATTTCGATCGATTCAAGAGAGCGAACAAGTGCAGGACAAGCTGCGCCCCTATGTCCGCGCGCTCTCCGACTTCGCGGCCGATCATCCAAGGGCGCGGGGTGCAGTCGCCTGCGTTGGGACAGAGATTATCGCCGCCGATCTGTTCGGCTCGCGCTCGCTCTTCCTAACACTGTGGCCCAAGCTGCTGGAGTCGTATGTGATAGACGTGCTGGATCGGCCTGGGCCGGCGGGTCAGCCGCTAGATGCCGTTCGCATCAAGAAGTGGCTGATCGACATGGGACGGGCCGAGAGGTCCCGCGGGCCAAGCCCGGGCGCAGGGACGCTGTGGGAGCTCCGCGGCCGCGAGATCATGGGATCCGCCCTGGTGTACGAGGAGGGCGTTGTCCACGTGGAGCTGTTCAGGCGCCGCCACGTTCGGCCGCTCCGGTTCAACCGCCTTCAGTTCCGTCGGGAGAGACTTGAGGAAGACGAGGAACAGACCATCGTGCGCTAGTGCGAAGTGAAGGTCCGACTAGACGACATGTGGGGCGGGAGCTTAGCTCCCGCCCCTTCGCTTTCTGCAGCGCACTTGAAGGCAGTAGGCGACGGCGCGCGTGCCGGCAGGGCGCAATGGCGTCAGGCGCCATTCCCATTGATCGCGCAGAGGGCAAACCACCCAGTGCCACTGATCGCGCACGAAAACCACCCGCAGTGCCATTTACCCCCGCGCGCCACAACAAACACCCGCCTGGACCTCGGTTGACCTGCCGCCCGACTGTGGTATAATCTTAGGCGCGACTAAACATCGAGGTTGGCCGTCCTAAAGGAGGCGCGAGATGCCATCTCCGGTGGAACTCTCAGACTCCGTAGAGGACTATCTCGAAGCCATTCATCGTCTCAGCGCCACGCCAGAAGGGGTATCGACTACCGCCCTTGCGCGGCAGCTCGAGGTGACTCCGGCATCCGTGACCGGGATGCTGAGACGCCTGTCGGAGCTGGGACTCATCACCTACCGGCGATATCGAGACATCGCGCTGACACGGTCCGGCCAGCGGCACGCTCGCGAGGTGATCCGCCGACATCGGCTGGCGGAGAGACTCCTCACGGACGTGTTGGGGGTGCCGCTGGCCGAGGCGCACGATGAGGCGCGCCGGCTGGAACACGCTGTCTCCCCGGCCCTCGAGGCCAGGATCGCGGAAACCCTGGGCGAACCGAAGGTCTGTCCCCACGGGCATCCACTGGACCCAGCCGCGGCGGACCGGACGATGAGCCTGGCGGAGGCGCCGCTGAACCGCGCCCTCGTCGTCACGCGCCTCGAGGACGAGTCTCCCGAGGTCATCCGCCACCTCACCGAGCGCAAGCTCCTGCCGGGCGCGCGTGTCAGAGTCAAGGCCCGAGAGCCTCTCGACGGTACAGTAATCATGGACGTTGAGGGCGACACTCAGCCGCTCGGCCCGAAGGTGGCAGCCAGCATAAGGGTCCGCCGCGCTCAGCGAGCGCGGCGCCGGCCGGCGAGGAGGTCAGGCGACCTTGGGCGCGCTTGACTTTGCCCGCGGACTGCTGGCCCGAGCCCGCGGGTGTCATTGCGACACGTGTCCGCTGGCTGCGCCCTCCAAGAGCCGGAGGCTGGTTCTGTTCGGCTCGCCGAATGTGGGCAAGAGCGTCATCTTCAACCAACTCACAGGCGTCTACGCCGTTGTCTCGAACTACCCCGGCACCACAGTTGAGGTGGCACGGGGGGAGGCCCGCATCGGCGATGTGCTGTTGGAGATCGTGGACAGCCCGGGCGCGTACTCCTTGGCTCCGCTGTCGGAGGATGAACGCGTGGCTCGGGACCTGCTGGCGGACGATCCCCCCGACATGGTCCTCCACGTGATCGACGCAAAGAACTTGCGCCGCGCACTCCCTCTGACCTTCCAGCTCCTGGAGGCCGGCATTCCCGTTGCTGTCAACCTCAACGTCATAGATGAGGCCGAAAGGGCGGGGCTGAGCGTGGATACCGACAGGCTTTCGGCCGACCTCGGCGTGCCCGTCGTCGCAACGGCCGCCGTAAGCGGAGTTGGGATGGACGGGCTGCGCGCCCTCGTAGCTGGGGAGATCCCGGTTCCTTCCGACTACCGCGTGGATTATCCAGAGTGGATCGAGTCTGCGATTGCGGAGATCGCGGAGCTGCTTCGCGGCGATTACGGCCTTGCACCTCGCGCGGTCGCACTGCTGCTGTTGCAGCGAGATCCGGGGACGTGGGAACGCGTGCGTCGGGCCAACGCTGAGGCCGCGTCGGACATCGAGCGCGTGGTCTCGGATGCGGAGGCGCAGTACAGCCACCCGCTCGCCTACCCCATCGCACTCGCGCGGCGGCAGGCCGCTGAGGGAGCCGCAAATGGGGCGGTTCGCGGTTCGTCCCGCGCTGTCAAGCCCGGTTTCGGCGAGTCCGTGGGCCGGTTGGCGATGCACCCTGTTGCCGGGATGCTGATGCTGGCGGCGGTGCTCTACGTCGGGCTCTACCTGTTTGTGGGGAAGCTGGGCGCCGGCGTTATGGTGGACTTCCTGGAGCACCAAGTGTTCGCGCGCTACGTGACGCCGGCAAGCACGCACATCGTCGAGCGCTTGCTGCCTTGGCCGACCTGGTCGAAGCTCTTCGTGGGCGAGTATGGACTCATCACGCTCGGGCTGCGCTATGCCATTGCCATCGTGCTGCCGTTGGTGGGAGCGTTCTTCCTCACCTTTGCGGTGTTGGAGGACAGCGGCTATCTGCCGCGGCTGGCCCTGCTGGTGGACCGGTTTTTCAAGCGCATCGGCCTCTCCGGGCGCGCAGTCATCCCCATCGTGCTCGGTCTGGGCTGCGACACGATGGCGACCCTCGTGACGCGCGTTCTGGAGACGCGTCGCGAGCGGGTCATCGCCACCCTTCTGCTGGCGCTGGCGATACCATGTTCGGCCCAGCTCGGCGTCATCCTCGGGCTTCTGTCCCGACACCCCCTCGGCCTCGCGATATGGGGCGTCGTAATTCTGGGCGTCTTCTTCCTGTCCGGGGCACTGGCGGCCCGTCTCCTGCCGGGCGAAACGCCCCGCTTCTACCTCGAGATCCCGCCCATGCGTTGGCCCTCTCTGCGCAATGTGGCGACGAAGACCTTCGCACGCCTCCGCTGGTATGCCGCCGAGGTCATCCCGCTCTTCCTGGTGGCGAGCATCGTCATCTGGATCGGCGAGCTGACCCGTCTCTTCCAACTGGCGCTGACGGTATTGCGTCCCGCGGTCAACGCGCTGGGGCTTCCCGATGCCGCTGCCGACGCGTTCCTGTTCGGCTTCTTCCGCCGCGACTATGGCGCCGCCCGGATATTCGACCTGGCGCGACCCTCGGAGGTGATGTCGGGCGTCCCCCTCGTGGTGGCGATGGTCACAATCACACTCTTCGTGCCGTGCATCGCCCAGTTCCTGGTCATGATCCGAGAGCGAGGCTGGCGCACGGCACTCGCAGTGGCAGGACTGATTCTCCCCTTCGCCTTCGGCGTGGGCTTCCTGCTTAACGTTATCCTGCTGAGTATTGGAGTGCAGATCTGATGCCTGACAGAAACCTGAGCGAACGCGCCGAGGAGATCCTCGCAGGCATCTGGCAGAGGCGCGAATCAGAGGAGGAACACCCAGCGCCGGCGGACCGGGCGGGCGAGGCCCCGGAGGAGGCGGTGGGGGAACTCGAGGAGAAGGGCCTGGTGCGTGAGACGTCGGGGCAGCTCTCATTGACCGACGAAGGCGAGAAAGAGGCGGCTGCAATCGTCCGGCGAGAGAGGCTGGCAGAGCGCCTGCTCGTGGACGTGCTGAACGTTGGTAAGGGGGTGGCGACAGAGACTGCCTGCAAGTTCGAGCACTTGCTGCGAAGGGGAATCGACGACGAGATCTGCACCCTTCTGGGCCACCCCAAGGTCTGCCCCCACGGCAGCCCCATCCCTCCCGGCGAGTGCTGTCGGGCCGGCGCGCAAGAGGCGAGCAGGGTCGTGTCTGCGCTGGCCGACCTTCTCCCCGGACAAGAAGGCGTGATAGCCTACATCCGCGGGCGCCGGAGAGAGACCGTGCAGAGGATGATGGCCCTGGGCGCGGTGCCGGGGACGCCCATAAGGCTGCTGCAGAAGTCGCCCTCGTACGTCTTCCAGATCGAACAGAGCCACGTCGCCGTGGATCGAGAGATCGCCCGCGACATCTACGTGCGCCTGAGAGGAAGGAGCACAGTCGCACCGCCCCCTCCCACCTCCTGGCTCCCCCGGCCGTTCTGGGGCAAGCGCCATCGCCGGGGACGCGGCCGTCGCTGAACGCCTGTCGCCTGGTTCTGGTTACTCCTCGGGTGTCTCGGCCCCCGCCCCCTCCTCCGTCTCGGCCTTCGCGCCCGCGGCCGGCTTCCTCTCGGCAACTTCAACCTGCATGCTGTCTGTGGCAACGTTGCCGGCCGCGTCGAAGGCCCTGATCTCGAGAGAGTGGGAGGCGGCCTCTAGGGCCTCTGTGGCAATGGACACATCTGTAACGTAGACACCCGCCAGCGAACTCTCTATCCCACTTAGCGCCAGCGACGTCCAGTTCCCATCATCAACGCGGTATTCCACGCTCCGAACCGGCGAGAGCGCGTCCCGCGCCCACCCCGAAACCTCGACGCGCCCATCCTCGGCCACGATCAGTGAACTTCGCAGCAGCCCCACCTCCGGCGCGGTGTTGTCGACCCAGATTGCCGCTGAGACCTTCGCACTCTGGGGCTCGGACGGCGCGCTGAGCGCATCGCTGGCCGTCACTCTCAGGAGATAGCGCCCGTCTTCCTGCTCCGTCGTGTCCCACTCGTACTTGTCTTCCCGCAGGTTCTGCTTCAGGTGCTCCCACGTTTCGCCAACGTCGCTCGAGATGGCGACGCCATAGGACAGCGCATCATTGTCGGGATCTCTCCCTTGCCAGGCAACCGTCGCCTTCTTCGACAGTCTCACTCCGCCTTTCGGGGTCTTCAACGCGCAGGCGGGCCGGCGGTTCTGCGGTCGGTGCGAGATGCGCATCTGCTCAACGACAGGGGTCGTAGCGGTGTCCTCGGTCGCGAGCCTGAGCTGATACTGTAGATAGCGGGCAGGAGGGCTCGCAATGGCTCTGTCGCTGCCGAGAGCCGTCCAGGGCGTCCAGTGATCGTCGGGCAGCGGCGAGTCGCCGGAGCGGGTGGTGACATCCACGCGGGCGCCCTCCGGCATCTTCGCCAGCCAGTCCATGCGGCCCCAGCGAGCAGTTCGCCCCGCGTCCAACGCCTCGGATTCCAGCTCGCCGGCCGGGGCCCGGCTCGGCCCGACCTTGTAGAGCAAACAGGGGGCGGAGGTCCCGACGTAGAGCGCACCATCAGCTTGAGCGATAGCCGTGGCGAGCCCGCTCTCCGAGCGGAGGAGGACCTCCGGTGCGCGGTCCGACCCGATGCGAAT
>JALGTG010000287.1 GCA_029821495.1 Candidatus Hebobacteria bacterium
CCGTGGAAGCGCGCGAGCTCTTCGCGGACGCCCGAGTTGTCTGGCAGCCATTTCGGAACGGTCACTCGGGCGGGATCGCCAGGCACGTACTCGGGGCGGCCGAAGGGGAGGTGCACCTCGAAGAAACCGACGTTGAGGTAGAAGGGCTGCTCGCGGGGCTTGGCTTGCCGCTTCAGGAAGTCCGCCGCCTTCGTCGCGACGACCTCGCAGGCGCCCGACTGGTGATCGTCGTGCTGGTAGCGATTGGCGAGCGGATTGGAGCGCTCGTGCTGAAGCCCGATGTTAGCCGTGAGGTAGCCAGCGTCGTTCAGGTAGTCTACGATGGTGCGTTCCTCCTCGGGCAGGTCGAAGCCAAGGTTGACGAGACCGATCTCGGCGTTCGAGTGCGCGTAGCGCCCAGTCATGAGGCAGGCGCGGGCCGGGCTGCAGGGAGGGGAGGCGGTGAAGCAGTTCTCGAAGCGGATGCCATTGGCGGCGAGCCGATCCAGGTTCGGGCTGGGGACATCGGTGCGGCGGTAACAGCCGAGGTGGCGCCCTAGGTCGTGGACGATGATGTGGAGGATGTTTGGCCACTGCCGCTTCATGTTGCATCTCCAGTGTCTGCGGCTGAGTCAGGGAGTTGTGGCAGCGCCCCACTGGCGCCAGCGGGCGCGGATGGCCGCGGCCATCTGCTCGAACTGCCCCCGGCGCTGGTCGAAGAAGTGGAGCATGTCGGAGCAGAGGTACTGCGCGAAGCCACCTCCGTCGGCGGGGTGCCAGAACTTGCAGCATCCGCCGCGGCAGACGTCGAAGTGGCGGCAGTCGGCGCAAGGCGCGGGGCTGTGATCGGCCTTTCGGTTCTGGAAGGCGCGCGCGCGGTCGGTGGTGCGGAGTTGAGTGGGGGTGTGCTCCAGGATGCTGCCGAGGACGTGTTCTTCGCCAACGAAGAAGTCGCAGGGATGAACAGACCCGTCGCGCTCCACGACGAGGTGGCTGTCACAGGTGGGCCGGTGCATACAGTCTCGCATCGGCTTGCCCGCGAAGAACAGCACGAGGTCGTCGAAGAGCTTGATGGAGACCTGACGCTCCGTTTCTGCCGA
The DNA here is from genome assembly GCA_029821495.1 of Candidatus Hebobacteria bacterium. Classification (GTDB taxonomy): domain Bacteria; phylum Armatimonadota; class Hebobacteria; order Hebobacterales; family Hebobacteraceae; genus JALGTG01. The sequence continues at coordinate 1,080 of JALGTG010000287.1, forward strand.
CCAGAGGTCGAAGAGGGCGACCAGGAAGCGGCCGTAGTCGCCCGGCTGGACAGAGAAGTCCGTCGGCTCTCCGGACGGTGTCCATTCGACACATGGGATGAACTGAAGGTGGTCTGCGCCCAGCTCGCGGGTGAGGTGGGTGTAGACCTCCTTGGGCGCGTCGCGGTTGGCGCGGCTGACGACCCCGAGGATGTTGACGGCTACCTCCCGCCGCCGCAGCAGCTCCCACGCTCTCACGGCCGAAGAGTGGGAAGGCCTTCCATCCGCGGTGTGGCGCATTGCGTTGTGCAGCTCGGCCGGGCCGTCGATGCTGAGGCCGACCAGAAACTGTTCTTGTCTCAGGAACTTCGCCCAGTCATCGTCTATCAGCACACCATTAGTCTGGAGGGTGTTGACGACGCGCTGGCCGTCGGCGGCGAAGCGGCGCTGCAGGGCGAGGGCGCGCTGATAGAACTCAATCCCTGCGAGGGTTGGCTCGCCGCCTTGCCAGGCGAATACCATAGGGGACGATCCCTCGGAGAGGAAGGCGCGCGTCATCGCGGTCAGGGCGGCCTCGCCCATGGGGCGGCGTCCCCTAGCAGTGCCGGGATGGTAGAAGCAGTAGGTGCAAGCGAGGTTGCAGCTATCCCCGACCGGTTTGATGAGTACAGTAGCCACTGAGCGTCTGTGAGGCTAGAGTGAGGCCTCGAGCTCCTTCAGATAGGCGAGGGCGTCGGAGAGCTTCGTCGCGGTGTCGCCGTCGGAGAAGTCCTCGAAGGAGAGCCAGCCGTCATAGCCGACCTTCTTAAGTGCCGCCACGATCGCCGTCCAGTCCGCCTGGCCCTGCTTGACGGCCGCCATCTTCCACTCCCACTTGGCGACACCGTCCTCCTCGCCCGTGTTGAGCCACATGCAGTTCTTGACGTGAACGTGGCTCAGGTACGGGCCGAGGAGCTCGAGTGCCATCTGGTAGTTCTCGTGCCCCTCCACGACCATGTTGCCCGGATCGAAGATGACACCGACCTGGGCCGGGTCGAAGTGGGAGACGAGTCGGTGGGCGAGGCCCGCCGACGGCGTGATGTTTCCCATGTGCATCTCGATGCAGGCCTGGACGCGGTAGCTCCTGGCCAGTTCGGCCACCTGCTCGAAGCTCCGCAGCGTCTCGTGAAACAGGTCCGCGTAGGGACGCGAGCCATCATAGGAGGAGGGGCCGACGCGGAGCTTGGCACAGCCCACTGCGGCCGCGGCGCGCATGGCACGCTCCACTGTCTCCAGCTCACTGCACTTCATGTAGGTGCCGAGGACGGGCACGGCCAGCCCGCTCCGATCTGCGATCTGCTTCGCGCGGGCGAGGTCAGACTCCACGTCGTCGATATCAACGGTCGAGCGGTTTGCGCCCCAGTAGCTGACCTCGGCGATGGGCTCCACCACCTTCTTGGTGACGCGCCACTCCAGGCCGTCGAGGCCGAGCGAACCGGCCAGGGCCGCGGTCTGCTCAAGGTCGAGCTCCGGGCACATGACGGTGAAGACGGCGTACTTCCAGGGCATAGTCGCCTCCGGGCTGACAGCTCTGGAGGCACTTCGTTGGGAGGCGCGGCCCTTCCTTCTTACCTGGTGCCGGTGGGCGGCAAGGGGATTCGTCGG
>JALGTG010000288.1 GCA_029821495.1 Candidatus Hebobacteria bacterium
GAGGCCGGACAGCGCCGCGAAGGCGTCCTGCAGGCATATCCATGCGCGCCTTGACAGTCGCTCCCTCCGGGCGGGCGGCGTTCTTGGCGGCCGCACGGTCAGTCCGTCTCCTCGGCCGGCCTTCCGAGTTCGACCACGGTCGCGCCCGAGTCTCCTTCGTCGGCCTCGCCCAGGCGGAATGATCGGACCAGCGGATGGTCCTTCAGGTGTTCGTGCACGGCCGCGCGGACGGCTCCCGTTCCTTTGCCGTGCACGACTCGGACCTGCTCGCGTCCGGCGAGCGCAGCCCGGTCGAGGTAGCGGTCCAGCTCATACAGCGCGGCATCCACGCGCAGGCCGCGGAGGTGGAGCTCAAGCGGCACCGGCCCGCGTCTCACGTGCGTTTCGTCGGGCCTCGCCCGATCCACCGTCACCAACGACTCCGGCACTCGCGCCAGATCCCCGACCGGCACCGAAAGGCGCAGCAGGCCCACCTGCACCTCCGCCGTTCCTTCCTCGTCGGGCGGAGAGAGCACACTCCCCCGCTGGTTGACGCTGCGGACCAGCACCGCGTCGCCGGGCTTGAGATCTCCCACCGGCTCCGCCTCCGGCTCGGGCTCCGCGGGCGCTTCTTCCGCCTCCGCCGTGGCCTCGGTCGTCTCCTCGGAGATATCGGCAAGCTCCTCCCGCGCCGCGACGGTCACCTCCGAGGGCTCGGGTGGCGCGTACTGCGCGGCCTGCTCCGTCTCTCTCGCGATGGCGTCCTTGGCCTCCTGCGCCTCTTGCACGGACTGCCGCAGGAGGTTGAGCAGCTCTTCGGTGCGCTGCTTGGCGCGCTGGACGATCCGCCGCGCGTCCTCGCGCGCCTTCCGCAACAGGTCGCGCCGTTCGCCCTTGAACTCCGCCAGGAGCTTCTCGTACTCCCCGCGCCCCGTCTCCAGCTCCACTCTCGCGCGGGCCGCGGCCCTGCGCTCCGCGGCGAGGTCGCGTTGGTCCTTCTCGGCGCGCTGGATGACCTCGTGAAGCGCGACCTGAGACTCGCCCATCATCTCGGCGGCCTGACGCAGCAGCGGCGCGGACATCCCCAGGCGGGAGGCGATGGCGAACGCGTTGCTGCTCCCCGGGGTGCCGATGCGCACCTCGAAGGTCGGCTGGAGCGTGGCCGGATCGAACTCCACGCTCGCGTTCTCCACGCCGGGCTGCGTGTAGGCGAAGGTCTTCAGCTCACCGTAGTGGGTGGTGGCCATCACTCGGCAGCCTCTACCGATCAGCTCTATCAGCACGGCCTTCGCCAGCGCGGATCCCTCCGCGGGATCGGTGCCGGCCCCGATCTCATCGAGCAGAACCAGGGACTCACTGTCGGCCCGCGCCAGCACCTTCACCACCTGCGTCATGTGAGACGAGAATGTCGAGAGGCTCTGCTGGATGCTCTGCTCGTCGCCGATGTCGGCGAAGACCTGCCGGAACACGGCGAGCTGACTCCCGTGCGCGGCGGGGACCTGCAGCCCCGACTGCGCCATCAGTACCAGCAGCCCCACGGTCTTGAGAGTCACGGTCTTCCCGCCGGTGTTGGGCCCCGTCAGGATGAGCGCCTTGAAGTCGTCGCCGAGCTGTAAGCTCACGGGGACAACTCTCCCCGCCAGCAGCGGGTGGCGGGCGTCAATCAGGTCAACCCGCCCATCCCCGCTGAACTGCGGCTCGGCCGCGTCCATCTCGCTGGCAAGTCCGGCCCGCGCGAAGATCAGGTCCAGCTCGGCGAGCGCCTCAAGCGAGGTCATTACCTCGTCCGCGCGCGCACCCACCAGCGCGCTCAGTCCGGCGAGGATGCGGCGGACCTCCCGCTCTTCCGAGGATCGCGCGTCGCGCAGCTCATTGTTCAGCTCGACCACGACGAACGGCTCCATGAACACAGTGGCGCCGCTCGCGGACGAGTCGTGCACGATGCCGCGGAACTCGCCCTTGAACTCGCTTCGCACCGGCACGCAGTAGCGGCCGCTCCGGATGGTCACGATGGGATCCTGGATCATGCGCGCGTATCCGGAGGAGTGAAGAGTCGCGTTCAGCCTTTCCTCCACTGCGCCCTGAAGCCGCCGGATGCGCCCGCGGATCGACTGGAGCTGCTCGCTGGCCTCGTCCAACACGTCGCCGCGATTGTCTATACTACTTGCGACCGCCTCCTCGATATCTTGGAACACGCTCAGCTCACGCGCCCGGGGCGCAAGCAGTGGCGCGTAGTCAGCGGTATCGAGCAGGAAGGTGCGCATTCGGCGCGAGGCATAGGCCGTGTCCGCCACTTCGAGCAGATCGCCGCCCGAGAGCACCCCCTCGCGGGCGGCGTTCGCCACCTGGGCCCGCACGTCGTGCACCCCGCCGAACGGCGGCCGGCCCGCATCCGTCAGCACGATCCTCGCCTGGGCCGTTTCGGACTGGAGACGGCGCGCGGCCTCGGGCTCGCCGACGGGTTCGATGCCCTCGGCCAGCTCCTTGCCCACCGAAGACGCCGCGTGCCCGCGCAGCAGCTTGCGGACAGCATCGTATTCGAGAACTCGGAGGGTGCGCGCGTCCATCGGGCAATAACCAATCCAGGTAAGTTTACCACGGTACCGAGATAAGCGAAAAGGCCCGCCTAAGGCGGGCCTCAGGTGAAGATCTCAATCCGGCGCGGTGCTAGCGGTCTTCCTGCAGCGCCTCGTTCACC
>JALGTG010000080.1 GCA_029821495.1 Candidatus Hebobacteria bacterium
CCCGAATGGCCCGCCTTACGATGATCTCCCCCAGGTTGGTCAGCTCGGTGTGGTGGATCCCGGTGAGCAGGTCCCCGAGGTTGAACGACTTCCGCCTTCCGCTCGCCTCTCGCCGCAGCACGTCCAGGACCTTGGTCTTCGCCGCGACGACAATGAGCCTGTCCTGGACCGCGTTGAACAGCCGGTTCCGTCTTCGCCTGAAGAAATCCACGCGGAAAGCGCGCAGCAGTTGGGAGACTGTGTCGGCCGCTTCCCCCTCCGGCATCCCCGACTCGACCACCCCCTCCCGTATCTCCCTGTCAGGGGGCATCTTCGCCTTCGGCTTCGGCCTCTTCCTGCGACGAGCCATTGCCGGACACACTCCTACCGCGCCCGCCGAAATGCGCCCTCCCTGCCCGTTGGAGCCGCGACGAACGCCCCGAGTGTGACGGCGCTCGCTCGCTGTCGCGGATGGTACTCCCGGGGAGGTCATGTGTCAAGGATGCACGGAGAAGTGACCGCGCGTGTCCGGAGGCATCCAGGCCGCTCGAACAACGTCCATTCGGTCAGTGGACGGACATGGACACATTTTGGACGTCCACCGCGGCGTCGCCAACGCCCTTCATCTGCCCCCAGGACATTCGGACAAGTAGCGGACAAATAGCGTTTGTCCAAGACTGACCATCTGTCCCACTCCTACGAGAGTGTAAGCGCGCCCCTCCGAGAGTGTGGAGGAAACACGCCGCGGCGCCTCGTTCGCCTTGTCCTGTCATGCGCAGACGTGGTATTTCAGTGTGAGAGTCGAGCCGCGGGTGGCCCCCTTCCCGCGGGCGATTGTCGTCTGGCCGAGGACCCAGATTCACCCGGCCTGAATTGCGACGCACGAGAGGTTGAGCGCAATGAGAAATCGCTCGCAGCTAGGGGCGGCCCGATCCGCTGGCAAGTCACGAGGCCTCATCCCCATGCCGGTGGATAGCCCTCGCAAGCGCCTTCGCTATGAGATCCTCGGCCTGGCCCTGTTCACTGTCGGCATGTTGCTCATCACGGGGGTGGGGCGCAGCTCTGGGCTTGTCGCGCCGCTGCTGCACCATGCACTGGCATTCCTCGTCGGCAGTGTGGGCGCGGCGCTGGTTGCGGCCGGCATCATCGGTCTCGGCGGGGCGATGGTTCTCAGGTGGGAGCGCATTGAGCTCGGCCGCCTCGCCACCGGATTCGGCATTCTGCTTTGGATACTGCTCGGCATCTGGCAGCTGACGTCAGCGGCCTCCGGCGTCCTCGGCCGGGAGTTCGCGGCCGAGCCGGGGGGCTTGCTCGGGGTGGTGCTGGCGGAGGTCGTGCGCCCGCTCTTCGGGGGCACGTTCGGCGCGGTGGTGCTGTGCCTGGCGGGGCTCTGCGCCGTCGGGTACATCACGGATACGCCGCTGATCAGCATTCTCTCGGTCAGTGCGTGGGTGGCAGGCCGGCTGGCCAGGGCTGCGGCGCGGGCGGTGAGCGCTGTGCAGCTTCCGGGGTGGCGGCGCGCGGAGCTTCCCGCGCGGAGACGAAAGGGACGGCGGCGCGAGGTCGAGCCGCCCAAGGTGGAGCCACCGACGGCGGAGGAAGAAGGCGCGGAGCCCTCCGAATCGGAGCCGGCCGATGGGGAGACAGCATCCGAGGCTGAGGAGCCCGGAGCGCCGCAGCTCAGGCTGCTTGAGGTGGAGTCGTCGGAGGATGCAGGCGAGGGGAGCGACGAATACGCGAACTACGAGTTGCCCCCGCTCAGCCTGCTCTCGGAGCCGCCCTCGTCGGAGGATGCGGAACGGGAGGCCCTGGGGAGCGTAGAGATCCTCGAGTCTGCTCTTGCGAGCTATGGGATCGAGGCCGAGGTGGTGGACGTGAGGCGGGGCCCCCGCGTGACGCGGTACGAGATAATGCTCCCGGCGGGGGTGCGGGTGAGCAAGGTCACGGGGCTGGCGGATGATCTGGCCTACGCGCTGAAGGCGCTGGCCGTGCGGGTGGAGGCGCCGGTTCCGGGCAAGGGCGTTGTGGGCATCGAGGTGCCGAACCCGGAGGTAACCTTCGTGCACTTGCGCGAGATCCTCGAATCTGAGGCGGCAGAGCGCGCGAAGTCGAGAATCGCCTTCACGCTGGGCCGCGATATTTCCGGCCGCCCGATGATGGCGGACCTGGCGACCATGCCCCACCTGCTCATTGCCGGAGCCACGAACTCGGGCAAGAGCGTCTGCCTGAACTCGATGATCGCGTCCTTGCTGTTCCGGGCGCGGCCGGACGAATTGAAGCTGCTGCTGATCGACCCGAAGCGGGTGGAGCTGAGCCTTTTCGAGGGGATTCCGCACCTCGGTGCGCCTGTGGCCCACGATGCGAAGGAATCGGCAGGGCTTCTGCGGTGGGCGATCAAGGAGATGGAGCTACGCTACTCGCAGTTTGCGCGGCTTGGCGTGCGCAACATCAGCGGGTGGAATCAGCGGGCGAAGGTTGACGGCGAGGTGGAGCCGCTCTACTACGTGGTGATCGTGATCGATGAGCTGGCGGACCTGATGATGCAGGCGGCGACCGAGTTCGAGACTTCGATCTGCCGGCTGGCGCAGCTCGCCCGGGCGACGGGCATCCACCTGGTGGTGGCGACGCAGCGGCCCTCGGTGAATGTAATCACCGGGACGCTCAAGGCGAACATCGCCTCTCGGATCGCCTTTGCGGTGGCGTCGCAGGTGGACTCGAGGACGATTCTGGACATTAATGGCGCGGAGCGGCTGGTGGGATCGGGCGATATGCTTTACCTGCCGCTGGATGCGCCGACCGGGAAGCCGGTCCGGCTTCAGGGGGCGTACATTGGCGAGCGCGATATCAACGCGCTGGTGGGATTCCTGAAGAAGCAGGCGGAGCCGGAGTACGCGCCGGGGGCGATGGAGAGCGCTGGCAGTGTGGTGCTCTCCGGGCCTGATGACGCGGAGGACGATCCAGTGTTCCAGAAGGCGCTGGATCTGGTGCTTGCGACGAGGCACGCGTCGGCGTCGATGCTGCAGCGCAAGCTGAAGCTCGGGTACACGCGCGCGGCGAGGATGATTGACATGATGGAGGAGCGGGGCTATGTCGGCCCGCACGACGGCCGCAGGGCGCGAGAGGTCTACGCCAGCCCGGCGGAGCGGATGGCGAGGTTCGGCGAGCAGATGAGCCCCGAGGAAGAGGACGATGGCGACGAGGAGGAGTTGGAGGAGTACGAGGAGGAGTAGGCGCTAAGCCCTGTGGTGGGGTGCGGGAGCGTATTAGCACGCCGGTCGAGCGCGCAGCGAGACTTGCTTTTCCGCCGCTGCTGAGCTATAATCCAGGTAGTTGGCTCGCGGGCGTTTGCCCGCGGGAGCCCAACGATATATGCCTTACTAGAAGGGAGTCGGAGCATGTCTGATCAGACTGCTGTAGCTGCTGCATCGCGCGCCGCGCTGCCTGCGGACTGCGAACCCCAAACCCTAGGCGTCGCCTTCTTCGATCTATCGCGCATGGCCGAGTGGACCTCGCCGGAGGAGGATGCGCGCGTGGCGGCGTTCTTCCAGACGTTCTACGCGCTGGCGGCGAAGCACCTCAATGCGGCCGGCGGGCGGATCGTGAAGCTGATGGGCGATGCCGGCCTGGTCGTGTTCCCGAAGGAGTCGGTAGAGGGGGCCGTGTTGGCGCTGGCGCAGTTTGCCCGGGAGGCGCGGGAGAGCGCGCTGGCAGCCGGACTGGACGCCTACCTCAACGTGAACGTGCACGTTGGGCCGGTGCTTGCGGGGAGCTTCGGGCCTCCGGGCGAGGAGCGCTTCGACGTGATCGGCAAGACGGTGAACATCGCGGCGCGTTTGGGGCGGCGGGGGATAACGCTTTCCCAGCAGGCATACCGTTGCCTCTCGTCGGAGGGCCGAGAGCGCTTCCAGAAGATCGCTCGGCCCACGACCTACCGCCTGCGGCCATAGGCGCGGCCGGCCGCGGGATCTGGCAGCAGAGATGATACTCTACCACGGCACAACCTTGCTCCGCGCCGAGCGGATCTGCCGGGAGGGGTTCCTCCCAAGGAAGCCCTCCCGCCGCGTCTGGTTCGCGGAGACTCGGGGCTATGCCTTGGGCCGTGCCAGGACGCAGGCCCGGCGCGCTCGCGACAGGGCCGTCGTGCTGACGTGTAACCTCGATCTCGAGCAGATGCGCAAGCGGCTGGGCAAGAGGAATGTGTTCCGCCGCGGCGGGGTGATCGCGATCGACGGCCGCGTTCCCGTGAGCGTCCTGAGGTCGCACCCCGGCTACGCCGACCAGCCGCGCGCACCCGAGGAGCTGGCAAGGTGGATCAACGACATCCTCGGGCTGAAGCCCCACAAGGGTGTCAGCGGGCGGCATCCAGGAGTAGACCGGCTCTCTCGCTGGGTCGTGAACCGCATGACCTCCCGTCCCAACAGCACGATTCGAACCAGAGAGCTGCTGGGGATGGCGCGCCACTGGCTGCCGGAGTTCTTCAAGGGTGTTGAGATTGATCCGGAGACACTCCATGCCCGGCGGCGCCCGCTGACGATAGAGGTGAAGGCCGAACCGTCGGAGGTGCCGCCCGACCCACGGGAGGAGGAGGCGCTGGATTGCCTGGCATCGGAGAAGCCGGAGCGGCGCGCGCGGGGACTTCGGCTGCTGGCGGAGCTGGAGGATCCAGACCTGTTCGACTGGTGCGCTATGTTCCTTGCCGACGACTCGATGGAGGTCGTCGCGGCGGGCCTGCGTACGATGCTGTCGTGCGAGGAGGCGGACCCTGAGGTCATCACTCCCCTCGCCGAGTCGGCGGAGAAGCGGGTCCGGGCGGCGGCCACGGCCGCGCTGGCGAAGCACGGGGGAAAGGACGCGGGAGGGTGGTTCGAGCGCGGTCTGAAGGACCCGGAGGCGTGTGTGCGGCGTGAGACTGCCGCAGTTCTTGACGTGTTGGATCCCGGGGAGCACAGGGAGGTGTTCGAGCTGGCGCTCTACGATCCGAATCCGGATATCAGGCGGCGCGCGCGGAAGTTGACGGCAGGGAGGGGATACGAGAGGGAGAGCGTTCGCTGGGGTGGGGCAGGAGGGGTGTAGGATGCGAGCGCCGTCCTGCTCGTACTCCCTCCGGTGTGGGGCGTCGTTGCCTGCCGCGTATGCACGTCCGGGGCCGGGCACAGACTGAGGGGAGATCTCACGGCCGGGGGTTGACAGGGCTAGTTGATGTAGGGTATGTTCTCGACGGCTGACCAGCGACAAAACGATACTGTTCTTGAGCAGGAATCACGCGAACTCAGCCCTTGACGCGCCTGCTCCGAGCCATCTGAGCGGTCAGACGGCGAGGATTTGGCGCGTTTCGATGTTTGCGCCCCCAGCCAGCGAGGGAGACCAATGATGAGATTGCCTACTAGGTAACAGGAGCGTACACCGGCGGCGTCGCGCTGCCCGGGCGCGGAGGCGAGGGGCGCGGAGCGACGCGCGAGACGCACTTCATCTGGTCCCCTTCTGGTTCTTGCTCGTTCCTTTTGACGTTCACCAAGGTGTAGACCCATGGCCGAATCCAATCATATACCTAAAGATGTGCGAGAGGCGGTTGACGGCGTCCGTCCCGGCGCCGATATACGTCTGCTCGCCTTCAGCGACCTGACTCCGGACGGCAGCTTCGGAGAGCAGTTCCTCGCGCTCGCCGACGATCGACTCCTCGTCTTCTCTTGCGACGGCGAGAGCCCGGCGCTGGTGAAGGACGTTCCGTTCTCCGAGGTCAGCAAGGTTGACATCGAGACGCTCGTGGGCGGGGCTGCGCTCCGCGCCGTTGTCGGCGGCCGCCGTGAGGACCTCATCTCCTTCAGCCACGCGATGTCCGACGCCTTCGGCCGCGTGCGCATCCAGCTCGACGCCCTGATCGAGGGCAAACCACTCCCCGAGGTGGAGGAGCGCGCGAAGCGGTGCGCGACTTGCGGGCTCTTTCTGGGTGAATACACGCGCGTCTGCCCGCGGTGCCTGCGCAAGGGCGCGACGCTGCGACGCCTCCTGACGCTCACCAAGCCCTATACGGTTCGGATGGTGCTCATTGGCATCCTCATGGTGGGGGGAGTCGTGGCGGGGTTGGTTCCTCCCTACCTGACCGCGATTCTGGTGGACGATGTGCTCAGTCCCCGCGCCAATTACAGTCTGGTCATCTGGCTCGTGTTCGGGCTTGCCGCCGCCAGCCTCGCCCACACAGGCATGGAGATCTGGCGCAACCGGATCGCGGCTTGGCTCGGCGCACGCATTAGCTTCGACATCCGGGGTCAGCTCTACGAGCGCCTCCAGTGGCTGTCCATGCGCTACTACGACCACCACCCGACAGGCACCATCATCTCGCGGCTGACCCAGGACGCCAACGGCGTCCAGGATCTGCTGGCCTTCGCGCTCCCAGTCATGCTCGTCAACGTCGTCACCATCTTCGGTGTCAGCGTGGTCCTGCTGGTCATTAACTGGAAGCTCGCGCTCATCGCGATGGTCCCGCTGCCGATCCTCTTCGTCATCCTGCGGAAGCTCTGGCGTCTGCTCCGGCGTGCCTTCCACAACTGGTGGTATCGCTGGCGGCGATTCCATGGGCTCGTTTCCGATGCCCTCGGACGCGTCAAGGTGACGAAGGCCTTCTCCCAGCAGCAGTCGGAGATCGGCCGCTACTTCTATCGGAACGACGACCTCCGGGCTGCCGGTGTCTTGGCCGATCAGACCGCCGGCACGTTCTTCCCCGTGATGTGGCTCATCATCGGCAGCGGGTCCCTGCTCGTCTGGTACTTTGGGAGCATGCTCCAGATGCACGAGGCCATCAGCATCGGGAGGATCATAGCCTTCCTCGCCTATCTGCATATGGTTCAGTTCCCGCTCGAGTTCCTCGGGCACTCGACGCAGTGGATCACTCGCGCTCTGACCGCCGCTGAGCGGGTCTTCGAGGTGCTGGACGCCGAGTCCGACAGCGAGAGCTCCCGCGGCGACATCGAGCTGGAGGAAATCCGCGGCGAGGTCGAATACCGCAACGTCGGCTTTGGCTACGAGAAGCACCAGCAAGTCCTCAAGGACATCTCCTTCAAGGTGAAGCCGGGCCAGATGCTGGGGCTCGTCGGCAAGAGCGGCGTGGGCAAGAGCACCATCATCAACCTGCTTTGCCGGTTCTACGACGCCGACGAGGGCGAGATCTTCATCGACGGCGTCCCGCTGCGGGATGTCTCGCTCTGGTCCTATCGCGGGAAGCTCGGCGTCGTGCTGCAGGAGCCATTCATGTTCAGTGGCACCGTCGCCGAGAACATCGCGTACGCCAAGCCCGAGGCCACGCCGGAGGAGATCATGGCCGCCGCCAAGATCGCCAACGCGCACGACTTCATCATCAGCAAGCCGGACGGCTACGACGAGCAGGTTGGCGAGCGCGGCTCCCGCCTTTCCGGCGGCGAGAAGCAGCGCATCTGCATCGCCCGCGGCATCCTCCACGACCCCGCTATCCTCATCCTCGACGAGGCCACCGCAAGCGTGGACCTGGAGACCGAGGAGCAGATCCAGGAGGCCATCGGCCGCCTGATCAAGGGCCGTACGACCTTCGCCATCGCCCACCGGCTCTCGACGCTCCGCCACGCCCACAAGCTCGTTGTTCTAGATGAGGGCAGGATCGTGGAATCGGGAACGCACGAGGAGCTGACGGCGAAGACGGGCACTTACGCGAAGCTGCTGGACATCCACCGCCGCACCTCCATGGTGGAGGTCACCGATGGATAGGCGACAGGGAGTCCAAGAGGCATCATCCCTCGAACTGCGCTACCTCGACCCCGAGGAGGTCCGGGTGTGGCGGGGCGAGGACGGGCGCGTCTACTGCACGATCGCCGACGAGCTGACCGTGCTCACTCCGATGTTTATGCGCTCGCACCCGCTCAGCGACCTGGAGCGGTACCTGTCCATCCGCGGAGTCGAACCCAAGGAGCGCAGCGTCGCCATGGGCAAGGAGTTCGGCCTGCTGAGGAACTGGCACCGGCTTGACCCCGACTCCCACGCCATCGTCGAGGCCGAACTCGAGCGGCGGTATCTTCATCCGAAGGTGTTCGCGATCCTCTCCGTCCGGGATTACTCCGGCGTTCAGGTCTGCGAGTTCGACAGCGACCGCGGCTTGCGGGAGGTCACTCTCCGCGACGTCCGGGACAATGTGATCTATCTCGGCCGGTCCCGCATCCTCATCACCGATGCCGAGGGCAACCGCTACGACATCGAGGACGTCAACAGCCTCGACGCCGACTCCCGCGCCCGCCTCGCCCGGATACTGTAGACGGCTACGGCAGCACCAATCGCTTGTCGCCCTCATGGCTCAGGTCCGCGTCGTAGGACCGGTTGCCTCTCAGCAAGTGGTTCCCACCACCGGCGGTTCCCAGTCTCAGTTCCCGTTTGCGTTATGCGCACGTCTGCGGTGCGGATTCCCCGAACAAGCAAGGAGCGATTTCAGGAGAGGTGTGATGAACATCATCGTTCTGGTGCTGGATAGTCTGCGGCAGGATCACGTGAGTCTGTACAACAAGGGGGAGGGGCCGTTCGACGATGTGCCGGCGTGCACTACGCCGAACCTCGATAGGTTCGCAGAGGAGTGCATCGCCTTCCACAACGTCTACCCGGAGGGGCTGCCGACGATCACCGGGAGGCCACGATAGTAGGGTACCACCAGGGCCAGGAGCGGTGTGTGCGGGACAAGACTTGGTCGTACGTGCGCCGGCCGGGGGATGAGCCGAATGAGCTCTACGACTTGGCGCAAGACCCTAGGGAGACCAAGAACCTGATAGATGAGCATCCGGACGAGGCGCGGCGTCTGGCCTCGCAGTTCGGTCCTTACTTCTACCGCGCGCCGGTGCGGGCGGTGAAGGGCCTGCAGGGGCGCTATGAGATGGGGTCGGCGTCGGTGGAGTGAAGGGCGGGAGCGGGGTGTGACAGGTTCCTCTGGGTGGGTCGACAGCCGTAGCCCGTAGGAGGCACATTCCTGCGCCGATATGGGTCGCGACAAGAATGTCGCTCCTACGGATCTAGACTCTCAAGTCACACCCCGAGAGCGGGCGCGGTTGACCGCGGTGCAGGAGCGCGGTAGAATCGCTGGTCACCATGGGAGTCCGGATCGTCAGCGCCGATCGGCCGCGCACGCGTGATGGTACCCGTCCGCCTGAGGGGGCCACTGCCGCCAGCTTTGTGCTGTTTGCCGCCCTGGCCGTGTTGTTGGCGATGGTCTATGGGGCGGGCGAGTGGCTGCACGGCGGATTCGGGTTCCCGTCGGATGCGGCCTGGGCACGGGCGGTGTTCGCCCGCAACGTCGCCTCCGGGCAAGGGCTCTGCTTCAACCCGGGGGTTGCGGTGGCGGGGGCCGCCGGTCCGGCATGGGTCACGTGCCTGGCCTTCGTAGGGGGTGTTTCGGGGAAGTTCTTCTTCGGGGCTAAGGCGCTCGGGGTGCTGTGCGTCATCTTCGCGGCCTTCCTCGCGTGGCACATAACGCTCGACCTGCTGGGCGACTGGCGGTTTGCGTTGCTCGCGGGCCTACTGGTTGCGGCCAGCCCGCGGCTGGCCGCCGCGGGTCTGAGTGGGACGGAGGCGGCGCTGGCCGCGCTGCTGGTAGCGGCGGCGATTCACTGGCAGGCGAAGGGCTGGGAGGGAACGATCGCGCAGCGCGCGGTGGGAGCCGGGGCGGCCGCGATGGCCGCGCTCAGCCGGCCGGAGCTGATAGTGCTGCCGCCGTTGCTGCTGATAGATAGATGGGTGATGGCAGCGTTGTGGGAGGGGAGCGAGGGGAAGCGCATTCGGCGCGCGCTGGGGCGCAGCCTACCGGAGCTGGCCGCGGCCGCGCTGGTGGTGGCCCCGTATGTGATATACAACTTGCGGGCGGGCGGGCCGTTCTGGCAGCAGCCGGAGAGTGCGCTGCGCGCGCAGCCAGCGGCGATGTGGGTGGCGCAGTTGGCGCGGGGGCTGTGGGGAGACAACGCGCTGCTGCTGTGCGCGGCGGCGGTGGGGCTGCCGGTGGCGGTGCTGGCGGCGATGCGCCGGCACTCAGAGCATCCCACTTTCGCGCTGGTCGTGACGCCGCTTGCGGCCGCGGCGGTGCCGGGGCTGATCTGGAGCAATGCTCGTCCGGAGAATGCGGCGTACGCGGTCGCGTATCTGACGCCGATTACCGCGGTGCTGGGGGCTTCGGGGTTATTCCTCGCTCATCGGTGGGCGAAGGGGGGAATACGGCTCGGGTCGGAGCTGGCTGGTCGGGTAGCATTTGGGGCCGCGATCGCGGTGGTGTGCTTGGCGCTTGGGGTGTTCACCTTGGTCGCGCACAGGGCATCGTGGCAGCAGCACGGCGTGAGCGTGAAGAAGGTCAGTGGACTCCAGGTGCCGATTGGCCGGTGGGCCGCGGATCACCTGGCGCCGGACGCCTCGATTGCGAGCCGCGAGGTGGGTGCCATCGGATTCTTCTCGCGGAGGCGGATGGTGGACCTCGGGGGCACGATTTCGCAGAGGGGGCTGTCGTATCTGAGCCGCCCCGGGCCG
>JALGTG010000081.1 GCA_029821495.1 Candidatus Hebobacteria bacterium
TGCGACGAGGAGGTAGGGCATTCCCGGCTGCGGGGAGGGGGGCAGCGCGTCGAGGCTTTGGATGGGCGCGCCCAGGAGGCGCTTGCCGATCTTGGTGGGCGCGATGTCGATGTAGCGGACGATATGGAGAGCTGCGCGTTTGAGGTGTTTCCCAAGCGCTCTTCCCTCCTTGCCCGCTCCCCAGATGACGATCTCGCGCCGGTCTCGGAGATGGAGTTCCTTGAGGTGGTGCACCTTGCATCTGCGGAACTGCGTGCCAGCGTACTCGTCCGCGACACGCGTGGCTCGGCCCTGCCATTCCCGCCACCATAGGACGACGCGGGGAACTTTGCCGAATCGCGCTCCCGCGCCGTAGAGGCGGAGCCAGAGGTCGTAGTCTTCGGGCCAGCCCATCGCCCGGTAGCCCCCGACCGCGCGGAGCGAGTCCGTCCGCGCCATAACGGTTGGGTGTGCGAGAGGGCTCTCGACGAAGAGGTCACGCGCGATCTCGTCGTGCGTGCGGAGGGCATTGAGCCAGCGCTCGTAACGGACCATGCCGCCGGCCAGCTCCGCCCGGGGAAAGGAGCGCACGAGG
Organism: Candidatus Hebobacteria bacterium; assembly: GCA_029821495.1. GTDB lineage: Bacteria > Armatimonadota > Hebobacteria > Hebobacterales > Hebobacteraceae > JALGTG01. The sequence continues at coordinate 575 of JALGTG010000081.1, forward strand.
CCGCCGACCACGGTCAGCTCCGGGCGCTGCGCCATGAGTTCCGTCTGCCACTGGAGGCGGCGGGGGTGTGCGATGTCGTCCGCGTCCATGCGCGCGATGAGCTCTCCCCGGGCCTCGGCGAGGCCGGCGTTGAGCGCTGGGACGAGGCCTTGGTGGTCGCGTGCGATCACGCGCAGGCGGGGTTCGTGAGCGGCGCATTGTGCGAGCAGGCGCGCGGTGTCGTCGGTGGAACCATCGTCAACGGCGAGGATCTCGAAGTCGGAGAAGGTCTGGGCGCGCAGGCTGTCGAGAGCGCGGTCGAGGAAGCGAGCGGCGTTCCAGCATGGAAGCAGGACAGAGATGAGCGGGTGGCCCATGAAGTTCACCGGCGGGCACGGCTATGGAGGCGTCGGCACAGGTCGGTCACGGGTCTGTAGAATCCGGCGCGTCCGGGGTCTCCCCGTAACCGTCGGACAGGGACCATCGCGCCATCTGAGAGTACATGGCCGCACGCGCGTAGAGTCCGCGTGCCAGACCGCACTTGGTTTCCTTCATGATGTGGGTCACTTGGGGCAGGTAGACGCGCTGTGTGCGGAGTCCCCGGTGTGCGGCGTAGCGCGTGAGGGCCACCTCGATGCCGAATCCCATCCGCGCGGCGTTGGGAAGGGCCAGGAAGTCGCGCGCCCGGAGTGCTCGCTGTCCGGAGATAGAAGGAACCAGGCGCTGCCAGAGGCTGATCCATCGGTTACCCTCCAAGAACTGCCCGACCGTCATGTCGGCCTCGCCAGACAAGACCGGCTCCGCGAGCCGGTCCACGTGCTGGGGGCATAGGCCGACCAGGTCAGCGTCGAGGAAAACGACTACGTCATTTCGCGCGCGCTTGACTCCCTCACAGAGGGCGCCTGCCTTGCCTCTGTTTTGTTCGAACCGAATAACCAGCGCACCATCGTGAGAGGCCGCCGCTTCTGCAGTATGGTCGCGCGATCCGTCGTCTACTACGACTACCTCGTCCACTAACTGGGCGCTGTGTACTGCTTGGAGAACACTGCCGATTCGCGCTGCTTCGTTGAGCGCGGGAATCACTGCCGTGGCTCGCATGCCAACTCCCAGACTCAAGATTCCCACGCATTATAGGCAAGCTGCCAGATGGCTGTCAAATGCTCATAAAGCGGTGAAGCGATAGATCGGCGCTGTGTCTTGCGGAGCCGACGAAGGTGTCATGGGCCAGCCGAGGAAGACGGGCGACGTGGCCTGTCTCGATGTACTTGCTTACTCACGCACCATCGGGGGCGGCTCGGCCCGCCATGCATCGGGCGGAATCGCCGGGTCGAGCCATTCAGGTCCGATCTCGCGAACTACGCGCTCCATCTCGGTCTCGCTGAGCCAAGTGCGCGCCCATTCCGTCCCTGTCCGCCTCCCTGCAATCCCAAGCCCCAGCGAAAGCGCCGCAAGGACGACAATGCCGACCGGCAGCACCTTCCGGAGGTTGCCGCGCCAGGCTGTCACCAGCCGCGCCCCGGCCGTGCGGCTCCGGAAGGCAGTAAGCAGAGGCAGCAGCAGGATTGAGAGTAGCGTGAGCGCCATGCCGGCAGACAAGAGGAGTTGCAGACCTGGCTGCTCGATGGACTCGTGGAGCGCCGACCACATCAGAGCGAAGGCCACGCTCACGGGTGCCAGCGCGAGCACCGGTATCGTTACGCGCCATGCCCAGCGGAGACTCGTCGCCTCGTCGGCCTTCTTCCGCGCCCGGCTACTGACGCCGGCGAACACAAGTAGGCATGCCACAAGCAGCATCGCGTACCAGATGCTGTAGGCACGGAGGATCATGGATCGAAGCTGCCCGTCGGGCAGGCCTCGGAGGCCGCCTCCCCCATCTGCGCGACGAAGAAGTCATGGTGCTTTCCATGGAACAACCGGCCGCCCTGGAGCGGGCCGTCGGGAATGCCGGTTATCCGGTCAGACTGCCACCTCCATATCGGCGACCCGCCTATCCCCTCGATGGCGATGCCGACCAGGCACTCCATGAGTGTGTCCGCCGACTGCTGCATGTGTCGGCCGAACTCGATGGTCGCCAGCCAGCAGGCCAGGGCGTCCTCCGGTCTTCCCTGCATCTCTGCCAGGCGTCCCTCGTAGACGCCGATGCGGGCGCAATGGCGGGCCTTCGACACCGCATCAATCAGCCACGCGGAGTTGTATGAGTTCGAGATCGCATCCCAGGGTGACATGCCCATGCTCTCGAGAAGCCGGGCGGTCGCTGTGATGGCCGCCTGGTAGTGCGAATCCACGTCGGGCAGCCGGCCTGCTTCCTGCCACCGCTCAAGCGCCTCTCGGTCACGGTGGAGCCCATACAGGTAGTACACCTCAAACGCGACCGGCGTCGCGTTCGCAGGCTCTGCTGCTTGCCACTGCTTCAATGCCGCCAGGACAGCGGCCACATCTTCGAGCGACAGCGAGCCCGGCACGCCGGAGTCAGCGATGTCACTCTTCGCTTCGGCGAGTGCCTCTGCATCAGTCGGGTCAACGCCCCAGGTGCCGGGGCGCGCGTATGCTGGTCCCATCTCCATCACCACGGCCGAGTAGGCAGCCCATGCTGCGCCGGTCCCGCTCTTCTCGACCGCTGCCTTCGTCAACGCCATCGCTTCATCCAGATCCCGGGTCAGCAGGCCGGCCGCGATGAGCATCTGCGGATCGTCAGGATAGTGCTCTCGCACGAAATCGGGGGCGCGCTCCGCATAGCCTCTCAGCCACTCAGGAAGATTCTCTCGCGTCGCTTTCCTCTCCGCGCCCTCCTCGGGCCTCTCCCCCAATACCTCCGCCGCCATCGCCTGCTGGGCGGCGAGGGCGCTCCCCATCCCGGGGGGAGGTGCGCTGGCTGAGTAGGGGAGGAGACCCAGCGCGGCTACCACCAGCGCCGCGCCAAGAATGGTTGGCAGCCACCGCAGCCGCGAACCTGAAGGGCGTGGGCCCACCGCGGCCATTCTCGCCAGCGCCCTCTCTCTGACCGCACTCCTCGACTCACCCGCGGCGTCGCTCACAGCCTTCTTGATCTCCTCGTCCATGCTATCACTCATCGCCCACCAACCTCTCCCGGGCCTTCGTTCTCGCCCGGTGCAGAATGGAGTGGACCGCTCGCTCCGACCGGCCGACTACGTGCCCGATCTCTCTGGCCGAGAGTTCCTCGACACAGGAGAAGACCAACATCTCGAACTCCAACTGAGAGAGAGCATCTCGCAGTTCAGCAACCGTCTTCTGCGCGTCGAGTCTCGCAGCCGCGGCGGCTGCGAGGTCCCCGCCGTCACTGATTTCGCGAGCGGCTTCTGTCGAGACCTGGGCTGACAGAGGGACGGACTTCCGGCGCCTCTGGCGACGGATCTCGATCTGCACCCGGCGACGCGCAATGCCATAGACCCAGGCCGCCAGCGATGACCGCCGAGGGTTGAACCTCCGGATGTCCTTCAACGCACTCACCATGGTCTCGACAACCACGTCCTCGGCCGTCTGCACGTCGCCTCCAAGTCGGACCACCGCAAACCTATGGATGCCGGGCGCGAAGCAGTCGTAGAGGTTGGCACAGGCTTCCGGGGCCCTCTCCCGGAGGCCGCGCAGGAGGGCCGCGTCTGCTTCTTCGGTGCTGCGGGCCTGCGGTTGTGCCAGGTCGGCCTCGCCCAAAGCGGCCCTTTCTCGGCGACGTATCGCGGCAAGAATGCCGCTCCTACGATTCAGCCGGTCGGAAGCGAGCCGTCGCACTGATAATGTTGCGAAATGGCGGAGAATGTCGCGCTGCTGGATCGCCTGGAGCGCGGCTTGCAGCCCGACATCGCCGAGGAGTCTCTGCTGACCTGTCAGCTATCCCGGGACTTCGGCGGCGCGCTTGTCGCCATACTTGACGAACGCCTTGCAGGCGACGTCCTGCCATTCGGGCTCGACGCCGATGGATGGCATGTCGCTGTAGAAGCCCGCGATGAAGCCGCCGTTGAAGGCGCCCAGCTTGTCGACGAGATGCCGCGCGAAGGCGTCGATCTTGTCTTCGTCGCCGGAGGGCAGGACCTGCTGTATGTCCACGGGGCACCAGAAGGTAACGCGGCCGCCGAAGGCGTCGGCGAGCCGATGCACGCCGAACAGGGCGGGTTGGTCGAGCTGGAGCACGGCGATGCCGCACTCGATGAGGTCGGGGATGATGTCGTAGATGTAGCCGCAGGAGTGCATCCACACAGAGAGCCCGTGCCTCTTCGCCACCTGGCAGAGCCGCATGTAGTCTGGCTTGAACACGTCCCGCCACATCGCGGGACTCACCAGCAGCCGCTCCTGTGTGCCCCAGTCCTCACCGAACATGACTGCGTCGGCGCCCGCCTTCGCCCAGTTCTCGATGCACCGGCCGAGCAGTGGGACGACGCGATCTGCGAGCCGACGAACGTGGGCGGGATGCGCGATCAGGTCCTCGAGAAACACATCCATCCGCCGCAGATAGCGCATCACGTCGAACGTGAAGCTCCACAGTCCGCCGATCTTGTATCTGTCGGGATGATTCTCGAACGTCTCTCTGGCGGCTTGGTAGCGGGTGGGGTCGTCTATGCGAGGCATACGGTAGGTGTCGAGCTGCGACCAGTGCTGCAGGGCTCCCTGCACGACCAGGCCCTTCGAGGAATCGTCCAGCCGCGCCCAGACATTGCCCCACTCATCCTCCCACATGGCGCCCTTCTCCGGAGTGAATGTCTGAGATGGCTTCCACTCCGGGTCCGGCTCCAGCGACCCGAACACGACATCGTTTGGGTACGGCTCGGGCAGCGACATCGCAATACGCTCTGGCCCCTCGAACCGAATCGTTTGCAGCACTATCTGCCGCGGAGTCATGACTGCCGCTCCCGCCAAGTCTAGTCCCCCAGCACCGCCACCTCACGGAGAATCCGCCGGACGGCCTCCAACGCTTTGCTCCGCTCACTCACTCCCACCAACGGTTTCCCCTGCATATCCAGCTTCCGCAGCTCCGGGTCCTCTGGCATCGCAAGGGGCTCTGGGAGGCCCTTGTCGGCCGCCGCCTTTGCCAGCTCATCTGGAATCCGGTCCACTACCCGCGTGAATGCAAACGCTTTGCGGCCGATCTTCGTCTCCAGGTTCTCGGCAAGCGCCACCACGCGCGCTACCGTGTCCAGCCCTCGCATGCTCAAGTCGGACAGCAGTACCAGCACGTCCACATCGCCGGCGGTCCGGCGGCTGAGGTGTTCTAGGCCCGCCTCGCAGTCGATGACAAGGTAGCGATACTGCTTGCCGATCTGATCGACGCAGGCGCGAAGGATGGAGTTCGCGAAGCAGTAGCAGCCGGGGCCTTCCGGTCTGCCCATGGCCAGCAGGTCGAAGCCCTTGGCCTCGACGAGGGCCTGCTGGATTCGCATTCTGAGGAACTCCGCCTTCGCCATCCCGCCCGGAAGCGATGCGGTCCGATCGAGCCCTTCCTCCCGCAACTCGCCGACAGTGTCATCGGCGCTCACCCCGAGGGCAGCGTCGAGATTCAGGTTAGGGTCGGCATCGACGGCCAGCACGGGGCCCTGGTTGGCTTCCACGAGCAGCCGAACGGTGAGCGCGGCGACGGCGGTCTTCCCGACCCCGCCTTTGCCGGTGACGGCGATTGTCTCCGCCATGTCAGTTATCCTCCGAGGCAAGCCATTGTGCGAGCTTGGCGCGCAGCTCCTCGACTGCGTCGGCGTAAGGGCCGGACGCTGGGACGGCCTCCGATTCGGCGAGGGCCGGGTCGGAGGGGAGGGTGGCGAAGACCTCAAGCCCGTCGAGATAGGGGCGCACCTTAGTGCCGGCGTCAGGGGTAGTGGCTTTGTTGAGGACCACCCCCGGGAGCCGCAAGCCGAGTCCCTTTGCCAGTCTTGCGACGCGCGCGGCGGTTCGGGCGCTAGCCGGGGCGGGGTCAGTCACGACCAGCAGCGCGCCGACGTGGCGCGCGGTGCCTCGGCCCAGGTGCTCCAGGCCGGCCTCCATGTCCACGACGAGGGAGACATCGCCGAGACCGACCAGGTATCTGACGAGGGCCTTGAGGACGGCACTCTCGGGGCATACGCATCCGGCGCCGGGCTGGTCCACCGTTCCCATGACGAGGAGGGGTATGCCGTCGTGCTCGACAGCATACTTGTCGAGGAGGTCCTGGACGGGGGGACTGAGGGCGAAGAAGCCGCCGCCCTCCGCCGTACCCGCCCGCTCGGCGAGCAGCTGCTTCATGTCCGAGAGGGGTGTGATGCTGTCCAGTAGGTGCTCCGGGAACGCCAGTGCTCGTCCGAGGCAGTTGTTGGGGTCGGCGTCCACGGCGAGGACGCGCTGTCCCGAGCGTGCCAGCGACCGCACGAGAGCAGCACTCAGGGTTGTCTTCCCGACACCGCCCTTTCCGGCAACTGCGACCTTTGGGCTCATCTCAGGATAGTCTCCGACTGGCGAGATTTGCGCTTCGTCGGCTGTCCTTGTATCAAGTTCTGCACACTCCTTGGACCGCCGTCGTGGTTCTGCTACTAGTCTACCACATGCCGGTTTGCACGGGGCCCGGCTTGGGTATATCCTAGGCGACGGTGCCGTCAGCCCCGCTGACAACGTTGCTGCAGGACCGGCTGACACAGTTGAAACAGGCTAGATGAGACGGTACCGTCTAACCCGGAGGGACAGGCCGTCACCCCCCCCTCGCCCCGGCTTGTCCCTCCGCCTCTTTCCTGCTCGGAGCAGCGGCGGCCAAAGCAGTCGTAGGAGCATGGCCGGCAGCTTCCACTAGAGTCCCTGTAGGAAACGGCCGCACCCGAGCACACCGGTTGGATCGAAGGTCTCCTTGAGTTTCTGCATTAGGTCGAGGTCGTGCACGTTCTCTCCCCATATGGGGAACTCCCGCTTCAGCTCGGTCGGCCCCGCTTCGAGCACTGCGAATCCGCCGAGTTCTTGTGCGGTCTGACGTAGGTGGAGGAGCCTCTGGTTCACGTCGGCCAGGTCGCCGCTGTCTACCGGCCCGGCGTGCAGGAATCCGGAGCCGGCGCGGGCTACTGCCCACCACCCATCCCAAGATGAGACTGCGTCGGCCGCCTCAAGTGTCTTGGACAGTGGAACGCTAAGGCGCGCGACCACTGAGCCCGGTGCCGCGGGGAAGGCGGCATTTCGGAGGAATGCCCAGGCGCTGTCTGCATCCTCGCCTTGGATGCGTGCGGCCCCCGGGCCGAGCAGATGCAGTACCTCGGACTCCTGCCTCGGAAGCGACTCTCTGTCCCCCATCAAGCCGGCGAACATGAGGTATCTGTCCGGCCCCAGTGTTACCGGGAGCGCTCTGGCGATTCGCCGGCAGGCGGCGCTGTTGGCGACCTCGAGGGTTGCGATATCGAGCCTGGAGGAGAGCAAGTGGCGAACCGCCTCGGCCGCGGTGGGTGGCGGCAAGGAGGCGAGGACGATCTGCTTGGCCTCGGGTTGGGCCGTCAGGCGCATTGTCAACGCGCAGATAGCGCCGAGGGTGCCGAGCGAGCTGACGAAGAGCTTGTTGAGCTCGTAGCCGGCCACGTTCTTGACGGTCTTCCCGCCGGTCTTCACCACCGTGCCGTCCGCCAGCGCGACGCGGAGTCCGATGACGAGGTCTCGTGGGCTGCCGTAGCGCATCCGCATCGTGCCGGAGAGGTTGGTGGCGGCGATTCCGCCGAGGGTGGCCGAGTCGGGGCCAGGGGGATCGAGCGGGAGGATCTGGCCGTGCTCGCCGACAGTCTTCTGGAGTGCTCCGAGTGTGGTGCCGGCCTCCGCAGTGATCGTCAGGTCCTCGGCATCGTACTCGACGAGGCGATTCATCCTGGCGAACGAGAGGACCATGCCGATGGGGGTCGGCGGCGCGCCGAGATACAGATGAGTGCCGCTGCCGCGCAGGAGGACGGAAAGGCCCTGTTCGGATGCAGTGCGGAGGAGTCGGGCCACTTCTTCGGCCGAGCCAGGCATCGCCACCGCAACGGGGCGCTGGCCGTCGATCTGGTACCCGCTCACCGTCTGCGTGGCAGTAAGGAAATTCTCCTCGCCGACGATGGCTTCGAGATCCCGAAGCGCGGAGGCAAGAGCGGTCATGCCGTCCCCTCCGCGGCGGCCTCTGGTTCCGGCAGGACCTTACCCGGGTTGGCGATGCCGGCCGGGTCGAAGACCCGTTGCACCTTCCTCTGTGCCTCGATGTCCTCCCGCGAGTAGATCAGTGACATGAACCTGGGTTTCTCGGCGCCGACGCCGTGCTCGCCGGTGATCGTCCCTTCCACACCGGCCGCCACGTGGAAGATCTCGGTTGCGGCCGCCTCCGCGCGCCTCAGGCCGTCGGGATCGTCGCGGTCGAAGAGAATGTTCGAGTGGAGATTCCCATCCCCGGCGTGGAAGATCTTGGCGATGCGGAGGCCGTGCTTCCGCTCGATCTGCTGGATCTGCCGCAGCACTTCGGGGAGGCGGGTGCGCGGGACTGTCGCATCGGTCACCAGCATCGCCGGGGAGAGCCGCGCGGTGGCTCCGAAGGCGGAGCGCCGGGCGCTCCAGAGCCGCTCCCGCTCCTCGGGAGTTCGCCCGATTTCTGCGCTGCGCGCCTCCAGTTCTCGGCAGATTGAGGCGCAGCGCTCGGCCTGGCCGTCGAGCGCCCCCTCCAGGCCCTCCACTTCGATCAGCAGCACCGCTTCCACATCCGTCGGCAGGCCGGAAGGGAAGGATGCCTCCACGGCCTCGATGGTGGCCTTGTCCATGATCTCCAGGGCTGCCGGCACCATGCCCGCGGCGATGATCCGCGACACGGCCCCGCCCGCGGCCTCGAGCGTGTCGAAGAAGGCGACCACGATCTGCGTGCTTTCGGGCAGCGGACGCAGACGCAGGACCATCTCTGTAGTGACCCCGAAGGTGCCCTCGGACCCCACGAAGAGGCCAACCAGATCGTAGCCCGGCGCGTCCTCGGCTTTGGAGCCGAAGCGACGGATGTCGCCCGAGGGCAGCACCACTGTGAGCCCGAGGACGTGGTTGACCGTCACCCCGTACTTGAGGCAGTGCGGCCCGCCGGCGTTCTCGGCGACATTCCCGCCGATGGTAGAGGCCTTCTGGCTGGCGGGATCGGGGCAGAACTGGAGCCCGTGGGGCGCAAGGATGTTCTGGAGGTCAAGGTTGACGACGCCGGCCTCGACGACCGCGCGCTGATTGGGCAGATCCAGGTCGAGCACTCTGTTCATGCGGGAGAGGGCAATCACCACGCCGCCGCGGATCGGCGCCGAGCCCCCCGAGAGATTCGTGCCCGCGCCCCGCGCGACGAACGGAATGCCATGCTGCGCGCAGACCTTGACGACAGCCGCTACTTCTTCAGTCGAAGCGGGGAGCACAACAGCCCCCGGCATGCCCCGGGCCGTTGATGAATCGTAGCTGTACAGCAGCAAATCGGCCGGCTCCGTTAGTGCATTGTGCCGGCCGACAGCTCGCCTCAGACCACGTAGTGCTCTCTTGTCCACGACCGCACTCCTGCGCCGATTCTACCACTCACGTCTTGCGTGCTGCAAGGCCGAGCGCTTCTGAAGCTATGATGATACCCAGATCGGAGACGACCAGGCGCGCTCGCCGTCGTGCTGGCGGACGCGGGCGTAGTAGTAGTCCGTCTCGCGTCGGGGGTCATCCGCATCCTGGTACTCGAAGGCGACGTCAAGCTGTGGACGGTGCGGGTCCCAGCGCGCAATCACGGCACCGTTCCTGACGATCTCGATGAGGATGATGGGCTGCTCGCCGTGGGCCTCGATGGTGATAAGCCGCGGGTCTTGGACGACACCCTCTTCGCCCATGAGCAGGTGTCCCACCCGGAAGCGCAGTCCGATCTTGGCGCCTGTCGTCGCATAGCATCGGCGTGTCCACAGGGCATCCCATATTCCCTTCCGCGTCAGCTCGGGCGCCCACACGGCTGCGAGGCCTGCGCGAAAGCGAAGGGTTGAATAGGGGCCCTCCCGAAGCGGTGAGCCGGGATTCGCGAGGTGGGTATCGCTGCCGCCGATGAAGCCGAACCGATGCCCGGCATCCAGGAAGTCGGAGACGAAGCTGCCGGTGCACTGGCCGCGCAGCGGCCGTTCGTTGTTCAGGTACTCGCTAGTGCCGTGCTTGGAGCAGATTTCCAGGACCGGCTGCGCTACGTCCGGGAGGTCACCGTATACCAGCCCCCCTCCCTGCTCGACGCCCGCTCGCCACATGATCGGCGGATGGTGTGGTATGACGAGCACTTGCTGCTCCTGGGTGAGGCGTTCGAGGGGCCGTGTCGCGAGCCACTGTCGCAGGCTCCCGTTGGTGGCCAGCATGTGGGGCCGGTCTTCGAGCCAGTAGACGTTTCGGTGTCCCGCGAACTCATGGGGCGCGAATTCGAATCCGACGAGAGTGATGAACCGTCCAGGATCATGGGAGCGCGCGGCGGCGTCGCAGGTGGTCTCCCATCGCGCCGGAGTGCTGTCGTACCCGACTCCGGGGATGCCGCCGGCGTGGCCGAATACCGAGTCCGGCCCGCGGACGGCGGTCTGGTGGTCGGCCGCGGCGGCGAAGTCGAGTCCGGCGAGGTCGCGGGCGTACTGGTACATCTCATTGATCTCGCCGCCCGCGTCGTAGGAGAGCTCGGTGTGGACGTGGATGTCGCCGAAGTAGAGGCGGTCGCCGGCGTCCGTGATCTCCATTGGGTTCGATACCGTTTCGACACCGGCGTCGCGAAGGGCTATGCGGATGACCCCAGACTGCGGTGCGGTGAAGTCGAAGTGGCCCTTCCCGTCCTCGAGGTCAAGCGTCTCCGGAAGGTGGGGGGCGGCGGCCCTGTTGAGGACGGCTATGCGAGGGGAGACAGGCGGGCAGTTGCCGTGGGCGTCCTGAGCGACCACCCGGAGGCGAACGCGCTCGCCGGGTCGCGCTATCGCAGGGAGATGAGCGCGCAGCCCAACGCAGGGGCCGGGTTTGACGGACAGGCGAGGCGAGGCAGGAAGGAGCGCGGGCCGGTGGGATTCGCGGAAGCAGGGGAGGAGCATGTCGTGCATGGCTTGACGGGGGGTAAGGACTCCAGGCGAGCCGTGCCGCCGGTCGCCGCAGCGGACGAGGATGCTGTCGCCGGGGTTGAGCGCGCCGTCGGTGACGGCGATCCAGATGAAGTGCTCTCTGCCTTCCATGGGGGAGAGGGAGAGTTGGACGCCTTCGGGGGCAGCGGCCGTGGTGTAGGTCTCCGCGCGGGGATCGGCCAGGCGGGGCGGCGGGAAGCCGAAGGGTACACCAAGCCCGAGGCGCTCGCCGGCTTTGAGCGGGCGGCCCTTGATGGCTATCGCGATTTCGATCTCGTTCCAGGTGCCTGCGATGAATTCGGTCGGACGAACGACCTCAGCTTCGTCTGAGTCCTGGGACCAGCGGAGCCAAGGCCAGCGCACGCAAGAGTCATGCTGTCTCATCATGGCGCTACTGTTCGCAGCGCTCGATCTCCGCTCCTGCCCTTGACCCGCGCGCAGGCATCTGTAGAATGGCGGTCAAGCCGGATCGGCCAGCGAGACCTCTTCCGGGCGCTGTGAAGGAGCGGCATCATGCAAGAAGCTGCCTACTGGCTGGCACTCGTCACCGTAATTGCGGTCCCGCCCTTCGCGGTCTTCTGGTTCTTCGTCCACCCGTTCACCGGCTTCTGGCGCAAGCTCGGGCCGGCAAAGGCATATCCCGTTCTCCTTGGCCTGGTCGCCATCATGATGCTCATTATCTCACACTTCCGCGCGCCTCTCCTCCGTACTTACTTCGGTGTGAGCTGGCCTCTCGCCGTGCTTGCCGTCGCTCTCTTCCTCGTGTCCTTCTCTCTCGGCATCCTCAGGGCACAGCGCCTCGGCCCTGGCGTCATGCTCGGGCTGCCGCAGCTCTCCGACCGGCAGCGCCCGGGCAGGCTCGTCACCGATGGCATCTATGCCCACATCCGCCACCCGCGCTATGTCCAGGTCGGGCTCGGCCTGGCCGCCATCGCGCTCTTCACTAACTACCTCGCAGTCTACGTCATCGCCGCCGCCTACATCCCGGTCATCTACCTCGTCGTGCTACTGGAAGAGCGAGAGTTGCGGGAACGGTTCGGCGAGGAACACGAGCAGTACTCCCGCCGCGTCCCGCGCTTCCTGCCCCGGCTCGGCCGTCAGAACAAGCACCGCGCCTGAAACGTACAGGGCCTCTGCCGGCGCGGTCGTTGTTCCCCCGCCGTTCGACTCTGCTGCTTCCGCCTCCTTGACACTCTTATTCTCCGCCCTACAATGGACACACACGCAGTTCGGGCCAGGGGAGGATCCCA
>JALGTG010000082.1 GCA_029821495.1 Candidatus Hebobacteria bacterium
GCGAAGGAGTCCAGCATTGCAGCCCACTGCGGGTAGCTGCTTCCCCTCAGTCTACCAGGTCAGAGGTAACCTGTCGACAGAACGCCCCACCTCCACCAAGGGCCAAACGCGAGTGAGGGGCGTGTGGAATGGCAGCAGCAAGCTCCTGCTCAACGATCCATGACGGGAGGCCCCGGGGCTTCGGCGGTAGAAGTACCAAGGGAGGAACGTCGTACAGAAGCGAGGGTGCTCCCGGGTGGAGCGTAGAAGCGACGAGCAGCGGGTTACCGGTCGGGCGATCCTGGTCGCCACCGCGGTCGCTATGGCGGCGGCATTCATCACGCCATACACCGCCTACTTGACCCGCACCTGGCACTTCGGCTGGGGCACACTCCCCAACGGTCCAGTGGTGATCGCCTTCGTTCTGCTGGCCGCAAACGGGCTCATGCTGCGACTGCGGGTCGCCGGGGCGCTTACCCGCTCCGATCTGCTGGTCATATACAGCATTCTCACCGTCGCGGCCGCGCTTATCGTCGTGCACGTGCCTTACACGATCGGCCTCGCGGCCTATCCCTTCTACCGCGCGAGAACCGAGTACGGGTGGGAGGAGACCATTCTCCCCTATCTACCCTCCTGGCTCCACCCGGCTCGACCGGAGGTGAGCGCGTGGTTCTGGGAGGGCCTTCCGGGCGGCGTCCCGCTGCCCTGGGCGGAATGGATCACGCCGCTTTCTGGATGGGGGGCGTTCACGCTGGCCCTGCTGGCCGCCATGATGTGTCTCGGCGCGCTGATGCGGAGAGACTGGATCGAGCGCCAGAGGCTGACCTTCCCGCTCATTGAGGTTCCGCTGGCGCTGGTGAACGGAGAGTCGCATCCGACGCTGCCGAGAAGCTCCTTCCGTCTCAGCGCCTTCTGGCTCGGGTTCGTGCCGACCAGCATCATGGTTCTGCTCATCTGGCTCAATGGGCTGTTCCCGGCCGTGCCCGCGCCTGCTCGTGACTATCCGATCGGCCAGAATTTCACCGGGCTCGGGCTTCCGTGGAGCACGCTCACCGAGATGCGAGTCCGCATCGCCCCGGGCACCATCGGAGTCATGGCCCTCGTCCCGGGTGAGGTGTCCTTCAGCGTGTGGGCATTCTACCTGTTCTTCCGCGTCTATCTGCTCGTGTGCGGGGCATTTGGCGTCCCGCCCTGGGGAGGCGCGGGCGCCGCGGGGTTCAGTCCGCGGCTCTTCTTCGACTACGCGGCCGATGGCGGGTTCATCGTCATCACCGCCATCGCGCTGTTTCGAGCGCGCGACGCCTTCGCCGCTGGATTCCGGCGGCTTCTCCTCAGGTCTCGGGAACCAGATGACCCTTACGCGCCGATGAGCAATGCCGCGGCCGTGCTCGGGTTCATCGCGGCCAACGCGTTCATGCTCTGGTGGGCGCGCCGTGCCGGAATGTCGTGGGGGAGCTATGCCCTCATCATGGCGGCCTTCTACGTGGCCCTCGTCGGCACCGTCCGCCTGACCGCGGCCGCCGGGCTCCTGCAACATCGGCCGCCGACCGCTGCTCGATGGATGGTCATACGCACCCTCGGCGCCAGGCAGCTCGATCCCGCATCCCTGACCATGTACTCCTACCTCAGCATGGGCTACATGCTCGAACCCCAGAACTGGGCCATGAACTTCATGATGAACAGCTTCAAGCTCATGCACCGCGGTCGCATCCGGGCTCGCGGGTTAACGTGGGCGGTCGGCATCGCCATGGTGGGGGTTCTGATCGCTTGCAGCGCAGGGGTCCTCTACACTGCCTACCGCCACGGCGCGGTCGCCATGCAGTGCTGGCCCACAACCGCGGTCCCGACCTGCGCCTTCCGCGAGCTCACTGCCAGCATCCGTTCCCCCCAGACCCCGGACAACTGGCTGCGCCTTGCCCTGCTTGTGGGCGGAGGGTTCACGGCGGGGCTGTCCTGGCTGAGTACCCACTACGTCTGGTGGCCCTTCAGCCCCATCGGCTTCGTCATCGGCAGCGTCATGCATACCAACCGGGATATCTGGGCGAACGCGCTCCTCGGGTGGCTGCTGGCGACGCTCATCCGTAGGTTCGGCGGCCTGCGCTTGTACCACAGCATGCGGCCCGCGTTCGTGGGGCTGATCTTCGGCCACTACTTGACCGACGCCGCCATGGCCCTGTTCGCCACTACTGTTCTGGGAGCCAGGGGCGTGACATCGCTCGTGCCGTGATCGCAGTCCGGTTCCCCCGGCAGACGCAGTGATCGCGGCGCCGCCTCCCATTGGAGGTGTCCCGCTGGCATCCCTGTCCGCCCCACCTAATCGCTGCCCAGACGGTGTTCGTACATCGCATAGCCCACCTCGCGGCACGCCTGCACCGTTTCCGGATACGGAGTGTCGCATACGTCTACAAACCCGACCTGGCAGTTCTCACCATCGCCGCGCCCGGTGGTGGCTTGGTCGCCGTACTGGAACCAGTGAGTCCCCACAACGAGCGGGTGAGAGAGCGCGCTGCGCAGGTAGCTCTTGTACAGAACGGCCCGTTCAGACTGGTCCTGTACGTGACGCAAGCCCGGGTGCAAAGGCCCACGGTCGAGTGCTCCGAAGTGCCATTCACCGATGACGACTGGGACGTCAATGTCTTCAGGTAGGCGCAGCATCCGAACATCATACCGGTAGCAGTTAACGCTGAGGACATCGCAGTATTCCGCCGCCAATTGCAGCACCCGCGGATGCTCGTGATGTATACGACACCCCAGATACAGCGCGTTCGGGGCCGCCGCCTTCACCTCTTCCCGGCATACCCGGAAGTACGTCTCCGTCATCCTGTCGAAGAATGCGGCAAGGTCATCATGCGCCTTCTCTGCCCGCGTTTCTTCGCGGCACTCCAGAAACCCATCCCAAGACGCGTGGCGTGTGCCCCAAGCGGCGTTCAGCGCGTCGACGGTGCCATACTTCGCGCGAAGGTCCTTCAGCAGCTCCTGCTTGGCTGCCTGGTCCGGTGGCGCTTTGGCGACCAGCACGGCAGCGCCGATACCCCGCTGCCAGTTCAACTCGTTGTCGACGAAGTATCCGATACACCAGGGATCGCCCGCGGACTCCTGCCTCTCCTCAATGCGCGCTCGCACCGCTTCGCGGAAACCCGGGTCGAACGGGTCAGGCAGCTTGTGATTCCCCTCAATGTTCCGTGACCGATAGTGCACCTCCGCCACATAGGGCGTCCTTCTGTCCAGGTAGATCTCCGGACTCGACCAGTTGGCAATGGTGTTCATTCCCCAACTGCGCAGCCGCTCGTGCACTCGGCCGTTGTAGATCGAGCGCCAGTCGTCTCCGTACTTCCGCCACAGGTTAGCCTGCCCGAAGCCATAGCCGTGGCGCTCATCGCCGCGGCCCCAGTAGAACTCTCCCAGAGGAGAGCCCTCCTCAGGCAAAGCCGCGAAGTAGTGCTCGCGGTCCTTGATGCGCGTCGACCCCCAACTGAGGCCGACACAGTCGATCCCGTGAGACCAGAACAGCCGGCCTTCCGGGTCAACCAGCCACCACTTGCCTTCGTGCTTGGCCGGGTAGAAGCAACCTGTCGCTTCGAGCTGTGGCCCGCGGGCCCAGCCCCCGTACTGATTCCACTCCTCCGGACCCGGGCGGACAGCAAGGTCCGCCTCCTCATCTTCGCGCGCCCTCGCCAGGTCATCCACGGAATGGACCTTGCCGGGCCAATCCCGATGCCGGTACTGCCCGAATTCATCTATGAAGGGGGCGAAGCCGCTCTTCAACTCGTCCTCGGTGGGCGGGTCATACCGGCCGACAGCCAGCACCCGGCCGATCTCGACAATCTCCCCGCCTTTCGGGAACGGCACCGACACTACGACCCGTGTCACCTGCGATGGGTCGATCCGGTTCCAGTGCCATGTGAAGCCTCCGGGCAGCCCAAGCATCCCAGATGAGTACTGTCCCCCGACTGCTCCCCTGCTGCCTGCGAAGTACCGTCCCAGAGCACTGTCCTCATCCAACGGCAGGCGGACGATGAGGACCTTCACGGTCTTGCTTTCGCCGGGGAGCAGGACGGTTGTTACGTCGTTGCGATTGTCACCGATGTCCGCGCCCTGGCTGTTGACCTCGATAGATACCATGGTCTCTTCAGAACCGGGATTCCGCAGGTCAAGGGCCACATAGAGATAGTCCGACACGTCCCAACGGCCTTCGGGGGCCTTGAGGGCGACGCTTCGAGGCCCCTCGCCAGAGGCAACCTCCATCCGCAGGGCCGTGCCTTGCTCGGCGCTCACTCGCGACGCCGTCACACCGGAGCTTGGCACGACCAAGCTCCCACCGGTGCCCTCGGTGAAATCCAGTAGTACACAGCTCATGGTTTGAGACTCCGTCTCCTTCTCATGGGTCCCCGACGCAAATGCACAACCACTCGACAGGGCAAGCAGAAGAACAGCGGCCACACTCAAGCGGACAGCCATCCTCCGTTGTCTATTCAGACGCCTGACCGCAACACTCGAGCTAGACTCATTCCTAGGCGTGAGGTCACCCCGGCCGCCGCAATGCTGCAGCCTCATCTGCTGTTCCCCGGACTTACCTGAACTAGAGCATCTTCTCCTCCCACCAGGCCAGGTACTCCTCGGGCGATATGTCGCGCGGCAGCCCCCGCGCCTCCAGTGGCGAGTAATCCCGGGCCTGCCCTATCCAGTCAGCGAGCGCCTCTTTATCCTCCGGGGTCTCACCATGGTCGCCGGTCTCCTCGACCCACTTGTCCAGCCTCGCGCGAAGGCTCTCCAATACTTCACGCGAGCCGGGGTCGTCCGCAAGATTGTGGACCTCGTGGGGATCGTGCTGGAGATCATACAGCTCTTCTCGGGGCCGGGTCGCGGCCATGAAGCTGGCCTGCTCGGGAGTCAGCTCTCCGCGCTTGTGAAGCACCTGCATGAGGGTGTAGACGGGGTACTGCCCCTGTTTGTAGTTGTTGTGCTGCATGTACGGCCGCTCCGCATGGTAGTTCCGGATGTACTTGAAGCGTTTCGTGCGAACGCAACGAATCCGGTCTACGGTCTCATCGCAGCGGTCCCTGGCGGCGAACACGAAATCTCGCTTGCCGGCGCTCGGCCCCAGGAAGACCTGACCGTCCATATGGTCGGGCGGCTCTATGCCCGCCAGACTCAGCGATGTCGGCGCGAAGTCGATGGCGCTGACGAGATCCTCATTCACCACGCCCGGCTCGATGTGCCCGGGCCAGCGCGCGAGCAACGGAATGCGGATCCCCCCTTCGTACAGCCATTGCTTGGCGCGCAGATGAGGCCTGCCGTGGTCGCCGAAGTAGAGCACGATGGTGTTGTCCGCGAGCCCCTCATCCTCCAGCCGGGCCAGCACCTTTGCCACCTGCCGGTCCAGCACCTGGACCGATTCCAGGTAGTCCGCCCAGTCCCGCCGCGTCAGCGGATGGTCCGGATAGCACGGTGGCACCACCACCGTCTCCGGGGAGATGGGGTTCTCTCTGTCTCTCACGAAGTCGCGATGAGTCAGGAAGCAGTTCACCTGCGCGAAGAAAGGCTGCCCCGGCCGGCGCTGGCTCCAGTCTGTCCCGTCAAAGGGCCTCTCCACATTGAAGTTGAAGTCATTCTTGCCCGGCTTGCTGTCCGGAACGCCATACCCGTTGCACGTGAAGTAGCCAGCGGCGCGGAAGTACTCGGAGAGAACCTGCACGGGTGGCGGCAGAGAGTAGCCATCGCCGCGATGGCTGCGGTGATTGTGGGCGCCGATGCTCGTCTGATACATCCCAGTCATGAACGCCGAACGAGCCGCCGAGCACACGGGGCCCGTGACGAAGGCATTCGTGAATCGCATGCCTTCGCCGGCCAGCCTGTCCAAGTTCGGCGTCTTCACGAGAGGATGGCCGTAGCAGCCAAGATCGGGGGACGTATCCTCGGAGATGAGCCAGACCACATTGGGCCTGTTCTCGTCCGACTTGTCCGCGTCCGTAGCGGATGACGCGGCAGGCGCGGCAGCACCCAGCCCCACGCTCTTCAGTGCCAACGCCGCAGCACCCACCCCTATGCCCTTCAGGAAGCTCCGCCGCGAATCCGAACTCATGCTCATGTCGCACTCTCCTTCAGTCCTGCGCGCTGCGCGGGGCCGGCAGGTCACTGCGGCCCACAGCGAGGTGGTGCGAAGCAGGCTACTGGCCGGTATACGCCGTAGTACTCAGCATACCTTCGTAGGGGGACTATGTGATGAGATTCGATCACTCGCTGCTCTGCTGCATCTGTGCTGTCTGTATGATCGCGTGGACTGCCGGGGTGGCATTGGCTGCCGGGCCGACCCGGCCGGAGGGCCAACCCGGCGCGGCCGAGGGGCGGTACGAACGCTTCCGACGCGTCGTCATAGATGTTGTCGCCGAGCCCAAGTTCGCAGGGCAAGAGGTGGTGGCGAACGACGGCGGCAAGACGCTAGGTGCTGCGCGGCTGGCCTTGGCGGGCGAGGACGCCGCGGCGGCCCTGATCCTGCCGATGCCGCCTGTGGGCAAGTCATACGGCCCGCTCAGCATCGAGGTCGGCGGCACCACCTTGGCCACCGTCACGCTGCCGGATGCCGAGCTGGCGCGGCAGTATGCCCTCTACGGCAAGCGGCTGCGGTTCCAGCAGTACGTTTTCAGCGGCGAAGGGCTGCCGAGCTGCGACTTCGAGGACCCGGCCGGGGTAGAGGATCTGATCGGCCGGTACCAGATCAACGTGCGCTACCTCAGCGCCGAGGGCAGTGAGGTGACCAGTGCCACGGCGCCCGGCCGCTATGGGGCGCTCGTCGAGGTGGAGGGTGAGCGGGGAGGAGTTCACCGTCGCTTCGTCACGCTCTACCGTTCGCCCGAGAAGATCAACTGGTGGCGGGCCGACCTGAAGGCTAGCTGCACGTTGCCGGCCGGGCTGGGGGTTGACCCCGCGGTGGCCGCGGCGCAGTCGGACCTGATCGGCGGCTACCTGAAGAGCATGGTCGTGCAGGGCATGTTCCATGATGACCGCGGGGCCGTTCTGCTCGCCGGGCTGCACGAGCAAACGCCGCAGCAGATCGAGGATGTGTGGCAGGCGAACGAGGATTGGTGGTTCGCCCAGCGCAAGCGGCTGGGGTTGATCGAGCACCGGTACGAGACAGCGTTGCCGAAGGGCTATGCCGACCATCCGCAGACGCGCTATCCGACCATCATCTACCTGCATGGCGCGGGTGAGCGGGGCGTGGACCTTTCGCGGGTGCGAGTGCACGGCCCCTGGGAGTTCCTGGCGGAGCACCCGGAGCTGGAGTGCATCATGGTTGCGCCGCAGTGCGATCCCGAGAGCCGGTGGCAGGTGAACGACGTTGAGGACCTCATTGATGAGGTGTTCGGCAAGTATCGGGTTGACCCAGATCGCCTCTACCTGACTGGGCTGAGCATGGGTGGCTTCGGCACGTGGGCGGAGACCATTGCGCACCCGGAGCGCTTTGCGGCCGTTGCACCCATCTGCGGCGGCGGCGATCCGAAGCGCGTCGCGCGCATGAAGGAAGTGCCCACCTGGGTTTTCCACGGCGCCAAGGACTCGGTCGTGCCGCTGAGCATGAGCCAGGAAATGGTGGATGCCCTGAAGGCCGCCGGCGGCGCCGTCCGCTTCACCATCTATCCCGACGCCGACCACGATAGCTGGACGGAAACGTACAGCAACCCGGAGTTCTACGAGTGGCTGCTGGGGCAGGAGAGGGAGGAGCCGAAGCAGTCGGGGCACTAGCCCGCCGATGCGTCTCTTCTCCCCCAAGCCGATGGAGCAACATGCCTAGACGCCCGACCGGTCGGGACTGTGCGGGCGGAAGGAGAACGTGCGCATGACACACCGGTTCTCATCCCGTGTCAGAGTGGCGATGGCCGTCGCGCTTCTCAGCATTCCCTCAGCCGCCTGTGCCAGCGCTGGCGACGTGCCCTCGGTCGCTGTCGTCTTCGGCCACCACTCCTATATGGACTCGCCCCAAGGCGAAGGGGCGAGCGCCGTCACCTACATGAACACAGTGCGGCGAGCGCTCGACGCCGTGGGGGTGCGCTACGCGGTCGTCAGCGATCTCACGGTCGAGACGGATGGACTGGGCTGCTACGATGTTGCCATCTTCCCATACAACTTCGCCGTGCCAGAGGTGGAGCAGCAGGGCATCGAGAGGTATGTCGCCGCTGGCGGCAAGATCGTCGTGTTCTACGCCATCTCGTCCCGGGTAGCCGAGCTGCTCGGCTTCCATCTCGGCGAGCGCAAAGAGGGGGATTTCCAGACCCTCTTGCTGCGGCCAGACAGCCTCCGGGGTCTCCCTGACGAGATCGCTCAGGGGTCCTGGAACATCCGCCCGATCGAGGCGCCCGGACCCGACGCGGAGATCATCGGCGAGTGGGCCGGCCCGGATGGCGAGCCAGTCGGAGAGCCTGGCCTGCTTGTCTCTCCCCATGGCGCCTACTTCGGCCACGTGCTGACCGAGGGCGACACCTTCCGCAAGGGCCGGATGCTCCTCGCTGTGCTGGGCGAGCTGGCCCCTCAGGTCTGGACAGACGCCGTGGTGGGAGCCCTCCGCGGCGCGACCGAGGCCGTCGACGAGATCGAGCGCAAGGTGTTGGCGCGAGGACGCAGTGCATCCCGACAGCGCGCGCTCTCGGCACTGGCCGAGGCGCGGGCCGGGTTGGCCGAGGTGCAGCGTCTTTCAGCCCAGGGGAGACAGGCGGATGCCATCGCAGTCGCCCTGGCGGCGCGGGAGACGGCGGCTTCAGCCTACATCGCCTCCGCGCCGGAGCGCGAGCACGAACTCCGGGGGGTATGGGTGCACGATGGCTATGGCGTGCCCGGCTGGGGATGGGAGCGTTCGATCCGAGTCCTGCAGGAGCATGGCTTCAACGCAGTGTTCGCCAATCTCCTCTGGGCCGGCATCGCTCACTATCCGAGTGAGTACCTGCCGGTGGATGGGCGAGTAGCGGCGGAAGGTGACCAGATCGCCGGATGCCTGCACTGGTGCAAGCAGCTCGGCGTCGAGCTGCACGTCTGGAAGGTGAACTACAACCTGGCAAACGCACCTGCCGAGCTCGTGGACAAGCTCCGTTCCGAGGGCCGGCTTCAGCGGCACGCCAACGGCTCGGAGGTGCTCTGGCTCTGCCCCTCCGATCCACGCAACTTCGCTCTCGAGCGCGACTCCATGCTGGAGGTCGTGCGCAAGTACGAGGTGGCCGGGATTCATCTCGACTACATCCGCTATCCCGACGGCGAGACATGCTACTGCGATGGCTGCCGCCGGCGCTTCTCCCGCGACACGGGCGCGCACGTCGAGAAGTGGCCTGACGATGTCCTCGCGGGCCCGTTGGCAAGCCCCTACGCCCAGTGGAGGCGGGACCAGATCACACGACTCGTCCGCGCCGTGGCCGAGGAAGCGCGCCGCATTCGGCCCGGCATCATGGTCTCCGCCGCCGTCTTCAGCTGGCCGGGCGCGATCAACTGGGTGGGTCAAGACTGGAGGCACTGGATCGACGAGGAGCTGCTTGACTTCGTCTGCCCCATGAACTACACAACAGACCTGGAAGCCCTGGAGCGCATGGTGGTCGGCGAGGTCAACATCGTCCAGGGACGGATCCCCCTCTACATCGGCATCGGCGAGTTCATCATATCGGAAACGCAGGACCTGGTCGAACAGCTGGAACGTGCGCGCCGTCTGGGGGCGGACGGATTCGTATGCTTCTCCTATGAGCACCTTGGCCGTACCAAGGAACGGCTGGCTGAGCTCCATTCCTCGCTTACCGCCAACCGGACTCCTCCTCCTCACCCGGCTCCGCGCGCAGAATTCGGATTCGGCGCCGCGGCCGAGGGAAGGCTTGGGCCGGCCTACTCGCAGGGCGCGCGCGTCGATTTCGAGGTCGCTCTGCGCACCGATTCCAACTACCGCGAGCCCCTTCGCGGCGCCGCTGGCGCCGTCTGGCTGGAGACGACGGAGGGTCAACCTCTCCGCCGTCTGGGGACCGTGTCTCTGGGCAAACCTCTCTGTCGTGCTGTGGTTCTCGATGTCCCACCGGGCGTATACCGAGTCGCGGTGCGAGGCACGGCCGAACTCAGCTCCTCTCAGAGTCGCGAGTTCGTCGTCCGGAGTCGGCCAATCGAGATCCTGCCCGAAGCAGGAGCAGAGGCCGGCCAAGTGGCGGGGACCGGGGATTCGCCCGATGCCGCCACATTCGCCAGGGGGGCGGACATCTCTCTACTCCAGCAGATGGAGGACTCGGGGGTCGTCTATACCGAGAACGGCCAGGCGAAGGATCCGCTGGCGATATTCAGGAACCACGGGTTCAACTACATGCGCCTGCGGCTGTTCCACACGCCCTCCGGCAAGGGCGCGCAGGTCAACGATCTTCCCTATACGCTCCGGCTCGCACAACGCATCAAAGCATCCGGATTCAAGCTCCTGCTGAACTTCCACTACTCAGACACCTGGGCCGATCCCGGACACCAGCGCCTGCCTGCGGTA
>JALGTG010000289.1 GCA_029821495.1 Candidatus Hebobacteria bacterium
GATGAGCACTAGTACCCCGAGTATTGTGAGCGCCCAGGCCCAGCGCTGGGCCCCGCGCGCGCGCTTTGCGACAAGGCGCACGTAATCGGCGGGCAGGCGCCATGTTGCGACGATGGGCAGGGAGTCATCGAGAGGGTCCAGGCGACGGCGCGTGCCGTCGTCGACGAGGAGGCCGCAGAGGCTGAGGGGGACGCCGACTGCGAGGGTCCAGACGCGAACGCGCGCGGTGCCGCCCGGGCTGAGGGGAGTATCGACGTAAAGGGGGGCATCGAAGAGCACGGCGCCGGAGGGCACGCGGACGGACTCGCCGTCTCCCACGACGCGGAAGTCCACGGCCTTCGTGTCGCGCTCGGTCACACGCCAGCCGGCTTCGTCCTCCGAGAGCCGGCTTCGTCCTCCGAGCGCTCGCGAACAACGTACCGGTAGTAAGCGCATTCCTGGCCGACGTACGGTGCAACCAGAGGGGTGTCGCACTGCAGTTCGCCGCGGATCCAGACGGCGTCTCCGGGGCCGACACGAGATAGCTTCAGCTCCGGGGCGCGGCGGAATCGCCACCAGCGACGGTCGCGCTGTCGTGCCTGGTAGAAGGCGAACTGGCCAGCAGCGAGGAGGAGGGCGCCCGCGACAGGCAGATGCCAGAGCGGGAGAGCGGCGCGGGCGCGGTGGGCTGCGATCCAGGAGACGATGTGCCAGCCGACGAAGGCGGCCGCGGCGAGCGCGATGAGGAGGCCGAGCCAGAACACCCAGGGGGCTTCGGGCGGGGGCTGACCTGGGAGGCGCTTGCGGGGGGGCCGGAGGGGGCGGCCGCATGCGAAGCACACAATCTCGCTGGAGAGGTTGGGCGCGCTGCAGCGCGGGCATTCGATGTGCTCGAGCATGTCCGTACCTACGCGGGACTCGGCCTTCGTGGCCGATGGGCCGTTCACCTGCCGGGCGAGGTAGGGTGATCTGCGTTGACCCTCGCGAATGTTGCGTGATATGATGCCGCCGCGATGGCAGAGGCCGAGAGAATCGTAGCCACAGATTGCGGCTCGACGACGACGAAGGCCATTCTGGTCGAGCGCGTGGATGGCGAGTACCGCCTGCGCGGCAGGGGGGAGGCGCCTACTACGGTGGAGGCGCCGTTCGACGATGTGACCGTCGGGGTGCTGAACGCGGTGGGGGAGCTGGAGGAGCTGACGGGGCGCCGGTTCCTGGCGGAGGAACGGGTGCAGACGCCGGCGGAGGGAGACGTGGGCGCGGACCTGTACCTCTCGACGTCGAGCGCCGGCGGGGGGCTGCAGATGCTGGTGACGGGGGTGGTGAAGACGATGACGGCGGAGTCGGCGCAGCGAGCGGCGCTCGGGGCGGGTGCCATCGTGATAGACGTCATCGCGGTGGACGATGGGAGGGAGGACCACGAGCGGATCGAACGGATTCGCTCAATCCGGCCGGACATGATTCTGATGTCCGGAGGGACGGAGGGGGGAACGGTTCAGCATCTGCTGGACGCGGCGGAGATGCTGGTGGCGGCCGATCCGCGACCGCGGCTGGGAAGAGGTTTCAAGCTGCCGGTGATCTACGCGGGGAACAGCGCGGCGCGGGAGGGAGTGCGGGAAGTGCTCGGGGAGCGGGCGGACTTGCTGATGGTGGACAACCTGCGGCCGGAGCTCGAACGAGAGAACCTGGGGCCATCGGGGGAGTCGATCCACCGATTGTTCCTCGAGCATGTGATGGCGCAGGCGCCTGGATATGACAAGCTGCTGGCATGGGCGAACGCGCCGGTGATGTCCACGCCGCGTGCGGTGGGGGAGATGGTGCAGCTCGCGGCGCGAGAGGAGAGGGCGGATGTGCTCGCAGTGGATATCGGGGGCGCGACGACGGACATATTCTCGGTCTTCGGGGAGCAGTTCAACCGCACAGTCTCGGCAAACCTAGGGCTCAGCTATAGCGTGTGCAATGTGCTGGCGGAGGCCGGGGCGGAGGGGATCGGGCGGTGGATGCCGGTGGCGATGGGTGGGGATGAGCTGCGGAATCGGCTTCGGAACAAGATGATACGGCCGACGACGATACCGCAGACGGTGGAGGATCTGCTGCTGGAGCAGGCGGTGGCGCGGGAGGCGCTGCGGCTGGCGCTGGCTCACCACGGGGCGCTTGCCTCGGGGCTGAAGGGACTGCAGCAGGTGCGGACGATGGGAGATGTGTTCACGCAGGCGGCCGGGGGCGAGACCCTGGTGGACATGATGGCGCTGGGGCTGATAGTGGGGAGCGGGGGGATATTGTCGCACGCGCCGAGGCGCGGGCAGGCAGCGATGATGATGATAGACGCGTTCGAGCCGCAGGGGGTGACGCGGCTGGCGGTGGACTCGATCTTCATGATGCCACAGTTGGGGGTGCTCGGATCGGTGCTGCCGGAGGCGGCAATGGAGGTGTTTCGGCGGGATTGCCTGGTGCCACTGGGGACGGTGATAGCGCCGGTGGGGCGGGCGAGGGATGGAGAGGTGATGCTGGAGTGGGAGATGGGCGGCGAACAAGGGGATGTGCGCGGCGGGGAGGTGCGGCGGCTGCCGCTGGGGCCGGGAGAGAAGGCGCAGGTGGAGCTTAGACCTCGGCGCGGGATGGATGTGGGCGCGGGGAAGGGGAAGCGGTGGGTCGGGCCGGTGGAGGGAGGTGTGGTGGGAGTAGTGCTCGACGGGCGAGGGCGGCCGCTGCGACTGCCGGAGGAAGAGGGCGAGCGCGTGCGCAAGCTGGCGGAGTGGATGGAGGCCGCGGGAGCGATGCCCGGAGGAGAACGCTGATGGGAGTCGCTTACACGCCAGGCCTGAGAGTGACGGCGGAGGCGGCGGTTCGTCAACGCCGTAGGCTGCCGATGCGAGGGGAGGTGCTGGTGAGGG
>JALGTG010000290.1 GCA_029821495.1 Candidatus Hebobacteria bacterium
GCTGAGGAAGCAGCACCGGCGGAGGTCGCCGAGGAAGCGGCGCCGGCGGAGGTCGCTGAGGAAGCGGCACCGGTGGAGGCTGCTGAGGAAGCGGCGCCGGTGGAGGCTGCTGAGGAAGCGGCGCCGGAGGAGGCTGCTGAGGAAGCAGTACCGGTTGAGGTCGCTGAGGAGGCGGGAGCCGCGGAGGAGGAAGTGAAGTCGAGCGACGCTTCGGCGGCGGAGTCGGAAGCCGAAGAGACGGAAGTCCCGTCGTCGGGAGCTGGGGAAGAGGTGAAGGCGGAAGAGAAGACGGAGTAGATGCAGGAGGAAGCAGGAGCGGTGGGCGCGCCCACCCAGTTGAGATCCGCTCTGAGATGCGCGGCCGCTCCGGCGCCACTGGCAGGCTTGTACGGAACAAGCTATGGGAATGCAAAGGAGCGCAACGGTGAATGAGCTTGTGACTATGATTGTCAAAGCGCTGGTGGACGAGCCGGAACAGGTAGCCGTGAACGAAGTGGCGGGAGAGCGGAGCATCATCTTCGAGGTGCGGGTAGCGCCGGACGACCTTGGGAAGGTGATCGGGAAGGGGGGGCGGATAGCGAACGCGCTTCGGACGCTGGTGAGGGCGGCGGGGACGAAGGATCGGAAGAGCATCTGGGTGGACATCAACAAGGTGGGCGAGAGCGAGGGGGAAACGCTGGATGAGTAGTGTTACGGTCAAGCGTTCGATCAGCGTGCGCGTGGTCGTGACGGAGGCCTTCAAGGAGGAGCTGAAAGCGGAGCTTCGGGAGGCGGCCGAGACGGCGCAGCGGCGGGTCGACCAGATGGAAACGCAGAGCCGGCGGGTGCTGGCGGATCTTCAGCGTACGGATCTGACGCAGGCGATGAGTGCGCGGCGGCAGATTGAGGCTGAGGTGGGGCGGCACCAGGCGCTCAGGCAGGACATTCTGCGGCAGATGGAGGAGGCTGACAAGCTGGAGGTGGGAAGCGAGTATCCGCGGGGCACGCTGGAGGGTGTGGTGGACCTGGCGGCGGGGGACGATCTGTTCAAGAAGCTGAGCGGGTCGGAGATCGTGGTGAAGGACGGCGTGATCGTCGAGGTGCGCGAGGCCTAAGGGCGATGTCAGAGAGAGAGGAGCCGTGGAGCCTGGTGATAGGCCGGGTGACGGCTCCTTTCGGCATCAAAGGGGAGGTGCGGGTGCGTCCGGAGACGGATTTTCCGGAGCGGTTCGAGGGGCTGGAAGAGGTGTGTCTGGAGCTGCCGAGCGGGGAGGAGAGAGTGGTGGGGGTGGTGCAGGCGCGGGTGACGCCGAAGGGGGTGCTGCTGAAGCTGGAGGGGTATGGCGACCGGGAGGCGGTGGAGTGCCTGCGGCGTTCGTTCGTGAAGGTGAGGCCGAGCATGGCGGCGCCTCTGCCGGAGGGGAGGTACTGGGTCCACGAGATTATAGGGCTTCGGGTCTTCACGGAGGAGGGGCGGGATCTGGGGGAGGTCACCGAGGTTATTCGTTCGCCCGGGAACGATGTGTATGTGACTGAGTCAGCGATGGTACCGGCGGTGCGGGAGATAGTGCGGGAGGTAGATGTGGAGAAGGGGAGGATGGTGGTGGCGCTGCCGCCGGAGGAGGGGGCAGAGGGCGAGCGCACAGGGGGACAACAGGGGAGTGGCAGGAGGCAAGCTCCTGCCGAACGGGAGGCAGCGGAGAAGTGAGGATCGACGTTCTGAGCACGTTTCCGGAGGTGTTCGAGCCCGTGCTCGGGGTGAGCATTGTGAAGCGGGCGCGGGAGGCGGGGCTCGTGTCGCTGGGGGTGCACGATCTGCGGGGGTTCACCGACGACAGGCACCGCACTACGGATGACTGTCCCTTCGGCGGCGGGCCGGGGATGGTGATGAAGGCGGAGCCGTTCTTCCGTGGGGTGGAGGCGCTTCGATGTCCGGCGGAGGCGGGGTGTCGGGAGGAGGTGGTGCTGCTGTGTCCGCAGGGGGAGCGGTTCGAGCAGGGGACGGCGCGGGAGCTGGCTGGGAAGGACCACTTGATTCTGCTGTGCGGGCATTACGAGGGGGTGGATGAGCGGGTGAGGGAGCATCTGGCGACGCGGGCGATTTCGGTTGGGGATTATGTGCTGACGGGAGGGGAGCTGCCGGCGATGGTGGTGGTGGACGCGGTGGTGCGGCTGCTGCCGGGGGCGCTGGGCGCGGAGGAGGGGGCGGCGGGCGACTCGTTCGCGGAGGGGCTGCTGGAGTATCCGCAGTATACGCGGCCGGCGGAGTTCCGTGGATGGAAGGCGCCGGAGGTGCTGCTGTCGGGGCACCACGAGCAGATACGGCGGTGGAGGCGGAAGGAGTCGCTGAGGCGGACGAAGAGGCTGCGGCCGGAGCTGCTGGAGGGGGCGGAGCTGACGGAGGAGGATCGGGAGCTGTTGGGGGAGGTGGAGGAGGGGGGAGCGAGGGGTTGACGGGGTGGGGGCGCTCAGGATGACGCGTTGGTGGCGGGCGCGTGCGCCCGCGCTACAGAAGGGCCGGCGCGGTCGGGAGACCGCGCCCTATCAGGAGGGGCAGGAGCAAGCTCCTGCCGAACGGAGAAATGGCGGAGCGCG
>JALGTG010000083.1 GCA_029821495.1 Candidatus Hebobacteria bacterium
GGGGGGTGGGAGGGATCGCGATGAGTGATGAGAGGCCGTGGGTGGAGGTGCGCGGCATCTACGGGTGGTCTCTTCCGGAAGTGGAGGGGGGAACGCCGCTGGCCGAGCTGGGCGTGAACGCCATCTTCATGAGTGCAGAGGTGGTCAACCGCGAGATCGCGGACCACCTGCATGCGCAGGGGCTCCGGGTCTTCGCCGAGTTCAACACCTTGCACGAGGCGCAGTACGTCGAGGAGCATCCGGGCGCGGCGCCCGTGGGGAGGGATGGCGAGCCGTGTCCACCGCCGGACGGGTGGCAGGGGGTGTGCCCCACGCATCCGGAGTACCGGCGGTGGAAGATGGCGCGGTTCGAGCGGACGCTGACCGAGGCCGGTGTGGACGGCATGTGGCTGGACTACCTTCACAGCCACGCGGCCTGGGAGCAGGCAGAGCCGAACATGCCGGACACATGCTTCTGCCCGCGCTGTCTGGCGCGGTTCCAGCGCGAGACCGGCGTCGAGCTGCCGGCTGGCGACGTGCTGACGCAGGCGGCATCTCTGCTCGGGGAGCCAAGAGATCAGTGGGTGAGGTGGCGATGCGGGGTGTTCGCCGACTGGGTGCGGGAGTTCAGAGAGATCACCGATCGCGTCCGGCCCGGCGCGCTGCTGGGAAGCTTCCACAATCCCTGGAGCGACGAGGACTGGGACGGCGCTCGCATCGAGATGCTGAACATCGACCTGAAGGCCCAGGCGCAGTACCTGGATGTCTTCAGCATCATGCCCTACCACGCACGCTTCGGCCATGCGCAGGACCCGGAGTGGATCAGCCGGCAGACGAGCTGGCTGGGGCGGTGCCTCGGAGTAACAGGCGACCCGGGCGAGCGCCACAGGATCTGGCCCATCGTCCAGCTCTCCGACTGGGGGGAGACCGTGCCGGTCGAGCAGGTGCATGTAGTGCTGGACCACGGGACGCGCCGGCCCTCCACAGGAGTGACGGTCTTCGCGTGGCACTCCCTGCGGAAGCAGGCTGAGAAGGTGGCGGCCCTGGGCCAGTTCTACCACGCCATCGCGCCGGTCGAGCAGGCAGGCAACCGCAGACGCGCAAGGCCGCTCACACGGTGTCCCAAGCCAACTTGACACGAGGAGCCGGTACAAGCAGACTGAAGCTCACCGCCGAACGATCTCGATATGCACTGCAGCACCGCTCCCCGTATCCGCCACCCAGCAGGACTCATGTGCTGAGTTGACCGATACGGAGGTCGGGTAGGTAAACCCATCTGCGGATGTCGAGCGCCCGTGAGACCGCATCGAGGACGCTTGGGGGCAGGGATGAGTTTCTGGACTATCATAAGACAGTCTCCTCCTGCTAAGTGTTGAAGAGGTGCTCGAAGCACAAACACCAGAGCAAGGAGGAGACCAAGATGATCTGGGTTGGACTGGAGATCTTCAAGATCTGGGTGAGGTGAGCAATGACCGAGAGGAGCTTCAGGTGCGACACCACGGGACCCCGGCTCTGCGGACGACCATCCCTGGAGACGGGATCGCTCTCCCGGCGCGAGAAGGAATCTCATGCCTGCCGCGTCGAATGTGATAGGATAGGCGTGTCGGCGGACATGTTCTCGCTTTGCGCCCCGCGACCCGGAGCCCATCGCGCGTCTCTCTGACACCCCGGCAATAGAGCAGGTGGCTTGCCAATGCATGACGTTATCGTAGTGGGCGCGGGGCCCACCGGTTGCTACGCCGCCAGAGAACTGGCGAAGCTCGGCTACGGCGTCCTGGTGCTCGAGGAGCACACCGAGGTCGGCACACCCGTCCATTGCACCGGCGTAGTCGGCGTTGAGCTCTATCGCCGCTTCGACCTGGACCGAAGCTGCATCCAGACCCGCCTCGCCAGCGCGCGCTTCCTCTCTCCCTCGGGCCAGTCCTTCCGCGTCGCCAGCCCACAGCCCAGCGCGCTGGTAGTTGACCGCCGACACTTCGACCAGTCTCTTGCCCGTCAAGCCCTAGCCCACGGGGCCAGCTTCTTGCTCGGGGCAAGAGCCGAGCGCGTTTCGACCACGGACCAGCAGTCCGTCGTCCATGCGACATGCCTGGGCGACCCTCTCGTCTTCTCCGCCCGACTTGTCATCCTCGCCACCGGAACCGATGAGTGCCTCACCCATCAGTTGGATCTCGCCCGGAAATCCACCCCCTGCATGCTCGGCGGACAGCTATTCGTCGAGAGTCTCTCTCTCGATGAGGTAGAGATCCACCTCTCCCCGAGCCTAGCCCCGGGCGGATTCGCCTGGGCCGTCCCGGCCAACGGCCACGGCGCTCGCGTCGGCCTCATCGCCTCCCGCGAGCCCCGTACTCGACTCCTCAACTTCGCGGACGCCCTCGAAGCGCGGGGCGCCATTCGCCGCAACGGCGCCAAGATGACTTGCCGCCCAGTCCCCGGCGGCCCTCGCACCCCCTCCTACGGCGATCGGGTCATCGTTATTGGCGACGCCGCGGGGCAGGTCAAGTCAACCACCTCCGGTGGAATCTACTACGGCCTTCTCGGCGCGGAAGCCGCGGTCCGGTCCGCACACGAAGCGCTGCGCCTTGGCGATCTAGGCGCGGCACGGTTGGCGAACTACGAGCAGTCTTGGCTCAAACACATCGGACGCGAACAGCGCACCGGACGCACGCTGCGAAGACTGTATGCCAACCTGACCGATCGGGACATGGACGCTCTCTTCTGGCTCACCCGCAGAACTGGCATTCCCCGTCTTCTTAGCCAACTCCGGTTCGACTGGCACACGGCGGGCCTCCTCACCGTCCTCTGGCGGGATGTCCTCGGCGCCGTGACCGGCGCTGCTCGCGAGCATACTGGAATCACCGCCGATTGAGCCGCCGCCGCAGCAGCCGCTGCTTCGCCTCGGTCCCTGCTAGTTCCCGAAGGCCAGGCCCAACTGCGTAGCCAGCGTGAAGTCGTTCCGCTTCGTCCCGGGCGCCGGGCGGGAGTCGTAGGTGTCCACCAGCCTTGTCGTCAGCGACACCCGGTCCGTGAGAGCGTTCGTCAGGGCGAGCACGAACTCGCCAGTATAGTCCCCCATCTCGTCCGCCGCACTCAACAGCGCCAGCGTCTGGCTCAGCGATTTGCCGGAGCCCAACTGCCGCTCCCACGTCTCCCCTATCCGCAGCTTCGCGTCCGCCTCCGTCTTGCCTGCCTCAAATCTGTCCCGCACCCAGCTCGCGCCGACCTCGACAGTGAGCAGGTGCCCGGGCCTGTCTGCGAGCGTGCGCCCGACCCCGGTGCCAACCTCCACGCGCAAGCCCAGCTCCCTCACCCTGTCGTAGCCCGCTCCCGCCACGAAATAGCGATAGCTGCTCTGATCCGCGCGCCGGTCGAGCTTCCCCTCTACTCGTGCTCGATCCGCCGTCTCCTCTCCCTCATTGCTCCCATGTGCCCCATCCAACAGCAGAGAGAGCCGATACCGTGCCGGGTCCTCCCGGCGCGCCAGCGCGGTCAGCGTGCCCAGCTGTGTGTTGCGGTTGCCCTTTGCGTGGGCCCACCCGAAGTCCACTCGCCCCTCCCACTCGACCGACGGCGGTGGCGTTGGCGGTGACGCCAACGCCACCACGTCCGACAGGGCCACGTCCTCGGTCGGCAGCTCCCTAAGCTCGACCGTCGTGCCGTCCTCCAGCACAGCCGGCACGGGCTCCTCGAGGCTAACACCCGCCACCTTCTCCCAATCCAGCTCCAGCACGTCCGCATACTCCGGGTCGAGCACCAGCTTCCCCCCTACCATCCTCAGCACGGCCCCGCTCAGCCGGTCGCCGTTGGCCATTGTCACCGTGTCTCCATACGCTGCCAAAACCGAAGCCACCAACACCGCTGCGCCTACGACACCAATGCCTGCTGCCCTCACTTCCGAGTCTCCATCCTTCTGATATCGTCCCCTCTCACCGCGGTCGGGGGCCCCACTTCGACGGCCCATCGGCCGGGCCTTCTCTCCCACAAACCATCGGCGGCGAGCGCGCGCGATCCGAGCAACTTCCCACGGAAAGGAGGCCCGCTCCGCACCACAGGGAAACCCATCGAAGAACGAAAGAGAGCCAGCTGCCCACGCGAGCCCCATACAGCATGGCCGGGCAATGGTGCATCCAACGGCAGCCCGGCCCGGCAGGGCCTGGCTGATACTCCTCCGAGAGGGAAACAGAGTGGCCCGTCCAGTACGCCGTCGCCTCGCTTCCGCGGCGCTCGAGGATGTGACGATCGCCGACGCATTCTGGGCGCCTCGTGTCCACAGTAACAGCTCTGCCACAATTCCACACATCCACCGGCAACTGCAGAAGACCGGCCGCCTCGATGCCTGGAAGCTCAAGGGCGGCGCGGGCCGGCGCCTTCGTTCCTGGCCGCAATTCTGGGACTCCGATGTCGCGAAATGGATGGAGGCGGCGGCCTACGGCCTCGCCGCCAAGCGGAACACCGGGCTCGAAGGAAGACTGGACGACCTCATCGCCCTCATCGCCCGCGCCCAGCAGAAGGATGGCTACGTCAACACCTACTTCACCGCCGTCGAACCGGGGAAACGTTGGGCCAACCTTCGCGACATGCACGAGCTCTACTGCGCCGGCCATCTCATGGAAGCCGCGGTCGCCTACTACGAGACCACCGGCAAGCGCGAGTTCCTCGATGTCATGTGTCGCTGTGCCGACCATATTGGCTCTGTGTTCGGCCCGGCCCGTGGGCAGAAGCGCGGCTACCCCGGCCACGAGGAGATCGAACTCGCCCTTGTGAAGCTCTATCGCGCCACTGGAGAGAAGCGCTATCTTGACCTGGCCGCCTTCTTCATCGACGAGCGCGGCCGCACGCCACACTACTTTGACCTGGAGGCCGGGGCGCGCGGCGAGGAACCGCGGGGCGCTCCCTACGACTACTGGCAGGCACACCTCCCCGTGCGCGAGCAGAGCACAGCCGAGGGTCACTCTGTCCGCGCGATGTATCTCTACAGCGGCATGGCCGATCTGGCGGCCGAGACGGGGGACGCGGCTCTCCTCTCCGCCTGCAGGCGCATTTGGCGGAACACCACGCGCAGGCGCATGTACGTCACAGGCGGCCTCGGCTCCACATCCCACGGCGAGCGCTTCACCTTCGACTACGACCTTCCAAACGAGACCGCCTATAGCGAGACCTGCGCCGCCATCGCGCTTGTCTTCTGGGCCCATCGCATGCTAGAGATCGAAGATGACGGCGACTACGCGGACATCATGGAGCGCGCGCTCTACAACGGTGTCATCAGCGGAATCTCCCTCGACGGCAAGCACTTCTTCTACTCCAACCCCCTCACTGTCTACCCCCGCCCGGACGGCGCCCCGTCCGGCCCCTTCCCACCGATGCGCCAGCCGTGGTTCGACTGCGCCTGCTGCCCGCCCAACATCTCCCGCCTGCTGGCCTCCCTCGGCCACTACATCTACTCCCAGAGAGACGGCCAGCTCAGCGTACACCTCTACGTCCAGGGCAGTGCCCGCCTCAACACGAGCGGCTCCGAGGTGGTAGTCACCCAGGAGACCGGCTATCCCTGGGAGGAGACCGTCCGCATCACCGTTGAGCCCGAAAGCCCTGCAAGCTTCACCCTCGCCCTGCGCATCCCCGCGTGGTGTCGAAGCGCCCGGCTCAGGGTCAACGCCAGACCCGTGGGTCTCGACCGCCTCGTGAGGAGAGGATACGCGAGGATCAAGCGAACCTGGGAGCCCGGGGATACCGTGGACCTCACCCTCCCCATGCCGGTGGAGCGAATCGAAGCACACCCTCGCGTCCGCATGAACGCGGGACGTGTCGCGCTTCAGCGCGGCCCCATCGTCTACTGCCTCGAAGAAACCGACAACGGGCGGGACCTCAGCGACCTCGCGCTCCCCCGCGAAGCCGCGCTTCACGCGACATTCGACAAGGCGCTCCTCAACGGGTCGGTCGTCATCGAAGCAAAGGGGCGGCGACGACCCTCCGCCGGCTGGGCGAACGCCCTCCACCGGCCCGGCCGCACCGGCACAACCACTGCCAAGCTCAAAGCCGTTCCCTACGGCCTCTGGTGCAATCGCAGGCCGGGTGAGATGCTGGTTTGGATCCGGGATGCCTGAAGCTGCTCGCCCGGGATTGCGCCGCGATCCCGTGGTATAATCACACTGCGCCGGAGTGGCGGAACTGGTAGACGCGCGGGACTTAAAATCCTGTGGGGCTTCCGCCCCATGTGGGTTCGACCCCCACCTCCGGCACTGCCCAGCCCGGCGCCGCTGCCGCCTGGGCACACCAACGCTAGGCGCTGGCCTGCAGCCCGCGCGCTTCGAGAGGCATGTCGAGTGAACGACAAATCGAATCGTCCGGAGAAGCCCCTCTACTACTGCCAGATCGCCCTCGCCGTCGCCGCACGCGGCACCTGCCTCCGACGCAACTTCGGCGCTGTTATCACCAATGAAGACATGGCCGAAATAGTCAGCACCGGCTACGTCGGCGCCCCCCGGAAAATGCAGAACTGCATTGACCGCGGCTCCTGCCTCCGGGAGGAACTCGCCGTCCCCCAGGGCACCCAGTACGAGCTCTGCCGGTCCGTCCACGCAGAAATGAACGCAATCATCCACGCCTCCCGCCGAGAGATGCTCCGGGGCCACCTCTTCCTCGCGGGTGTGGAAGCGAAGACCGGGCAGCTCGTCCAAAACGCCGAGCCCTGCAAGCTCTGCAAGCGCGTGATCATAAACGCCGGCCTCGCCGATGTCTTCGTGCTGGTCGAGTCGGACAAGTACCGCCGATTCGACGTCGCCCGCGACTGGGTCGCCAACGAGAGCGAAATCTTCGACCTCCCGCCCGCCGGGGAAGGCTACTAGACGAGCCAGGACCCGCCCGTCTCCTCTCGCCGCTGCGCCGCCCTTGTGATCCCGGCGTCCCGGCGCGATAATCACCCTCACAACCTGTAACACAGCGGAGTACCCGCGTGACATCTACCTACCAGCAGTGGCGCGCCCACGACTACCCGGTTCCCCCCACCATGCGCGCCTGGCCGCTCACGGGAGCCGGCTTCCAATCCCTCGGCCGCAGCCGCCAGCCGGTGACCGTCTCCGTTCCCAAGCCCGGCCCCCGAGAGCTCCTGCTCCGCGTCGACGCGGTCGGGATTTGCTTCAGCGACGTCAAGCTCATCCGCGCCGGCGCCGACCACCCTCGTCTAAGAGGAAGGGACCTGAGGACTGATCCCACCCGCCCCGGCCACGAGGTGTCGCTGACGGTCGCCGCCATCGGTGCCGACCTGACCCACCAATACTCCCGCGGCGATCGCTTCACCATACAGGCCGACGTCTACTACCAGGGCA
The DNA here is from genome assembly GCA_029821495.1 of Candidatus Hebobacteria bacterium. Lineage (GTDB taxonomy): Bacteria > Armatimonadota > Hebobacteria > Hebobacterales > Hebobacteraceae > JALGTG01. The sequence goes on from JALGTG010000083.1 coordinate 7,302, forward strand.
AGAATCTCGCCTTCGGCTACTGGATCCCTGGCGGCTACAGCGAATACGTCCTCGCCGGCAAGGAGATCCTGGAAGGGGACGAGGGCAACTACCTCCTCCCCATCCCCAACGACATGGGCTACGCCGAGACGGCCCTCTGCGAGCCCTGGGCCTGTATAGAGGCCTCCGCCCGCCAGATCGCCCGCGAGCAGCCCCTCCCCGGCGGCCGCGCCCTGATCGTGGAGACCCAAGCAGGAGACTGGTCTCTCCGGGGCGTCTTCCCGCCAGACCAAGACGTCGCCCGCCTCGACGCCCCCGGCGGCCGCCTGCCCCACTCCCTCGCGGGCCTCGGCATGTTCGATGACATCGTCATCCTCGGCACGCCCCATCCCGACTTGGCCGCGCAGTGCCTCCGCCAGCTAGACGCCGGCGGGCTTCTCTGCATCGCCTCCGACCGACCCCTCGCGGGTCCTGTCCCTCTGGACATCGGACGCCTCCACTATGAGCGCGTCCGCGTCCTCGGCACCGCCTCCCGGGAAGTCATCTCTGCCTACCGCGAGAACAACCGTACCGACCTCAAGCCCAACGGCATTGCCTGGTTCATCGGCGCCGCGGGCCCTATGGGGCAGATGCACGTTCAGCGGGCCCTTCAGCTCGACGACCCGCCGCGCAAGGTCATCGCCAGCGACGTCAGCGCAGAACGCACCGCTTACGCCCTCGCACGCTGGCGGTCCCTCGCGGCCCGCCATGCGGTCGAGCTCGTCACTCTCAATTCCAGCGACTGTTCGAGTCAGGCCGAGTACCTCTCACGCGTCACCGAGGAAACCGGCGGCGAGGGCTGCGACGACATCGTCGTGCTCGCGCCCATCCCCGAACTCGTCGCTCAGGCATCCACTCAGGTCGCCGCCGGCTGCGTCGTCAACATCTTCGCGGGCATCCCCGTAGGCAACGAGGCCAAGCTGTCTCTCTCCGAGATCTCGCTCCGCCGCGTGCGCTACATCGGAGCCAGCGGCTCGCGGATCGAGGACCTCAAGACGGTCCTTGAGAAAGCGCATACGGGACGCCTCGACGCCAACCGAAGCCTGGGTGTGGTTGGCGGCATAGCACAGGCCCTGGAAGCAGTGGAGAGCGTCGCCAGAGCTGAGACCCCAGCCAAGACGGTGCTGTTCCCAAGCATCCCCGACTTCCCCCTCACCGCCCTCGAGGATCTCCAAAGCGCCGATCCCGCCATCGCCGATCTGCTCGCTGATAGCGCCGTCTGGACGCGAGAGGCGGAAGGGCAATTCCTCGCAACCCACCTGGTTATCCCCTGACCCCCGCCGCGTTCCCACCGTGCCAAGCGCTCCTGCGGCGGGCGCCTGCCATCTCCGGGTCCCAGGTCGCAGCGCAAAGGGGATTGCCCAAGTCCAGCGAATACAGCCCGTTGTCAGCCGGTGCTGTGAGAGACAGTCTATCGAGAACGCGAGGCAACTATGACCACTCCGCGAAAGATCGCTCTGCTAGTAGGGCTTGTCAGTCTCTGCGGCCTGCTCGCCGGCTGCCCGGGGATGCCGGGCGGGGGCGGCGCCGGCCAGGAGAACCTGCCTCCCGGCATGAAGGCCCCTCCTGGCATGGAGCCCGGCATAGACAGCGGCGGCGCGCGCACCCTCATGGGAACCACCATCACCGCGCCCGAGAACGCCGCCCTTCTCGTCAAGCTCGTCCGCCCGAGTTCCGAAGGTGAGCCCGCGTGGCGCTCTTGCCGCCGGTTCGTCGTCCTCGACAGTTGCATGCTGCTCGAGGGGATCAACTACGACCAGAGAGACCCAGACTCCGAGGCCGACTCCAACGAGGTCGTGCCCTATTCGGACATCGACAGCTTCGTCTGGAAATACCAGCCGAAACCCGCTCCCCCCGCGGAGGAGGAACCACCCGAGAAGAAGGATGCGGACGAGGGCGAGTGACCCACGCCCGCGCCGCTTTCAGAGCGCGCCCTCCTCAGGGCGCGCTCTACTCTTCTGCCTCGCGGTCCTCCGGGTATAGGCGACGGAGTTCCTGTTCGATCACCGTTATCACATCCTCTGAGTTGTACGTGGATCGCTCCTCGTTGGGCTTGTGACTGAGCACCACCTCGCGCGCCCCCTCTTCCCCTTCCAGCGCGAACGTCATCCGGTTGTTAACCAGAACGGTCGCGCAGCGAAGCCGCTCCCGCAGCATCTCCCGCCGGCCCTCCGGCCGCTGCATGTCGAAGATCTGCACCCTCACCCGCTCCCCCTCCCGCTCAGCCACCTCCCTCAGCAGCACTGCTGTCGTCCGGTGACAGTCAATCCCCGCCGGCGCGAGCATCTTCACCAGCACCTGCGCCTCCGGCGAGCCCAGATCCTCGGCCGCTCCCTCTCCCGGATTCACCAGCTCCCCCCTCCCCAGCACCTGCAGCTCTCCGGCAGTCCACTCGCCCCCCTCCACCTCTGCCGGCCTCCGCAGGGCCCCGCGCACCAGGTCCCCTGCTCCCGCTTTCAGCAACGGCGCCGTCCCTCGCTTCACTTGATAGCGCAACCGCAGGCCCTGCCCGGCCTCCAACGTAGTTTCCTCGGACTCCACAGTATCCACTCGCAGCTCCCCGAGCCACCACTCCATCATCCCGACCGCGTACATCCTCTGCGCCTCCAGCATCGTCCCCACCACTGTCTCCTCTAGATACATGGCCGCCGCCGCCGCCGTCGCCGTCGCGCTCTGCGGCCCTGCTTCTTCCGCACCGGCCCACACGACCCCGACCGCGCAGGCCAGAATGACGCTCAACACTATAGCCCAGCGCATCACTCTCACTTCCTCCTTGTGTTTCGCATACTGACACCCTCCCCCTCCACCAGTCAACTTAGACAACTCACCCCCCTCTCCGGCCTCGGCCGGCCCAAGAACAACGCCTGGACCCACCTACGAACCGCTCTGCGCCCTTCTTCGCCGCACGCACTTCCCCTACGGCTGCGCCCGCCTCCTCTCCGAACCAGCCCCAGCCCACCCCCGTCGAAGCCCTCCGGCCCGGCTAGCCATCCCCGCCTCCCGGCCGCGGTCTCGCTCGCTCCCGCCGGGCCAGCGTCGGCAGCAGACCTCCTTCCTCCACATACCGCTCGATCCCCTTCACGATCCCCCGGGCCGCCCGCTCCCTAAACTCCGGCGTCGCAAGCACCTTCTCATCCTCTGGATGGCTCAGATACCCCACCTCCACCAGCACCGATGGCATGTGCGTCGCGCGCAGCACGATGATTGACTTCGGATGCTTGATTACCCCCCCGTCCGGCAGCCCCGTCGCCCGCGCCAACTCCTTCTGCATCGCCCAGGCGAAGGCCCCACTGTCGGCCTTCCGATAGTAGGTCTCCGTCCCACGTCGCTCCAACGGGTTCCTCGCCCGCGCATTCGCATGCACCGACACGAACAAGTCCGCCTCCATCTCGTTCGCCATCTCGCACCGCGTCAGCAGCTCCTCCCGCTGCTCCCGCCGGTTCCCCCGCGTCCACGGCCTCACCGGATTGTCGTCCGCCCGCGTCAGCCGCACCTTTACCCCCATCCCCTGAAGCAGCCGGTATACCCTCCGCGCAATCTCCAGGTTGAGGCCCTTCTCCTCCAGCCCCGACCGCCCGATCGCGCCCGTATCGTGCCCCCCATGCCCCGGGTCCACCACCACCTTCAGCTCAGCCAGCGGGAAACGACCCACCAGCACTCGCACCTCCCCCTGCTCCGTCTCCACCGCGTGCCCCACCGGCTCCCGCAGCGACACCATCACCCGCTGCGTGCCCGGTTTGTCAGCCGCCGGCACAAGGCAGACCCCGGAGACCACTGCATCATCCACCTTGAGCTCCGACGCCGCGATATTGCTCTCCGCGTTCGCCACGTCCAGCACCACGATGGGCGGCTCCTCCACCCTCTCCGAGATGCAGAAGGCTGTCCCCGTCGTCGATATCTTCACCGCTGCCAACCGACCAGAGATCCGCTCGAACCCTATCCCCTTCAGCACTACCGGCTCCACATCCGCCGGCAGCTCACTCGCGTCCGGCAGCGGAAACTCTATCTCCAGCCTACACCGGTCCTCACTCTCTCGAATCCGATACGGCCGCCACTCCGCCAGATCCACCACCACCCGCGTCACTTCCCCGTCCGGCTCGGGCTCTCTGCTGTGCTGGTGAATCCGCGCCCCCTTCAGGTAGCTGTCGGTCATATCCAGCTCCGACGGGATATCGGCCAGGTCCACATTCAGCAAGTCCACGAACAGCCGGGGCGGATCGGCCAGCTCCCCCATCTCGTACCTGAGCGCCCCCTCCGCCCCTACCGTAATCCGATACCGATCCCGCAGTGTGTCAATAGAGAACCTGCGGACCCACGGGTAGAAGAAGAGC
>JALGTG010000291.1 GCA_029821495.1 Candidatus Hebobacteria bacterium
TCGCCACCCGCTCCATCGTCTCCCAGACCGCCGCCGCGATATACTCGTTGTCCTCCTCCAACATACGCGGGTGAATCGGCGGACACACGATGCGGCCGCCCAGCTCCTCCGACAGCGGCAGCTCCTGCCCCTGGGTGTGGCGTTCGATGAAAGCTGAAGTCTTGTGCACCGGCGGGTTGAAGATCCGGCACTCCACATTGTACTCATCGTCCAGCAGCGAGATCAGACGGTCGCGTTTCTCCCCACTCCACTCCGGCGGCACCAGCATTGTGTACATGTAGTAGGAATGGTAGCAGTCCTCCGGCTCGTACGGCAGCGTCAGCCCGGGGCACCCGGACAGCAGCTTGCTCCTCTCCTCAGCCAGCTTCCGGCGAGCCGCGATGAAACCATCCAAGCGTCGAAGCTGCACCGGCCCCACCGCCGCCTGCACCTTCGTCATCTTATAGCTCGATCCCCATCCCTCACCCCCGAACTGTCGCATCTCCAGCAGCCGCGGCACGATCTCACCATCATCCGTCGTGATCATGCCCCCCTCCCCCAGAGTCGACATGTTCTTCATCGTGTGGAAGCTGAAGATCGTCATCCACCCCGTCTTGCCGATCTTCCTCCCCTTGTAGCCGCCCCCCACCGCCCGCGCCGCATCTCCGATCACCTTCGGCGGCCCGTGCTCGGCATGCGGATGCCGCTCGGCCAGCTCGATGAAGTCGTCCATAGGAGCCGAGACGCCGTTCATATGGGTGATCAGGAGTGCGCGGGTCCGCGAGGTCATCCGCTTCTCCACATCGCTCGGGTCCGCGCAGAGCGTCCGCGGGTCCACCTCGCACAGCACCAGCTTCCCACCGTGCCCCAGCACCGACATGGGCGCCGCAACGAAGTTGATGCTTGGGCAGATGACCTCATCTCCGGGCTCCAGGTCGAGGCACCGCATCGCCATCTCCAGCCCCACGCTTGCCGTGCAGATGGACACCGCGTGGCTCGTCCCGCAGTACTCCGCGAACTCCCGCTCGAACTCCTCGAACTCCTCCGTGATGAACCCAAAGCCCACCGACGGAGCCATCGAAGCGCGTATCGTCCTCACAACCGCCTCGATCTCCTCCTCCCCCTGGTAGCTCCCCAGCATCGGCTCCGACTGCCACGCACCCGACAGCCCCCTCGCCAGCGCTTCCTTCCGCTGCTTCTCGTCCATCATGTCTTCACTCCTCGCCCCACTCTTCTCCTCCCACGACCCCTCACCTCGCTTCCCCAAGGGCAAGCGCGCCTCGCCGCCGAAGTACTCACTAGCTCGAGCCCCTAACACCCCAGAGAGTCAACCATGTCAAACAGGAAACGCTACGCCCAAGTCGGCCTCGGTGGACGGTCCCACATGTACACCCACGCCCTCACCGAAACCTACGCCGGCAGCGCCCAGATAGTCGGCCTCTGCGACAACAACCAGGGCCGCCTCCGCCTCGCCGCCGAATACGCCCGCGGCACCGGACCCGACATCCCCACCTATCCTGCCGAGAGCTTCGACCGCATGATCGCCGACACCACCCCCGACTGCGTCATTGTCACCACCAAAGACTGCTGGCACGACCACTACATCTGTCGCGCCATGGAGCTAGGCTGCGACACCATCACCGAGAAGCCCATGGCCACCGACCATCACAAATGCCAGCGCATCATCGACACCCAGCGGAACACCGGCAAGAAGTGCACCGTCACCTTCAACTACCGCTACGCCCCTCCCTCCACACAGGTCAAGGACCTCCTCATGTCCGGCGTCATCGGCGACGTGCTTTCCCTTGAATTCAACTGGCTCCTCGACACCAGCCACGGCGCCGACTACTTCCGCCGCTGGCACCGCAACAAGGCGAACTCCGGCAGCCTCCTCGTCCACAAAGCCACCCACCACTTCGATCTCGTCAACTGGTGGCTGTCCGACGTCCCCGAATCCGTCTTCGCCATCGGCCACCGCAAGTTCTACACCCCCAAAACCGCTCAGCGCTTCGGCCTCGCAAATCGCTCCGAGCGCTGTCTCGACTGCCCGGAGTCCGGCAACTGCCGCTTCTACCTCGATCTCCGCGCCCACCAGCACATGCGCCGCCTCTACCTCGACAACGAGGAATACGACGGATACTTCCGCGACCGCTGTGTCTTCAGCGACCTCATAGACATCGAAGACTCCATGAACGCCGTCGTCTCCTACCGCGGCGGCCCCAAGATGGCATACTCCTTCAACGCCTTCTCCCCCTGGGAGGGATTCCTCGTCTGCTTCAACGGAACCCGCGGCCGCCTCGAACACAAGGAGGTCGAAACCTCCTACACCAGCGGCGACGGAACCACCCCTCACCAGGTCATCCACGAGCACAGCTACATCCGCGTCTTCCCCCACTTCAAGCAGGCCTACTCAGTAGACCTCTGGACCGCCGAAGGCGGCCACGGCGGCGGCGACCCCCTCCTCCTCGACGACATCCTCAGCCCCGACCCCAAGCCCGACAAGTACCTCCGCCTCGCCGACCAGCGCTCCGGCGCCTACTCCATCCTCACCGGCATCGCCGCCGGCCAGTCAATCACCATCTCCGACCTCGTCCAGAACATCGGCCTCCCCGACTACCCCCCAATGCCCTCTCCCGATGCCCCCATTTCTCCCAACGACCACACTGCCGGCGACCCCAGCTAAACCCCGGCCTGCCAGCCATTCCTCAGGATCCTAACGCTACCCCTTGGCACTCGCGGTGACTTCTGGTACCTTCAATGGGTGTCTGCCGGCCCAGTCACGGGTAAAGTGCAGATAC
>JALGTG010000292.1 GCA_029821495.1 Candidatus Hebobacteria bacterium
CTCCCCGCAGCCCCTCCCCCTCTACAATGCTGTCGCAGAAGTACGTGTGCAACATGATGTCCACGCCCGCATCCACACACATCTTCAGAGTCACGAACTTGAACTTCTCCGTGTCGATCGCATAGCTGTAGGCGAGCCGGCCCGGCTCCGTCGGATACTCCTTCTGCTCGTACGGGCTCTTCCCCAGGCCGTCCAGTTCCTTGAGCCTCAGGATGATCTCCTCCCCAATCCCCCGCACGGTCTGCGTCCCGTCCGGCTCTACCTGGTTCCGAAACCCGTTGATGCACGCCATCAGCGACGCCGTGGCCGTCCCTCCCAGGTACCCGAACTGCTCCACCAGCGTCGTCCTCGCACCGCTCCGCGCCGCGGCAATCGCCGCTGTCAGACCGGCCGGCCCACCTCCCACCACCACGACATCCACCTCGCGAGCGACCGGGATCTCCCGCGCCGGCTCCTTGTACGTACTCACTCCTCGTCCCCAATCGGATCGGCCACCGGCTCGAGCAGCGCCCCGCCTCGCTTCAGTTCCGCCCGCAGCTTCTCCGCGTCTACCTCTCGCGGACCCACTCCCTTCTTGGCCGCCATCGCCGCCGCCGCCCCAGCCGCTTCCCCGCACACCAGGCAGCACGCAGTATTGCGCGTGCTGTTGTGCGCGGCCGTATCAACCGTCATCATCCGGCCCGCGATCAGCACATTGTCCAGACCCCGCGGCACCAGCGCCCGATACGGAATCCCGTACGCCCCTCCCTCGCGCACCAGGTCCCTTGGATTGTCTATGAACGAGAAGCACCCGATCTGATCCTCGAACTGCCGCCCCTCCGTGCAATCCTCCTGTGTCAGATCGTGCTCGCACCGAATCGCGCGCCCCCGTCGCTGTCCCGCCGACGGCGCCGGCCCCGCGACGTAGCAGTCCTCACACCCCGCCACATACCTCCGGAACAAGTCGGCCACTCCGAACATCTGCTCCCGCATCGCAACTTCCGCCTCCGTCAAGGCCTCCGCGTCCAGCCCATCGTTCGGCCCGTAGTTGATGCAGTTGCAGTACGTCATCTCCCGCGGCCGCACGGACACCGCGAAGAAGTAGCTCGGCACTTGCTCACCCGTCAGCGAGCGCACCTTCTCCATGTCCAGCCCCATTCGCACCAGCTCCCGCTTCCTGCCTCCGGGCTTCACCGCGTGCGCCAGGTGCCAGATCAGACCGTACCGCTCCAGCTCGGCCTCCATAGTGTCGAGGTCCACATTGCATATCCGAAACGTGAACCCCGCCGGATACGCCCCCGCATCGTCGGCGCTGAAATGCTCGCATTCCGCCCCCGCATACGCGGCCAGGTCCCCATCCCCGGTGCAGTCGATGTACTGCTTCGCCCGCACCAGACTGCGGCCCGCCTTGTTCCACACAACCGCCCCCTCCACGTGGCCATCCCCGGCCCTCACTTCATCCAACACGGTGTGAAGCAGCAGCTTCACTCCCGCCTCTCGGCACAACTGAAACGCCGCCAGCTTGAACACCTCCGGCTCCACCGGAGTCGCCATGCTCACGAACTCCCCGCCCCGCTCCATCCGCACATGCCCCATCCCCCCACCCAGCTCACCGACACGATCCACCAGCTCCTGCGCGATCCCTCCCACCACACGCATCCGCTTCGCTCCCTCATGCGCCCCGAAGATGTTGAAGAAGTTATGCAGACACGTCGCCCCGGTGATCCCCATCCCTCCCAACCACCCCGCCTTCTCCACCAGCAGCGTCTTCGCCCCGCCCCTCCCGGCCGCAATCGCGGCTGCAATCCCCGCCATTCCCCCGCCCGCAACCATCACGTCGAACTCGCCATACCGCTCTTCGTCAACCACCGGTAGCTTCATGCGCGGCTCCTTCCTCACCCGTCCAATCTCCGGGCTTCACCCGCTTGCCTCCGTTCCCTCGCCCATCAGCTCGACATACTCTGCCAACCGCTCCCGCCGAGCCACAAACGCCCTGACCAACCCGTTGGCCGTCTCCTCGATCGTCCGCCGGTTGTTCGTGTACGGGTCTTTCCGCGTCGCCTCATCCACCTGCGCGATCCACTCCTCAGGAATCCCGTCGCTCCCCGACAGTGCCCCCGCCAACCCTGCGGAGATCGCCGCCAGACAGTCCGTATCTCGCCCGAAGTTCACCGATGTCAGGATCGCCTCCTTCGGATCCCCCTTGCTGATCGCGAACACGGCCAGCCCCTTCGACACGATCTCGTTCGCCTGCGACATCCCGTAGTTGAAGTACCCGCCCCCCTCATAGTGCTCGTAGAACTCATCCCGCAGCGCCATCGCGTCCGTGTGCTTCTCCGCCAGCTCCAGCGCCCGCCCCACCTCCATCTCAATCGTATCGTAGAGCGCGTACAGGCTCCCGCCCTCCGCTCGGTACTGCACGAATCGCTTCGCCGTCTCCAGCACCGAATCCACCGTCGCCTCCGGCTTGCACGCCTCCGCAATCGCCGCATTGTACAGCGCTGCCCACCGCACCCCGAATGCCGTCTCCCGCATGTACACCTTGCCCACCTCGAAACAGTCGTCCGCAGCTCACCCGCGTTGATCAACCCCAGCGGATGTGATCCCCGCGACAGCGACACCACATTCGGATACGGCCACAGCTTCCCGAGTTCGGATGGCGGAGCCCCCGCCCTCGCCAGCTCCAACAGCGACCGGTCGAAGGGCTCCTGCTTGTGCTTCATCTTCTCCGGATCGAGGTCGCGAACCCACACCCCCGCCAGATCGTGCGCCAATATCCGATCCTGCTTCTCGATGATTGCCGTCGCCATCAGCTTCTGTCGCTCGATCCCATCCTCCGTCGTCCCCGGCAGACGCTCCCACTTCCCGTCGTAGTGCGCATACGACAGCAAGCGATCAAGGAATCCGTACTTCTTCTTGATCCCCTCCCTCGACCACCCCTCCACCGCCGCCCCCATCGCCGACCCAACCCACGACGCGGCAATGCATCCCCGGAACTTGGACCTCAGCGTGACCATCCTCACCTCCTCCTCGTTTCCTTGCTGGCCGCCCTACACCAGCCCATCAACGTAGGGTACTGCTTTCGCCCCTGCCCCCCTCCTTTCCGCCCTGGAGCGTAGGCCGCGCGGGAACGAGAAGATCGACTTCTTCCCTGGGGGAAACATCCAATGCTCACCGACCCCCCACACCCC
>JALGTG010000084.1 GCA_029821495.1 Candidatus Hebobacteria bacterium
GTCATCCTCCGGACTTCGCCTAAACGGCATCGTGGCCAATCCGAATCTGGGGAGGCTCACCCGAGCGGCCGATGTCCAGACCGGGCTCGAGGAAGTGCGTTCGAGCGCAGGCCGGCTTGGTCTTCCCATCGTCTTCGTTGCCGTTCGGTCCTCTCTGCTCGGTCAAATCGAGCCGCCGGGCACGCCGGTTCTTCCCCTTGACCTCGTGCTCCGTCTTCCCTGGGAAGCCGATTGAGCGAGCAGGCAGGAAGCGGCTGGGCCGCGAAGAAGGACGTATCGTGCCCAAGACCAAAGCTCGCGTTGTTGTCATCGTCGATGAGGAGATCTGCAAGGGCTGCGGCCTGTGCGTCGCAGCTTGCCCTCGCGACGCCATGCAGTTCGCTGAGCACTTCAACACCCGCGGTTTTCACCCCGCGTGCCTCGCGGATCCGGATCGGTGCACGGGCTGCACGCAATGCGCTCTCATGTGCCCCGACGCCTGCATCACCATCCGCAAGTTGGGGTGACGGGCGTGGCATCATGTGTCACTAGACAGCGTGTCGCGAGCGGCCTCCTGTGAGCGGTCCGGCCCGATATGACCCGCGCTGAGAAGGCAAGAGTCTGGGTCGCGTGGAGCAGCGGGAAGGACAGCCTGTGGGCCCTTCACCTTGCTCGGTCGTCGCGGGACCTCGATCCCATCGGGCTGCTTACCACCGTCACCGAGAGCTATGGCCGCGTCTCGATGCACGGCGTCCGAGAAGCGCTTCTGGAGGCGCAAGCGGAGGCGCTCGAGCTGCCTCTGCACCGCGTCCGGATCCCCACGCCATGCACCGTCGAATGCTACGGCGCACTTATGCGGCAGGCGCTGGCACAGGCCGCAGAGCTGGGGGTTACGAAGGTTGTCTTCGGGGACATTTCGCTTACCGACATCCGCGCCTATCGCGAGGCGCGAATGGCGGAGGTCGACATGGAGGCTGTGTTCCCGCTCTGGGGAGCTGACACTGCATCTCTCGCCCGCGAGATGATCGAGGCGGGCATGCGCGCTCGCATCACGTGTCTCGACCCGCGCCTCGTCCCTCGTGACATGGCGGGGTGCTCCTACGACGCGGGGCTCCTCGCCGGGCTGCCCGATGGTGTTGACCCGTGTGGGGAGAACGGCGAGTTCCACACGTTCGCGTGGGACGGCCCCGGCTTCGCGCACCCCCTGACCGTCCGCGTCGGGCGGACGGTCGAGAGAGAGGGATTCGTGTTCACCGATGTGCTGCCAGTTGCGCCTCGAAGGTGAGGCCCGTCGCCGCGGTCGGGTTATCGTTCCGCTTCGGCCCGCCGGCACTCCTCGAGGATGTGTGCTGTGGCACTGGCCCCGATTCGCCTCACGCCCATGTTCCTTAGACGCACTACGTGCTCATAGGTGCGCACTCCGCCGGCCGCCTTCACGCCCATCTGGTCTCGGGCCTCCTCTAGCATCAGGAGGAGGTCCTCGTCCGTTGCTCCACCAGTGCCATAGCCGGTGGAGGTCTTGATGAAGTCCGCGCCGGCACTTCGACTGATGCGGCAGAGCTGCCGCTTGCCTTCATCGTGCAGGTAGCAGTTCTCGAAGATGATCTTCACCAGCGCGCCGCCTTCGTGTCCCGCCTCCACCACGGCCTTGAGCTCATCCTCGAGATGGCCCCAGTCTCGACCCGCCGCTTTCCCAATGTTGATCACCATGTCGAGCTCCTGGGCGCCCTGGCTTACGGCGGTGCGCGCCTCTGCCACCTTTACGGAAATCGCATGCCCGCCGTGCGGGAAGCCAACCGTCGTCCCGGCGTTGACTCCTGACCCCTCCAGCAGCTCCCGAGCGCGCCCCACGAAGTACGGCTTGATGCACACAGAGGCCACTCCCCATCCCGCCGCCGCCCGACATCCATCGTCCATCTCGGAATCGGTCATCGCGGGGTGTAACAGAGAGTGGTCGATCAGACGAGCGATCTCCGCGCAGGATTCGTTGGCCACAGTGCATCCCTCCATGGCAAAAGCCCGCGGCGGGGGCCGCGGGCTCAGGTTGGCTACTGGATTCCCTACCAGGGACTCGACAGGGCCACCCCCGCCCCGAGGTCCTCCAATCCGTTCAGCACCGCGACCGTCCCCGTGAGATTCATCGCAAGCGGCCAGGTGGCCCCGAGATTGACGTCATCTCCGTCGTACTCCGCCATCGCCAACACGCGGCCGCCGATCGTCACAGACACGCCGCCAAACAGCCCGTCGAATCGGCCGCCGCCGATACCCACGTGGACTTGCGGGTATGTTACCTTACCCTCGGTCAGCACCAGTCCCGCGCCGAGGGTGTGGCTGGCAACGGCGTACGCTGAGCGGTCAACCTGATCGGTGATGTCCTCGACGCCCGCGGCCAAGGAGATTTTTCCCGGGATGGGCAGCCATAGTCCCAGCTTCGCGTTCACCAGCGTCTCTGCCTCGCCCTCCGCCAGGTCCGTTCGAGCGACTCCGACTTCGAGCTTGGGCAGCAGACCCACGTTGGCGTGCAACAGGCTGACATCGTCGCCATCCTCAACCCAAAGAGCACTGGCCCCTACGTTCCACTGGGCCATGCCGAGTGTCTCTGCTGTCGGGACGGTGACCAACCCTGACGGGCCCAGAAGCGATGGTCCCGCCCACGCCGCCACCGGCAGCGCCGTCAGCAGCAGTGCTGCGATTCCTACCGCGAGCCGTTTCACTTTCCTACCTCCTTCAGCAGCTGTTTCTCCCGCGTGCGGCCGTCCAGCCCCGAGGGCGGGAACATGGGAACGCGATCCCACGCGCCAGATCTCTCCGCCAACATCAGCGCGGCTCAGACCGCCAGCATTCACCAAAAGAGAATACCACAGAGAATGCACATTTGCTTATGTGCGGTTCCGCTCCCCTGGGTCAACCATGGCCCTTCAGGCACTCCCTGGGGATGACCAGTACAGTCCCCGGCTGCAGTCTCGCCGGGTCCACCTCGTTTGCTCGCCCGATCTCCGCCACGACCGACCGAACGTCCCGGTCCGGATCGCCGTATGTCCGCGCGATCGTCCACAGGCTGTCTCCGTATCTCACCTTGACCAGCAGGGGAGGCTGCTCCGGCCGAGGGCACAGATCCCTCCCGGCGGCAGCAGTCAGACACCCCAGCATCACCGCCACCGTCGCCACCAAGACCCACCGGCCCCACCTGGGTCGCCCTAGCATGACTGCCCTCCTTGGCAAACAGGGGTTTGACAAAGAGCTATACCACACATCAGTTTGGTATCAAGAGCAGATCCGAGATTTCTTCAAACGGTTGTTTGCAAAGAAGACGTAGACGTGGTATCATAGGGCACAGGATGGAGCACACCGCAAGGAGACCGATATGCAGGGGCTAACACGGCGACAGGAAGAGGTGCTCGAGGGCGTTCATGAGATCATCAAGGAGAAGGGCTATCCTCCCACTGTGCGCGAGATCGGCGAGCGGCTGGGCCTTCGCTCGAGCTGCACTGTGCAGCGGCACCTCGAGGCGCTGGAGCGCAAGGGCTACATCAAGCGCGACCGCACCAAGGCGCGGTCGGTGGAGATCGTTCGGGCGCCCGATCCCACTATGATCCCCGTGCCCATGGTCCCCGTTCCGGTGGTTGGGAGCGTGGCAGCCGGACAGCCCATCCTCGCCACGGAGAACATCGAAGAGGTCTTCCCTCTGCCCCGCGACGTCGTCAAGGATGACCAGTGCTTCATGCTGCAGGTCGAGGGGGACTCCATGATAGAGGCCGGCATCTTCGACGGCGACTATGTGGTCGTGCGCCAGCAGCCCGATGCCGATGATGGGGACATCGTCGTCGCCTTGCTCGAGGATGAAGCCACCGTCAAGCGTCTCCGCCGGGAGCGAAGCCGCATTCATCTGATGCCGGCGAACAAGAAGATGAAGCCGATCGTCTCCGACGACGTCAAGATAGTCGGCAAAGTCCTGATGAGCATCCGCCGGTACGCTTGACGCCCCTCCCCCTGCTTGCTATCGTCTAGGTGAGCGCACCACGGGACCCGCCCGATTCACGGAGGGGTGTCCGAGCGGTTTATGGAGACGGTCTTGAAAACCGTTGGGGGCCGAAAGCCCCTCGTGGGTTCGAATCCCACCCCCTCCGCCACTTCGCTCTGGGACAGAGGGAAGTGGCGGCGTGAGGCGAGAGGGGAGAGGGCCCGCCGCTTTCGGATAGGAAGGGCCTCGTGGGCCGGATGGGCCAAAGGTCGCCGCGGCGGCCGGAGACCTAGCCAGCCGTACGCGCACGCCATCTGGGTCGATTCCGCCACGGCGACACGCCGATAGCGGGCCCACGCCAGCAAGATCCGGCATCATGCCTGGCACCAAGTGCTCCCAAGAGGACGGCTCAAGGCGGTCCGAGCCTCACTTGATCACTTCACATGGTCCTGCGATGCCCCGCGGCCTCGCCGACCGCGAGGACAAGTTGTTCGGCATCACCTGCGGAGCATCCCTCATCGGTATGATGCGCGAATACACGACACTCCTGGCCGTGTTCACCCCAAGGAGCTCAGCTGACACCGTCGCCATTGGCTCAGTCAGCAAACGTCTGTGGACGAACGGCGCTGAACTGCGAGGCCCCTTCCTGGCGGCGCACTAGCGCTGCTTCTCAGACTCGCGCTCCAGCATAGACGTCTGCACGTCGGCGATGAAGCCGAACGGATCTCGCTCCTTCTCCTGTAGGGCCGCCGCCAACTCCATCAGCTCGTCAAAAGAGATGTCCGCCCATGCCTGCTCCACAGACTGCCTGTCGATGCTCCGCAGCACCTCGGCCGCCTCCCGGTACTCCCCTTGTGCCGCCAGCACCGAGGCCAGGCCATACCGAGCCACGATGTCGCCGGGATCGAGGGACAGCGCGACCTCGTAGTAGGACCTGGCCAGGCTCACGAGAGAAACCATGGCTTGCATCCGGAAGCTCCGGACCTGAAGAGCGGGCAGGGGCCTCTGTCTCACGTGAGGGGTGTTTCGAGAGATCGAGACGGCCATCTCCTGATAGATGATCCCGAGCTGGCACCACTTCTGCGCATCGCCCGGGGCTGCGGCGACCGCGTCCTCCGTGTCCAGAGCCTGCTGGAACATTACCTTGGTGATCCCCAGGTACTCGGCGGCCCCGCCTTCGTGGGCGCTCTCTTGCAGTATCCGTGCCAACTCATCCCGATCCTTGCGCAGCAGGGCCACGATGGCCGCCGGCCCCGACGTTGGGTAGCTGTGTCCTGGTCGTGCCATCTGGCGCGCCCACTTGGCGGCCTCCTCCAAGCGCCCGAGCGCGGTTTCCGCGGCGGCCAGTTGGTCCGGCGCCATCTGGTACGCGTTCTCGTCCCGCGTGGCCTCCCGCGCCCAATCGATCTGCCTCGGCGCGAGTCCCAGCATCCTCTGGGCCACATAGTGGCCCGGCACCAACTCCAGCGCCTTCTGGTACTCCATCCGGGCCAGCGATATATAGCTGTCCTGGCGGCCGAACTCGTACAGCCGTCCGGCCAATATGTGTTGGTTGGCGCTCAGCTCCCGGCGTATCCGCTGTCGCCAGGGCGCGCCGTCGCCCCCCGGGCCGACTACGTAATCAAGGATGCACCCACCCGCGCTGAGGACGAAGTCCGGGAAGGTCAGCAAGAAGTTGAGTGTCCGCGCGTTACGGAACTGGAAGACGCCCCGAGGGCCGACGAACTCCAGGTAGCCGTTGTCATCGGTGTTGAGTTGGTCTACGTCCCGCAGCCACTTGTTGACGGCCTCATGGTCGTAGAGGAGCAGGGCCAGCAGCGTGTCCGGGCTGTCGAGGCCGATCTGGGCCAGGTCCTGACGCACCTCCGGGATGGCCGCCTCCCGGGCGAATCGATCGTAGTCTATGCGCAGCGGCTGCCGCATTCCGTGTACGATGCACCATTCGTTGCGCCCGACTGACGTGTGCCAGATGTAGGTGTACGGGAAGGCCTCGCGAATGGATCGAACGATGACCTTCACCTCCGCCAGTCGGATTCCGTGGAGCGGCATCCAGGTGCTGAAGATACCATCCGGCTTGAGTCGCGCCGCGCAATCGCGCAGATAGTCCACCGAGTACAGCAGCCCCTCTCCCGCAAGAACGGGGTGTGTTGAGTCCGACAGAATCACGTCATACGCGTGGGGCGCGTGCTTCACGTAGCTGCGCGCGTCCTCGATGTGGAGATGGATCCGGTCGTCGCCGAGCACCCCGTGATTGGTCTCCTCGAACTGCGGCGCGGCCGCGATGACCACCCTGGAAAGCTCGACACAGTCTACCCGCTTCACCGGGTGGCGGCTGGCGGAGTACGCCGTCCCTCCCGACCCAAATCCCACCTGAAGCACGTGCTCGGCGCCGGCGCGGACCAGAAGCGCCAGATGGGCCTGCAGCTTCTGCGTGGTGTGGAAATCGATTCGCGTTCCCGCCACGTTCACACCATTGATCACCAGCCGCCGATCTCCCCCGATCCCCGTCAGCGCGTCTCCCCTTTCCGCCACGGTCTCGATGGTGACCGTGCCGTCGATCCCCTCCTTAAGCCATTCGATATCGAAGGTCTGCCTCTCGCCGTGCTTGTAGACCGCTGCGAGGTCCTCGGCGCTGACCGCTGCGCTCAACACCAGCGCGAGGGCGGCCGGTGCCGCCACCGCGATCGCTCCCCTCAGCACCATCTGCCGCCGCTCCCGGCTGGCCGCCGACCACACCAGCAGGCCGGCGAAGGAGTTGAGCCCCGCTACCGATAGCAGGGCGAGCCGTGTCCCGATCGCCGGCACTAGTAGGAATCCCGCGCCCAGCGAGCCGGCCACGGTTCCCAGCGTGTTTACGATGTAGACCTCCCCGATACCGCGGCCCAGGCGGCCTGTCGATCTCGCCCTCAGCGCGCACACGAGTGGGAAGAGCGCGCCGATCAACAGCGTGGGCAGGATCATGATCACCAACGTCACCAGGAATATCCAGCCCATATGTCCCCAGAATGAGCCTCCCATCGCCTCCGCGACTCTTACCTGCACGCCGGCGAGCACGACGAACGCGGGAACAGTGGCGGCGGCCGAGACACCCGCGAGCACCTCCAGCACGACGAAGCAACGAAGCTGCCGCGAGGAACGGGATATGAAGACAGAGTAGACGAGGCCGCCCAGTGCCAGGCCCAACAGGTAGACGCCTAGCATCGCGCTGAACGCGTACACGCTGCTCTCGAAGAAGAACACCAGCAGGCGCGTCCACAGCACCTCGTAGGCCAGCGCCGCGAATCCCGAGAGCGCGAAGGCGACCAACAGCCAGGCTTCCGGCACCGCGCTCGGCATCGCCTCTGCAGCGGACCCCGACTCCGGCTCGGGGGCGCGCCTCGGCTGCCACTCGGGCGATGACTCGGCACGCGCGCCCAGCGCCCGATGTGTCACAAGCGCCGCCGCCGCCACACACAACCCGAGCCCCGCTCCCACCGCGTTCGCCCCACGCACTCCAAGACCCGGCATCAACAGGAATCCAGCCCCAATGCTCCCCGCCACCGCTCCCAGTGTGTTAAGCCCGTACAGCCGGCCGATATGAGCCTCCATCCCCCGATCCCCCCGCACCAGAAAGCGAATCAGCACCGGCAGTGTCCCCCCCAGCAGAATCGCTGGCACCGCCAACAGCGCCCCGCTCAACACCAGTCGCGCCACCGCCAGGGCCAGTGTGCTCTCCCCCGCCCACCGGTCGATCCAGGTGTACACCGGTGTCAGCACCCCCAGCAGCAGCCACGGCAGCGCCAGCGCAGTGAGCGCCGCCCCCGCCTCCAGCAGACCGTACACCCTCAAGAGGTCGCCCCGCCGATCCGCCACCCGTCCATAGAGAAACGCGCCTATCGCCAGACCCGCCAGGAACACGGCGAGCACCACGCTCACCGCATAGGTCGTGTTGCCGAACACGAACGATAGCATCCGCATCCACACGACCTCGTACACCAGTGCCGCGGCCCCCGAGCAGAAGAACAGCACGTGCACCAGCACCGCCGCCCAGCGTGGCAGTCGCGCCACCTCTATGTCTGGCTTCCTCTCACTCATTCACTGTCTCAGCTCTGGCCCACAGGCCTCTCCCCGCCTGTCCACGGTGCCGTCGGTGCAGCACAGCGATGGGATCATCTGCGGCCGGGCTAGGCTCCGGCCGGCAGCACTCCCGGTGACCTGCCCCCGTAAGTGCTACCACCTCTCATGTTAGTGCTGAGGCGTAGGGGCTTGCCCCCGTTTCTGTACCACCGGGGATGAGAGTCTTCAGCCTGCGGCGACCAGTTCCTGCCTAGGTGGATCGAGGCAAGAGCCTAGGGCAGAGGCCTGCCGCACGAAGACCTCGGGCGCCATGTTTCCTAGGGCGCTGTGTGGTCGCTCCGTGTTGTAGTGCTCTCGCACGCCTCGACCTTCTCCTGCGCGTCCGCCAGCGAGAGAAACCAGTGCTCGTTGAGACATACCTGGCGGAAGCGGCTGTTGAAGGCTTCGATGATGGCATTGTCCTGGGGCTTGCCCGGCCGGCTGACGTCCAACTCTACTCCGTTCCAGTACGCCCACCGGTCCATCACCACCGAGGTGAACTCCGTGCCGTTGTCCACCCGTATGCTCCGAGGTGCAGCGCGAGGCCGCCGCCCGCGCGACGGCAGCATCCCTGCGAGCCAGAAGGCGCGCGACAGCGCCCGAGATGAACCGCCAGAAGGCGAGTACAGCCGTGGGAGCGACGTTCGATGGCTGAGTGGGGTGTGTGGGTACTGCAAGGCGGCGAAGGGCGCGAAACTCGGCTCAAAACCGTGCCCTGGGGGCGTCGACCGCTGACCGCCTCCAGCAGGTCGCCTCTCTGTTGGCCGTGGGCTTCCTCCGCTGGTGGAGGGGACGAGAGTCGAATCTCCGTCCGGTGGACAGAGGGAAGTGGCGGCGTGAGGTGAGAGGGGAGAGTGGATAGGTGAAGGGGGCCCACCGCGCTTCTACACGCCTTTCTCGTCGAAGCGCACAGCGCGCGTGTCTTGCTCTCTTCCGGTGCGCTGCGTCAGCGGGCCATAGAGTTCGGGCCGGCGTGTCTTGATCCATCGTCTCCCCGTGCTCTCGGGCAGCAGCGACGCTTCGAGGTCCGCGACGACCATGTCGTCCCCCGCCTTCCACGTTTCCGCGAGAATCCGTCCGTACGGGTCAATGATCATCGCATTGCCGGTACGTATCTCGTCATCGTCAACGCCGACTCCATTGCTGAAGATCAGGAACATCCCGTTGTCGTGCGCTCGTGTCGGCAGCCACCTCATCAGCCATGCTCGCCCCTTCGGCCCGCGAAGCTCTGCCTCGATAGCCGCCGGGTCGGCCTTCCGATTGTCCCACAGCTTACGGTCGATCAGCCCCATGATGTGCGGGTCCTTCGAGGCGCAGCCTCCCGTCTGGTGGGGTGCAAGCAGCACCTCCGCGCCCATCAGCGCGGCGATCCGCACGTTCTCTCCTAGGTTGTTGTCATAGCAGGTCAGCACCCCGGCGCGGCATCCATGTGTGGTATCGAAGACCGTGTACTCCGATCCCGAGTCCATGTGCTCGCTGACGAAGCAGTGCAGCTTCCGGTGTCGCTTGAACTCCCCATTCGGCATCGCTACGAGATATGTGTTGTAGAGCCTCCCGTCGTCCGCCGCCTCCACCAGGCCAGCGCCCACAGTCATGCCGTAGCGGTTCGCCATCTGCATCAGCGCCTGCGATGACGGCCCATCGAAGACCGGTTCCGCCAGCTCCTGCAGCTCCTCCCGGGAGAGGCGCCGCAGGAACCAATACCCGGTGATGCAGCACTCGGGGAAGACGATCACCTCGACCCGTTGCTCAGCGGCGTCCGCCACGAAGCCGCGAATCTTGCTGAGATTCGCCTCTTTATCCCCCGCCGCATGTTCGAACTGAACTGCCGCCGCCCGGATGTTTCGCACGGTTTCGCCCTCCTGCTCTGCCATCATCCCCGGCTCGGCGAGTCCAACCAGGGTCCAGCGCGCTACTGGCTCGCCAACTGCTCCCTCAGAAACTCCGCCGCCGTCACGATGTCGGCCGCAGGATCCTCGCCTACCTCCCGCTCGATTGTGAGGTAGCCGTCGTACCCGATGTCCTGCAAGGCCCGAAGGTATTCCGGCCAGGGCACCTCGCCCTCTCCAAGCGGCACCTCGCCCCGATCCGGCCCGGGGCCGATGCCGTCCTTAGCATGTGTATGCACGATGAGATCTGCGAGATCACGTGCCCCCTGCACCGGATCGAAGCCGTTCATCACCATGTTGGCCGGGTCGTAGTTCGCCCTGATGGACTTGGCCTTCAGCCCGCGCAGGAACTCCGCCAGTGCC
>JALGTG010000293.1 GCA_029821495.1 Candidatus Hebobacteria bacterium
CCCGACCCGATCCGACAGCCTCCTCAGATGCTCGATGCTCAGCCGCGCCTCCACCTTCTTCTCATCCTTCGCCGCTCCGCTGATCGCCCCGTGCACGCTCCCAACCGCCACCGAAAGCCAGTCCACCCCCGTCTCCTCCACCAGACGCCCCGCCTCATCCACCTCCGTGAACCCCCTCCCCGACTCGAACAGCTCCTCGTACCGCGGCAGCGGCCCCGGCTCGTGCCCCAACACCGCCCCCAGTTCCGCTTCCACTGCCGCCTCTGGATGCGCCATCCCCACCACCGCCTTCGTCACCTCGATGTTCTCCTCCAACGGCAGCCGCGACCCATCTATCATCACCGAGTCATACCCCAGCCCCAGCGCCTCCTCGATCAGCGGCCGCCACTCCACCCTCCTCTGCTCCTCATCTATCACCGGAACGTGGTCTTGGTGCAGCCGCGCGTAGGCCCGGTCTGCATGCCGCCCAAACTCCGCCGCCACCGCCCCATAGCTCCCGGCCTCGAATCGCTCGATGTCCGGCCTCGCCACCTCCACCAGACCGAACGACCCCTGCGCCTTCAGCGCCGCCACCACCGGCTCCACCATCGGCAGATATGCGATGTTGAACGCCGGCACCACAACCTGCCGCTCATACGCCCGCCGCACGATCTCCCCGACCGGCAGCTCTCGCAGAACTCCCGCGCCAGTGCTGTTCACTACGCCTCCCGCACCGCCGCCAACGCCGGATACAGCGACCGATACTGCGCCACCTGCCTCTCGTAAGCCGCCGCCATCTC
Organism: Candidatus Hebobacteria bacterium; assembly: GCA_029821495.1. Taxonomy (GTDB): domain Bacteria; phylum Armatimonadota; class Hebobacteria; order Hebobacterales; family Hebobacteraceae; genus JALGTG01. The sequence goes on from JALGTG010000293.1 coordinate 780, forward strand.
CCGATCCGGCGCTGTCGTTTCCCTCACCTTCACAGCCGACCCCACGGCCTCTCCCAGCGACCCGTATGTCCCCACCGACACCCCCGCCAGCAGCGCCGCCCCCAGGCACACCGCCTCCGGACTCTCCAGCGTCTGCATCCCCTTCCCCGTCCGCGCCGCCCTCAGCCTCAGCCCCAGGCGAGACCGCGCCCCCCCCCCCGTGCACCTGATCTCCTCGATCTCCCCGACCGCCTCGGAGAGCATCTCCGCAATGATCCCCAGCTCGCACGCCAACCCCTCCACTATCCCCTTATAGATCCGGTATCGGTCGGTCGTCTGAGTCAACCCCACGATCACCCCCGTAGCACGCGGGTCGAAGTGCGGATTCGCCGAACCTATCAAGTGCGGAACCACGCACAGCCCCGTCGGCCCCGGCGGCGCCTTCCCCTCCAGGTAGTCGTGAACACCCTCCCCGCGCGCCTCTACCTCCGACGCGCAGAAGGTCTCGCAGAACCACCGCACCATGATCCCCGACGGGAAGTACGCTATGGTCACGTACTGGCCCGGCACCACGTGACAGTACGAGTTCAGGCTGGCCCGCAGCGCCGTCTCGCCCAGGCTCGGCTCACTCCCCACCGCCGTCAGACATTCGTACGTCCCCATCGAGTCCACCACCATCCCCGGCGCTATTGCTCCCATCCCCACCGCACCACATGGCTGGTCGTGCCCGCCGACCACCATCGCCGTCCCCTCCGATAGCCCCAGCTCCGCCGCCGCCGTTCGCGACAGCCGCCCGGCCAGCGTGCCTGCCGGCGCCGGCTCCGGCAGCCTGTCGGCCGACAGCCCTCCTGCCTCCAGCAGCTCCTCCGACCACCGCAGCTTCCGCACGTCGAACGCCATGTACCGCGACGCAAGCGGGTACGCGATGCGCGGCTCCATCCCCAGCCTCGCCAGCACGTAGTCGCTCACACTCAGGAATCGAGCCGTCGACGCGAATAGCTCCGGCTCGTGCGCCTGCAGCCACCGGATCTTCGCCATCGGGTACATCGGATGGACGATCAGCCCCGTGATCTCAAAGATCCGCTTCCTCCCCACCGACTTCTCCCACCATTCCGACTCCGCCGTCGCCCGGTTGTCCGCATTCATAATCGCCGCGCCGATCGCTTCCCCTCGCTCGTTCGTCGGCACGAAAGTCTCCCCGTGCGAGCTCAGCCCAATCGCCGCCACCCGATCCCCCTCCACCTCCTCTGCTGCACAACGTATCGCCGACGCAACCGCCTGCCACAGCACATCGGCATCCATCTCCACCATCGAACCCCCGGGAAACTCGGGAGTGTACCCCGCCACCCCCTCCGCCAGCACCTGCCCCCCGTCCCCAAACACAACCGCCTTGCATCGGCTCGACCCGATATCAACCCCCATCAGGCTCATAGCCTTACCCCGACCTCCTCTCCATCATCTCCCTATACCGCGCAGCGATCTCCCGCATGATCGTCGGAATCTCCAGATCGAACGGACACCGCGCCACACACTCCCTACACTCCTCACACCGATCCACCAGCTCGATCTCCTTCCGGTACTCCTCCCGCGCCACCCAGTCGTCCCCGAACTGCTTCTGGTAGACATCGAAGAACATCACCGACAGCACCGGGACGCCCTGCGGACACGGATGGCAGTAATTGCACCCCCGGCAGAACTTCTCCCCAAGCTCCGCCTTTATCCCCGCCATCTCCCGCCTGTCCGCCTCCGTCAGCTCCACCCCACTCTCAGCCAGCGCCACCGCCTCCCGC
>JALGTG010000294.1 GCA_029821495.1 Candidatus Hebobacteria bacterium
CTCGGAGATCACATGACGATCACCGCCAACAACAAAACCATTGCTCAATACTCGGTGGCCAACCTGTAGCGTTTTGCAGTTACATACCTGTAGCGTCTTGGAGGTTACGTAACAGCTGCGCCGGCAGCAGGACTCGCAGCCGAGTCGGCGAAGGGCGACATTAGCACACCCGACGGAGGAGACCACGTGTCAACTGCTCACCACAAGCGAGCGCTATGTCTCATCCTCACCTCCCTGGTGCTGCTCGGCTTCGCTGTTTGCGCAAGGGCTGCCCCTCTGGCCGACAGCGTGATCCTCCTGATCGGCGACGGCATGGGGTCCGCCCAGGTCCGGCTCGCGCGAGAGGCCGCGGGGGGCGCCCCGCTGGCGATGGAACGTATGCCGTACTCGGGCCTTATCACCACACACTCCGCCGACAGACCGGTAACCGATTCGGCCGCAGCCGGCACTGCGCTCGCGACCGGCCACAAGACCAACAACGGTATGATCTCTGTCGCCCCGGACGAGCGCGTCCTGAGGACCATTCTCGAGCTGTGTCGGGATCGAGGCAAGAGCACGGGGATAATCACCACCGACGCGCTCCACGGAGCAACGCCGGCCTCCTTCGCAGCCCACGCGCCGAGCCGCGGCATGCGCTCCGAGATCGCTCTTCAGCTGGCCGAGTCCCGCGTCCCCGTGATGCTCGGGTTCTGGAAAGGCTGGTTTCTCCCCGATTCAGAGGGCGGAGAGCGTGCCGACGGCAAGCACCTCATCGCAGACCTGCGCCGCGCCGGCTACGGCGCCGCATTCACTAAGGAAGAGCTATCCAATGTGACGGGACAGCGCCTGCTGGGCCTCTTCGATGATGGTCCGGAAGCACCGACGCTCGCAGATATGACACTGGCAGCCCTAGGCCGACTCCGCACCGACCGGGACGGCCTCTTCCTCATCGTCGAGGCGGCCAGAATCGACTGGAAGTGCCACCACAACGATCCGGCCGGTGCAGTGCTCGACACCTGGGAATTCGACCGGGCGGTGGCGGCGGCGCTGGACTACGCGCGCGGTCGCGGACGCACGCTCGTCCTGGTGACCGCCGACCATGAGACCGGCGGCCTCTCGATTGAGGAACCGGGCCGTGTCAAGGCTCTGGCTGGGATCAAGGCGCCTGCGGCCGACATCGCCGAGAAGCTCAACGCCGACCGCAGCAATGTGGCCGAAGTGCTGGCAGAATACGCTGGAGTACACGACTTGACGCCCGATGAGATTGCCGCTGTCAAGGGGGCTGAGCACGCTGCTGACGCTGTCTCCATGCTTCTCAACCAGCGCGCAGGGCTTTTCTGGAGCACGAAGGGGCACTCTGACACGCGCGTCCCCGTCTTCGCCTACGGTCCCGGCGCTGAGCGGTTCGCCGGCGAGATGGACAACACCGACATCCCCAAGCGGATAGCCGAAGTGCTCGGCATCGGACCATTCCCGCGATGAAACCCGACCACAGCCCCGGAGGCCCGCCCCTGTGAGAGTACTTGTGCTTGGCGGCACTCGGTTCCTCGGGCCCTTCGTCCTCGACGAGCTTCTGGCCCGCGGCCACAAGCCGGCTGTCCTCAGCCGACGTGAGGCGTCCTTCGGCGGCCCGGTGCGCCGCTACGCGGGCGACGCCTCTGACTCGGCCACGCTCCGCAAGACGCTCAAAGCGTGGCGTCCCGACGCCCTAATCGACATGCTCCATTCTCAGCCGGAGCACGCTCGCGCGCTTGCCAAGATCTGCACCGGCAGATTGCAGCGTTCCGTCCACCTCAGTTGCGCGAACGTGTACGGCCCCAGCCCGACCTGCCCGGTGGACGAAGAGACACAAGTGGTGCCGCCCGACCGCGCGACCCCCGAGGCGGCCGCTCAGATCGCGGCCGACCAAGCGCTGCTGGAGCAGGCCGGAGCCGTAGACCTCCCGGCCGTCGTCCTCCGGCTTCCACACCTTTACGGACCCCATGACCCCAACTGCGCAGAGTGGTTCTTCGCCCGCCGAGTGCTCGACGGCCGGAAGCGCATCGCTCTCCCAGACCGAGGACTCCACATCGCTCACCGCGGCTTTGCCCAGAACATGGCCTTCGGCATAGTCAAAGCGCTCACGGCTCGCCGCGCCGCCGGAGGAATCTACAACCTGGGAGAAGAGAAGCTCTATACACTGGCTCAGCTCGCACGCGGCGTCGCCCGCGCTCTGGACAGCGACTTGGAGCTCTGGTCTGTGCCCGGCCGCCTGTGGACCACGCCCTACGCCTACACCTCGTTCTTCGATCTGCGCAAGGCAAGAGCGCACCTGCGTTACAGAGACACCATGATCCCGCGTGACGGACTCGAACTCACAATGGCCTGGCTCTGTCAGCACCCCCTCGGCGAAGCCTGGCGCTGGCCGGGCATATCCGCCCCCTTCGACTACGCCCGCGAGGACGCCCTGATCGAGGAGCACGGCGAACTGCTCGAGTTCTAGTCCGTCTCCCGCCGAGCCTCCGCCAGAAGACCTGTCAAGTTGCGCAGGCAGAGATCGCTTGCGTACTCCCCCGCTTCAGAGAAC
>JALGTG010000295.1 GCA_029821495.1 Candidatus Hebobacteria bacterium
AGGTGCCGGTGCCTTTCCTCGTCTTGCAGCTCTCTGGCACCACTCCCGTCGCTTGCTCCCCTGGGGCCAGCCCTCGGGCCAGCCTACCTGTTACCTATGTATGGTAACTCAAGACCGGCGGGCCGCTGAGCGCTTGACTAGGAGACGGCATCCCGCTATACTGTGCCTACTTGAGGAGCCGTTCAGGCGGAAAGGAGGCAGCGACATGATGAAGACTGCAAATGCCACGATCCGAATATCTCGTCACTGCCTCGCGTGCCTGGGGGCCGACTGATCGCCTGACTCAGTAGTCACCGCGCTCTTCGATCAACGCGCCACGGGCCGATGAGGCCCGTGGCGTTCTGCATATCCCCCTGACGCCGGGGTCACGGCGTCGCATTCCCCAACCATGGAGAGATAGCGGTGATACTGTATTTCGACGGGCTGTACGCGCGAACGGCAGGGGACGGACTCCCGCCGAGTACGTGCGCTGGAGGGTCAGCACTATGCCTGATCCTCTGATCGAAGGGACGGTGATAGAGAACCGAGGCGCTCACTTCGAAGTGGTCGTGGACGGACACGTGGTCCGATGCCTGCTCCGCGGGCGGCTCAAGAAGAACAAGCGCCGGAGCGTCGCACCGGTGGCGGCGGGCGACCGCGTCAAGATCGCCATGCTGGAGCGCGGCAAAGGCGTCATCGAGGAAGTGCTCCCGCGGCAGTCCGGTTTCTCGCGGCGAGCCGCCGGCGGCCGGCCGCTCCAGCAGACGCTGGTGGCGAACGTAGACCAGGCCGTCATCGTGTTCGCCGCCGCCGAGCCGCGGGCGGACCTCTTCCTCCTCGACCGCTTCCTCGTCGCGGCTATCGCCAGTGAGCTGGAGCCGCTCATCTGCATCAACAAAGTTGACTTGGTGGACGGCGGATCGCCGCGCGCGCGGTTCGCTGTCTACCGCCAGTGTGGGTTCCGCGTGCTGTTCGCCTCGGCGGCGGAGGGCGAGGGCCTCGACGCCTTCCGCCAGGCACTGAAGGACCGCCGCTCCGTCCTCTGTGGCCCCTCCGGGGCCGGCAAGTCGTCCCTCCTCAACGCCATCGCGCCCGGGCTCAAACTCCGGGTCGGCGAGGTCGGCCAAGTCACCCACAAGGGGCGCCACGCCACCACCTCCATCACCCTCCACGAACTCCCCTCCGGCGGCTGGGTCGCCGACACCGCCGGACTGCGGCAGTTGAGCTTCATGACGGAGTGCCGTGACACGTGTCCGTGCGATCGCCCCATGTCGCAGGTGGAGCGCTGCCCACTCAAGACCGGCCCGAACTCGGTGGTGAAGCCGGAGCACATCGCCGCCGCGTTCCCCGAGGTGGCGGAGTGCGCTGATCGCTGTCGCTTCAACGATTGCTCCCACGGCAACGAGCCGGGATGCGCAGTGCGGGAGGCGGCGGCCGCGGGTGCGGTGGACTTGCGGCGGCTCCGGAGCTACATGCAACTGGCCGGCAGGGAGACGTGAAGGGTGCGGGCCCGCGTGGATGATCCCGGGGGCAGCTTCGAGTGCGCGCACTGTGGGAGGGAGGTCCATAGGGAGGCGCTGGGGACCAAACACCGGAATCACTGCCCGTCGTGTTTGTGGAGCCGCCATGTCGACGATAGGCCGGGCGATCGGGCTGCCTACTGCGGCGGGCCCATGGAACCCATCGCGGTGGAGGTGAGAGAGGACGGCGAGTGGGCGGTTGTCCATCGCTATCGCGAGTGCGCAGTGTTGCACACGAATCGGATCGCGGGTGACGACGACGCACTGGCGCTGGTATCGCTGGCGGTGCGGCCGCTGACGCAGCCGGCGTTTCCGTTGGATCGGCTGGAGCGCAGTGAGTGATGTAGAGGAGGAGCACAATGGCTGAGGTCCGAGGCAAACGGGTGTTGCTTCGCGATCCGCGGCCAGCGGATGTCGACGCGCGGCTGCGGTGGGCGACTGTCGAAACCGAATGGCAGAACTGGGATGCTCCATGGGAGGGGCCGGTCGAAGAGCTGGTGGAGGCGCGAGTGAGCAAGTACGCCGCGAACATCGCGGCCAGCATCGCGCAGCCACTGCCGAGTCCGAGGAGGCAGCTATGGGTCGAGCGGATAGGTGGTCCGCTGCTCGGCTGGGTGGGCCAGTATCACCATGACCCAGAGGCACGAGTCATCCATGTCGGCATCGACATCTGCGAGTCCGCCTACTGGAACCAGGGCCTGGGGACGGAAGCGCTTCTGCTGTGGATCGATCACCTCGTCAAGGAGCTGGACCTGACGTGCGTGCGGACGGCGACGTGGTCGGGCAATCACCGCATGGTTCGCTGCGCGGAGAAGTGCGGGTTCGTGGCGGACAAGGTGCACCGCGGAAGTCGGGAAGTGCGCGGAGAGCGGTATGACGGGCTCGATTTCATTCTGAATCAGGAGGCCGTGAGCAAGCGAAGGGAGGTGCATGATGAAACACAGACATAGGGCTAATCCACTCAGATGTGACCACTTACAAGGAACGAGAAAGGAGCCCTATGGGCATTTCAGATCAGAACGAAGGAGACG
>JALGTG010000296.1 GCA_029821495.1 Candidatus Hebobacteria bacterium
AGATCATGGGGATTCTGGCACTCCACGCCGACGTGATCGAGCAGATCTCGATTGACGAGGCGTTCCTGGATGTGACGGGGAGGGCGCGGGACTTCGCGGCGGCGAAGCGCGCGGCGAGGAGTGTCAAGCGGGAGGTCAGGGCGGAGAGTGGGCTTACGGCCTCGGTGGGGGTGGGCCCGAACAAGTTCCTGGCAAAGCTGGCGTCCGATCTGGAGAAGCCGGATGGGTTGGTGGTGATCGAGCCGCATGAGGCCGAGCAGTTCCTGGCGCCGCTGCCGGTGGCGAAGTTGTGGGGGGTGGGGCCGAAGACAGAGGAGCGACTTCGGGACAATGGGCTGAGGACGATTGGGCAGGTGGCGCGGACGCCGGTGGAGGAGCTGAGGAGGTTGCTCGGGGCGTGGGGAGATGTGATTCACGAGCTTGCTCGGGGGATGGACGATCGCCCGGTGGAGCCGGTGCGGGAGGCGAAGTCGGTGAGCGCCGAGGAGACGTTTGCGCAGGACCTGCACGATGTGGGGGATATGCGCAAGGCGCTGGCCGACCTGAGCCGGGAGGTTGCGAGGCGGCTGCAGGGGGAGGGGTTGAAGGCCCGGACGGTTGCGATAAAGGTCAGGTTCGGCGACTTCCGGACGATCACGCGGCAGACGACGCTGAAGGAGGCGAGCGACCGCGCGGAGCTGCTTCGGAGCAGGGCACACCGGCTGCTGGATGGGGTGGATAGGGGAGGACAGGGAATCCGGCTGCTGGGGGTCAGGGGGTCGGGGCTGGAGGAGCCGGTGGGTCAGCTCTCGCTGTTCGATGAGAAGGCTCAGCGGCGGGGGCAGTTGGAGCGCACGCTGTCGTACATCCGCAGACGCTTCGGGCCGGAGGCGGTGAGGTGGGCGAGGGAAAGGACGGAGTAAGGCGTGCGGGTGTTGCCGCGGTGGCGGGCTAGGGAGCCGGGTGTCCGACCGGTATGATGTAGAGGGGGGCCTCCTCTGCGGAGAGGCCCAGGATGTTCGAGACGGCCTCGTCTGTGAAGGCGCCGACGGGGACGGAGCCGAGGCCGAGGGCGACGGCCTGTAGGTGGACGTTCTCGGCGACGTGGCCGACCTCGATGTGAACGTAGCGGACGGCGCGGTCGCCGTACTTGGCGCTGGTGCGCGCGTACACGCCTGTGATGACGAAGTCGAGGGGCGCGTCGCCGACGAAGCTCTGCCTGTAGGCGGCTTCCGCGAGCTGATTCCGCTTATCCTCCTGCGAGAGCCGCACCAGCTTGTGTCCCTTCGGGATGTACCGGAACACGCCGTCTTTGGTGAGCAGGTAGAGCTCCAGCGGATAGAGTGCTCCGGCCGACGGAGCAGTGCGGAAACCGCGCTCACTGGTGACGCCCTGCGCGGCCCAGGCGAGCTGGCCGATCTGCTCCAGCGTGAGGTCTTCGGCGAGGAAGCGGCGGACGGACCGTCGCTTTGCCAGGGTTTCCTCTATGGACACCTGCCCCTCGGTCGAAGGCGGCGGGAGCACGATCTCCGACGCGCCGGCGGCCTTCCCGCCCGTTGTGCCCTGCCCGCAGCCCAGCCCACCGGGCAGGCAGATGCTGCCGGCAATCAACATGGGGATGAGAAGTGGCTTCGCGTTCATGGTGCGACCTCCAAGTGCGCGGAAGTGCCAGAGTAACGCTCGGGACTCGGCTCTTTGGTCTAGTTCGGCCGGGGCGCGCGCTTGTCCTGCGAGACGTGTGGGCGCGGTGATACAGAATGCGCCACGCACGTGGCAGTGAGCTCTTGGCGAATCCAGCGAGAGATCGATTGACAAACCCGGTCGGCAGCGCGTCTAATGCTGTGGGAGACATTCAGAGGGAGGGTACGGACATGAGGCGTTGTCTGTGGCTGGCGGTGCTGCTGGCGGGCGCGACCGCAGTAGCGCTGGTGCCCGGGACCGGGCAAGAGCAGCCACCGATCCTGCGGCACAGCTCGCTCGTGACGCTGGTGGGCGACTGGGGATTCGAGTTCAACCCGGGCCGGTTGGTGGTGCTCGCCGACGAAGGTCCGATAACGGGGTTCGCATTTGGGCCCGGCAGGGCTGAGGTGGCCTACTGCGCGCCGGTGGGCGAGAGGGGAGAGCGGGGTCTGTGGGTTGTGGCGGCGGCATTCCCAGAAGCGGAGCCAGGACCGTCGTTCCCCAGGACGAGCGCGAGGCCGCGCTTGCTGTGGACAGCACCGGAGGGGGTGACGCTGCGGGGGCCGGTGTGGTGGGCGCCGGATGGGTCGAGGATCGCGGTGCGGGCGGTCGGGGACCGGGCGAGGGGTGTGGTGGCCGTGGACTATGGCAGCGGGGATGCAGCCTGGCTGTGCGAGGGCAACGACGTAGGTGACTTGGTCTGGGGCCCGAGGGGAAAGCGGATAGCCTATGTGACCCGTGAGGAGACCGGCCGGGTGGTATGGGTCCAGAGCGTTCCGCCGATCGAGGCGCGCCGTCTGGGCGACGGCGGGTTCAGTATGAGATGGTCTTTGGATGGCCATTCACTGAGGTGGCTGAGGCCGAAGTCGGAGCGAGGCGAATCCGCAGCCGGCTCGACCGGATGGCGCCGTGTGGTCTCCGGACGGGCGGTTCTGCGCGACCCTTGAGCCGTCGTCAGAAAGCGAAGAGGGGCGGGTAGTTATCTATCCGGCCAGCGGCACGGTCGGGGAAACGGTGCCCCTGCCGTACGTGCAGCCGAAGCGGCTGCTCGGGTGGTCGCCGGATGAGCGTCTGCTGATGGTGCTCGGAGATATGGACTTTCCAGTCGCCGTCGGGGCGATGCCGATGGCCGAACGGATTCGCTTGATGATGGAGGCCGCCGGACAGCGTTCGGAGGAGCGGGTGACGATCTGCGGGTATCCAATAGACGCAGCGGCAGGGCCCCCATCCTGGTCTTCGGGGTGTGATATGCTGGCCTATGTCACTGCTGCCAGGTTGGACGACAGGCTCGGCGGGCCGGCGGATGCTGGCCCTCCAAACGCCAGTTTGGTTGCCACCGCCGCTCGTCGGCACCACATCGATCCCATCCCGCCGAGCCAGGTGGAGTCCCAGTTGGTGCTCTCTAACATGAAGCAGGTCGCGCTGGCGCTGCAGATGTACCTTGCCGATAATAACGACGTGTTTCCACCGAGTGAGGGCAGTGAGGAGGCATGGTGGATTCTCGACGAGTATGTCCGCGATCGCAGCCTCTTCATGCGGCCGGGCACTGAGGATGACATGGTGGTGGAGTATCTCGTTCCACCGGGGATCCGGCTGGTGGAGGTGGATGATATCGTGACCATGCCGGTTGCGGTCGTGGACTATCATCCGGACTTCTACGTGCTGGCCTACGGGGACGGGCACGTCATGATGCATCCCAAGCATGGGGAGTACTGGGAGGAATGGGAGGGATGGTGGCGGGAGTTCTGGGAGAAGCGGGCGGAGCAGATGGGGCAGTCCGGGCAGTGAGGGCCGCGGGGGTTGGGGTGGACCGCCGGGCTAGTCGGAGGCCACGCCGGACTGCTTCGGCTTGCCGGCCATTGCCCTCACTACATCGGCGCGGGAGATGATGCCAACGAGCTTGCCGTCCTCGAGGACCGGCACGCGGTTGACCCTCCTGATTGAGAGCAGGAACGCGACCTCCTGAAGCGTCTCGTTGACGCTCACGGCGACGACGTCCCGGGACATAATGGCCTCCACGATGTGCTGCCCGGGCCTGCAGGTGAGGATGTCGGCCTCCGTGACGATCCCCACGACCCGACCGAGGTAATCCACGACCGGGACGCCGCTGATGTCGTTGTCGGCTAGTAGCTGCGTGAGATCCTCGACTGTTGTGTCGGGCGCGACGGTGTGCACATTCGCCGTCATGATGTCCCGCGCAGACATGGACAAGGACACGGTTCCACTCCTCGGTCTATGTTGTTCCATGAATCTGTTCGGCGGCGCGGGGTCGTTTCTTGATGCGAGCAGCAGGGATCACGCGGCCGGGACGCGTCGGGCCGGGGCGCTTGCTCCTAGGCCTGGCCCTCACGCACTGTCCGGGAGGAGTCGGGCGACCTCTGCAATGGTGGTGATGCCCTCGGCGGCTTTGCGGAGGCCGTCGGCGGCGAGGGTAGTCGTGCCGCCGCGGACGGCGGCCTCCTGGATTTC
>JALGTG010000297.1 GCA_029821495.1 Candidatus Hebobacteria bacterium
GCGATATCCTCCCTCGAGGCCCCCGTGGCCGACGTCTGCCGCATGAACTTCGCCCTCGGCCGCCTCTTCGCCGAGGCCGCTCTCGAAACCATGCGTCTCGGCGACACCCAGCCCAGCGATGTTGACCTCATCGCCTCCCACGGGCAGACCGTCTGCCACCTGCCGCCAGGCGGCCCGTACGCCGGTGCCTCTGGCGGCTCGACGCTCCAGATCGGCGAGCCCGCCGTCATTGCCGAGCTGACCGGAGTCGTCGTTGTCGCCGACTTCCGGCCCCGAGACATCGCCGCCGGCGGCCAGGGCGCGCCGCTCGTACCCTACGCCGACTACGCGCTCTTCCGCCATCCGGAGAAAACCCGCGCCGTCCAGAACATCGGCGGCATTGCCAACGTCACTCTCCTTCCGGCCGGCGGCGGCCTCAGCGACGTCATTGCGTTCGACACGGGACCTGGGAACATGATCGTGGACGCCCTCGTATCCGCCCACACGCAGGGCGAGCAGACCTTCGACGAGGACGGCGCCCTCAGCGCGCTCGGCGCCGTGAACGAGGACCTCCTCGCCTCGCTGATGAAGCACGAGTTCCTCTCTCGGCCGCCCCCGAAGTCCACCGGCCGTGAAGAGTTCGGCGCCCCCTTCGTCGCCGAGCTGCTCGACAGAGCCCAGACCGCGCACATCCCCGCCGAGGACCTCCTCGCCACCGCCGTCGCCTTCACTGCCGAGTCCATCGCCGCCAGCTACCGCGAATTCATCCTCCCCGACCACCCTGTGGACGAGGTGATCCTTGGAGGAGGCGGAAGCTACAACGCGACACTCCGGCGAATGCTCCGCGAGCGCCTGCCCGGCGTCAGTTTCTTCCTACACGAAGACCTCGGCCTCAGCGGCGACGCGAAAGAAGCCCTGGCATTCGCCATCTTGGGCAACGAAACCATGCTCGGCCGGCCCGCCAATGTCCCTGGCGCCACAGGCGCCAAGCGACCGGTCATCCTGGGCAAGATCGTTCTCGCCGAGCCGGTGGACTCTCTGCCCGACACGAGGGATGAACCATGACCGAACGCACCAAGGGCGCTGTTCTCATCGCCGACGGTCTCGCCGACCGGCCGGTCTCCGCCCTCGATGGCCGCACCCCACTCGAGGTGGCCGACACACCTGCCCTCGACAGCATCGCCGCCGGGGGCGAGTGCGGCCAGATGGACCCCATCGGCCCCGGCATTCGTGCCGGCAGCGACACCTCCCACCTCGCCATCCTCGGCTACGACCCCTTCAAGGTCTACACCGGCCGCGGCCCCTTCGAGGCGCTCGGCATCGGCATGCAGGTCCAACAGGGAGACATCTGCTTTCGCTGCAACTTCGCCAGCCTCGAAGGCGACCTCCAGTTGTCCTCCGATGGCGCCTTCTCCGGCGCCCGGATCGTCGACCGCCGCGCCCAGCGCATCTCGGAGGGAACTCACGACCTCGCCGCCGCCGTTGACGGCATGACCATCGAAGATGTCACCTGCTACGTGAAGGAGTCCGTCGAGCACCGCGCCGCCCTCGTCATGCGCGGGCCCGGCCTGGGCGCGCGCGTCTCGGATGTCGATCCCCATGAGGCCGACTCGCCGCCCCATGCAGCGGCGGGCGCAGATGATCCCTCGCAGAAGACGGCCCGCGTCCTGAATGAGTTCGTGCTCCGCTCCTGGCAGGCGCTCAAGGACCACCCCGTCAACCAGCAGCGCATCGCCGACGGCAAGCTCCCGGCGAACATCGTAACGCCCCGGGGCGGAGGCGTTGCGCCCGATCTCGAGCCCTTTGCGCAGCGCTTCGGCATCCCCGGCGCCTGCGTTGTCGAGACCGGGCTCATCGCCGGCATCGGCCGCTACCTCGGCATGACCGTCCCCGAAGTCCCCGGCGCCACCGGCGGCGCCGACACGGACGAACTCGCCCTCGCCAAGGCCATTGTCGAGATGCTCCACAGCCACGACTTCGTCCTCTGCAACCTCAAGTCGCCCGACCTCGGCGGCCACGACTCCGACCCGCAGGCCAAGGTTCTGGCCGCCCAGCAGTTCGACAACCTGGTTCGCCACGTCATCGAGCAGGCGCCCGCAGACATCCACCTTGCCATCACCGCCGACCATGCCACCCCCATCGAGTTCGGCGACCACACCGGCGACACCGTGCCCATCGCCGTGCGCGGCCCCGCCGTGCGTCCCGACGGCGTGCGCACCTTCACCGAGCGCGCCGTTGTCGGCGGTGCGCTCGTCAGAATCCGCGGCTTCGACATCATGCCCATCCTCACCAATCTCATGGGCGTCCAAGACAAGTTCGGCGCGTAGCTGTAGGGCGGGGACACCGGTCCCCGCCGGCCGTCGCCTTTTGCTGCAGAGCGCGGATGTCTCCGCATCCCCGCAGGACGTTCTGTCGGGCGGGGCATTCTCCGATGCCCCGCCGAAACCGTCCCCCCGCCGCGTAGGAGCGACATTCCTGTCGCGACCTGTCGGGCGTGGCATTCTCCGATGCCCCGCCGAAACCGTCCCCCCGCCGCGTAG
>JALGTG010000004.1 GCA_029821495.1 Candidatus Hebobacteria bacterium
CCAGTAGCCGCGGATGTTGCGATGCCAGCCGGGGGGAGCATTGGCGCGGGAGATGATGATGGCGGAGGTGTCGCTCGGAGGCTGTCCTGGATACTCAGCCACTGCGTACTGATGGTTGCGGTGTCGGAGCAATTCGCGGGCGAGGCGGGAGGCGTGCTCTGGCGAGCGGCTGTGGAGAATGAGGGCGGGGCCTGACTGCTCCAGGAGCTTCTCGGCATCGAAGGGCGGGGCTGGCGGCGGCGGCGGGGCGGCTGGCGGAGGTTTGGCTGTGAACTCCAGGGCGGATTCCCCGTGCTGCGCTTCGAACAGGGCGCGGAGGAGGCCCATCAGGAGCACGGCAGAATCCCAGAGGCGGCGCTTCTCACCGGCCCAGGCCGGATCGTGCATGTCGTGGAACTCCCAGACGCATCCTGTGGCGGAGCAGAAGCTGAGCGCGCGGCGGGAGAGCTCACCGGCGAAGGTGCAGCTTGGGGAGGTGGCGGCCGCATAGAGAACGTAGCCCGGCGTGCCGCCATCGATGGTGGCGCTGCGCGAGTGGGCGCGGATGCCGCGGTCGAAGCCGAGTCGGTACCAGCTCGTCGTTAGCCCCGCGCAGATGTAGGGGTCGCTTGCCGGCAGCACACCGAGGATCGCGCCGCGGGCGAGGACGCCCGGGCAGAGGGAGGAGTCGAGCGATCCGTCGCCGCCGCGGCCGACGGCGTACCACTCGGCCTCGCCCTGCTGCGGGGCGAAGCGGCGGATCGCCAGTCGGGCCTTCGATGCCATCACGCGATAGCTGGCGGCACGGTCTGAATCTCCGGCGCGGGCGGCGAGATCGGCGCCGTACTCGGCCGAGGCGATGAGGAGCCAGGAGTTGTCGAGGAGGTCATCGAGCTCTCGCACCGGGGCGGCCAGCAGCCAGGTTTCGTCGCCGTTCATAGGCTGGAGTCCGTTGGGGGGCAGGGCGGAATGGTCGAGGCAGCCGCGGACCATGTCCCAGTATGTGAGGCCGTCGATTCCGCCCAGGCGGTCTGCGTCGCGGACCATTAGCACGAGGTAGTGGGGAAGCTCCACACGCTGGTATCCATAGCCGGCCCCGTCGCCGGATGGGATGTCGTAGTAGGAAGCGATGCCTGAGGCGCGCCAGGCGCGGTGGAGGAAGTCGAGGCTGACACGGGCTTCCTGGGTGAGGCCGAGTTCGAGCAGTGCGCGCTGGACCCAGTAGCTGTCGCGAATATAGGCGCGGTCGTGCGCATAGCGGAGAGAGCCGGTGTGGATGGCGTCCGGCCCGATGTGGGAGCGGACGAGGCAGAGGAGCGAGTCGAGGAGGTCATCGGTGCGCGCGTCGGCAGTGACGAGAGGAGTGCGCGCACACCACTCCGTCCATTCCGCTCTGGTGGTCTCCAATATATTGAGGAGATCCGGCAGGGCGGCCTGGGCGCGGGCTATGTGGCCGGCGAGGGCGTGCTTGTCGTCGACGGCGGTGAGGAGAATGGCGGCTGCAGCGCGCGCTCCCGGCCGGAGTGAACCGATGTCAACCTCGATACTCTGGCCGCGCGTCGCGAGGGGCGCGTTGGAGACAAGCGCGAGATGGTCGCCGCGCTGCCAGGTGCTGGCGTCGACGCGGGACCAGTCGCCCGATGACATGAAGTCCGCGGCGAGACGCGGCCGGCAACTCGAATCCCCGGTGTTCTCGACCAGGAACCACCGGACAAGGAAGTTGTGGGCGGGGTCCATGGGAGCGAAGTCCACACATGTGACGCGGAGGCCGTCGAGGTCGCTTTCGGACACGGCGATGGCGGTGTGGCGGATGCGGCGGAGGGTCTGCTCCGGGAAGTCCGAGAGTGGGACGGGCCCCGGTCGCTGCCGGCCGCGGCGCGAGATGTGCACGGACAGCGTGAGAGGCCTGGGCAGGACGCGGATGGTTCGGCGGTCGGCGTAGAAGACGTCGAGCGAGGTTAGGTCGTCGGGATTGCAGCCGACCGCGGCGAAGACGTTGGGGCTGCCGAGAGTGAGGCCGTCCGGGCTGGCCGGTTTCTCGGGTGTCGTTCCGGCGTGTTTGAAGGTGGACCATGTAGAGTAGCTCTGGGCTTCGAGCCAGGCGGCGAGTTCCCGGGCCTGCGGGCCGCCGAGAGGACCGCGACCGCAGGCCACGAGCGAAGCCAACAGAATCAGCAACAGCGCCAGTCTTGAGTATCGCATTGCCAGAGTGCACTCCCGGGGTAGTGCGCGAAGACTGTAGCGCGCGGTCGGGCCGCCGTCAAGCTCGCGTCATCGCGCAGGTGTGAGTCGGGATGCCTTTCAGGTCGGCGGGGGCAGGAGGTCCTCGTTGATCTCGACGCCGAGGCCGGGTCCCTCGGGTACAGAGAGGTGGCCGTCTTTGACTTCGAGCACGGGCTCGCGGAAGAGGGATGTCATGAGGGGATTGGGCTCGATGTTGTACTCCTGGGAGTAGCGGACGCTGGGGGTGGATGCCGCGAAGTGCAGGTTGGCGAGAGTGCCGAGGGGCTGTGTCTGGTGAGGGGTGCAAACGCACCCGTGGGCCTCGGCGAGGTGCGCGACCTTCTTGCAGACAGAGAAGCCGCCGGCCTTGATGAGGTCGGGCTGCACGATGTCCACGGCCTCGCGCTCGAGCATCTCCCGGAAACGAGGCAGCTCCCAGTCCTGTTCGCCTCCGGCAACGGGCATGTCGAGGGCCTTCGCGACCTTTGCCGTCGAGTCGAGGTCCCAGTAGGGACATGGCTCCTCGAAGTGGAAGACGCCGTGCCCCTCGAGACGGCGTCCGAGCTCGATGGCGCGGGGGGCGCTGAAGCAGCTATTGCCGTCCACCATGATCTCGATGTCATCGCCCAGGACGGCGCGCACCTCCTTGACGACCTCGATGGAGCGGCCGGGCGCGGCGTCTCGGTCGAACCCGAACGTAGAGCCGACGCGGACTTTGACGGCCGTGAAGCCGTGTTTCTCGACCAGCGCGGCGAGGCGCTTGGCCTCGTCGGCCGGGCTGATGTCGCGTCGCATGCTGGAGGCATACATGCGGACCCTCTTCCGGTAGCCTCCGCCGAGCAGCTTGTATATCGGCTGGGCGAGGGCCTTCCCCATGATGTCCCAGAGGGCAATCTCGATGCCGCTCACCGCCATCGCCATGCTCTGCCCCGCGAGCTTGTAGGTGGCGACGAACAGCTTCTCCACAATGGCCTCGACGTCGAAGGGGTCGCAGCCGACTGCGAGCGGCGCCAGCGCGTGCTCGATGTGGGCGGCCACTAGGCGGTTGTTCATCGGGCTGCATTCGCCGTAGCCGACGATGTTCTCGTCTGTGGAGACTCGGACAAGCAGATTGGACTCTACGGGGATCGGGTTGATGGCGGCGATCTTCACTGGTCCTCTTCCTTCGACGGCTGATGTGCTGTGCTTCCGAGCGCGAGCGCTCGAATCCTGCCGGTGGAGGCGCGTTGCCTGACGGCTCAACGATTGGAGCGGCCGGAATAGCTCGTGGTCTCCTCGATAACGCGGCGGGCCAGCGCAAAAGATCAGCTCCCGGCCGGACGGCCGGGAGCTGTGTTGGAGTCTGCTATCAACGCGAGTTGCCTCGCTAGAGAACTCAGTGGCGGGGAACGAGGAACACGTCGTCAGAGCCCTCGATTCCCTGGCCGTCGTAAGTCGCGCCGTGGAGTGTTGCCACACCGCCCTGCAGCTGTGATGGGTCGAAATCCGCGGTTCGGAACAGAAGGAGGAGGTCGGGGAGGCCGTCACCGTCTACGTCGCCCGGGCGGGCGGCGTAGATGCCGTGCTTGCCTCTCTGTAGTACTGGGGCGCCCGCCAGATCGACAGTGCTGGGGTCTACGGAGGTGGCGTCGAACGTGTCAGTGGAGAAGATCGCGACCGGCGTCCCGCCGCGTGACTTAAGGTTGATGGGATTGGGATAGCTGCCGGGCTTTATGTCGATTTCAGGGTCTATCACTGCGGACTCTTCGGGCTGCCACATAGCGAGATCGTCGAAGTAGACGACGTTTGCGAAGTTGATGTAGGGGTATTCGAGGTAGCTGCCTGCGGCGACGCCCCACTGGCTCAGGGTCAGGTGCCCCATGACTGGATCGTCGAATTCACTCGGCGTGATGGTCACGCCCTGTGCGACGAGCACGTCGTCCACCCACAGGTCGGCCGTCAGGGTGCTGAAGTCGAGGTCGGCGCGGACCGTGCACCATGTGCCCGGCGTGTAGGGTGCGAGATCTACAGTGCCTTCGCCGTAGAACAGCACCTTGCCGTAGCCGGCATCTACACCGAACGAGTTCCACATCGGTGCCTGGTAGCCGTTGCGCGTCATGAAGCCGACGAGGCCGACCCACCCTAAGCTCGGGTCCACGCATACAGATGCCTGGTAGCTGAGCTGCTCCGGCACCTCATCTAGGCTGACGTAGTCCATACGCGCGGACCAAGGCCAGCTATCCAGTCGGAATGACCTGGTCCCCGTGCCGTAGTCCTGGTCGGATACTGATGCTGTCTTCCCAAAGGAGAGGGTGAGCCACCCATTCTCGGATGGATAGGCTCCCACGGCCACGTTCTCGAAGCCGTCACTGAAGGGCAAGGGGGCCGCCCAGGCGGCGCTGCACAGCGGCACGGCCAGGGCCAAGAGGGACACGCAAAGAAACTTGAGACCGCCTCTGTCCATTGCTGATCGCCTCTAGGGGTATTATTCCATGGCTGGACCGGCGTCGGGGACTGGATTCTGCGTGTGCAGGCCGTGGTTTCGGCTCCTGGAGAGGTCGGGTTGACACCCGTGCAGTCGCGTCCCTATACTCACGTGACGGTCAGGCCCCGCTGTGATGGAGGTGAGGAGACCTCACGTGGCAAATCTGCCGGCTATCAGTGTGATCCTGACGACCTGCGATCGGCCTGAGTACCTGTTGGCGGCGGCTGAGAGCGTACTGGCGCAGCGGCTGCCGCCGGCCGAGATGGTGGTCGTGGACGATGGGAGCGGAGAGCACACAGGGGCGATGGTAGCGGCCCCGCCGGGGCAGGCCGCGGTGGCGGTACGACGGGTGCGCGGACCTGGGTCCGGGCCGGGAGCGGCGCGGAACGTGGGCCTGCGGGAAACGGCGGGAGAGGTGGTGGCGTTCCTCGATGACGACGATCTGTGGGCGCCAGAGAAACTGGAATGGCAGGCGCAGTGGCTGGCGGCGAATCCGAGGCTGGGAGTGGTGGGCACTGACTGCGTGCGGGCGCGGGATGGAGTTGCACGAGGCCCGAGCTTGCGCGAGCGGCCGCGTCGACTGCGGAGGGTGTCGCGGGGCGCGCTGCTGAGAGGGAATAGGCTGGTGATGTCGAGCGTGGTGGCGCGGCGAGAGTGTTTCGAGGAATGTGGACACTTCGACGAGTCGCTCCGGCTGGCCCAGGACTGGGATATGTGGCTGCGGATCTCGGAGAGGTGGGAGATAGGGATCGTGCCTGCGGCGCTCACGATCTATCGCATTCACGCCGGCCAGCGGAGTGCCAGCAGACTGGCGATGAGGGCGTGGGAAGTTGAGGTGCTGGAGCGCGCGGCGGGGCGACTGGGGTCGGACGGGCTGAGGCTGCGGGGGGTGGCGCGACGGCGGCTGGCCTGGGCGCACTGCAGGCTGGCGAGGATGCTGGCGCGCATGGGGGATCGAGAGAGGGGCGCGGAGGAGATCAGGCGGGCAGTTGGATCGCTGCCGTACCACCCCGCGGTATGGGGGGCTCTAGCGCGATGCGCGTTGGGCGGGTGCGCGCCGGCGGGGGCGAGAGAGCTATGAGGGAGCGCCTGCCTTCCTGGCTGATTCCGCCTGCGCCAAGACGGCCTCAGCTGGCGAGGCTCGGGCGGAAGCTGGGCGAGATTGGGGTGCATACGGTGTGCCAGAGCGCGCGGTGCCCAAACCTGGGCGAGTGCTTTGGCCGGGGCAACGCGACTTTCATGATTCTGGGAGATGTGTGTACACGGGACTGCGGATTCTGCGCGGTGACGCATGGGACGCCGAGGGGGCTGGACTCTGAAGAGCCGGTCAAGGTGGCGGAGGCGGCCGCGATGCTGGGGCTTCGGCACGTGGTGGTTACCTCGGTGACGCGAGATGATCTTGCGGACGGCGGGGCGGAGCAGTTCGCGGCGACTGTGAGGGCGGTGAGGGAGCGGCTGCCTGAGTCGACGGTCGAGGTGCTGACGCCGGACTTCCGCGGCAGCCGGCAGTCGCTGGCAACCGTCTTGGGGGCGCGGCCCGAGGTGCTCAACCACAACGTGGAAACCGCGCCGCGCCTCTATCCTGATGTCAGGCCGCAGGCGGAGTACGAGCGGTCGCTGAAGCTGCTCGCCCGGGCGCGCGAAATGGCGCCGGGTGCGATGACGAAGAGCGGAGTCATGGTGGGGCTCGGCGAAACACAGGACGAGGTGGGGGCCGTGCTGCAGGACCTGCGGGGCGCGGGCGTCCAAGCGGTCACTATTGGCCAGTATCTCCAGCCGACTCGGCGGCACGCTCCGGTGGTCGAGTACATCAGGCCCGAGGTGTTCCTGGAATACGAGCGCGCGGCCCGGGCGATGGGCTTCTCGCATGTGCTGAGCGGACCATTGGTGAGGAGTTCGTACCACGCCGCGGAGATGGTTGGAGACTGAGGTCGGCCCGACGAAATGGGGTATATTCTGCGTGAGGCCGCCGCCGCGCACGGGCGGCGAGCAGCTATGTGTTCCGGGAGCCGATGCGTAGACTAGCGAGACTGCTGCCCTATCTGGCCGTGCTGCTGTTGCCGCTCGTTGCGCTGGTTGTACTGCTGCGGGCGGGACCTCTGGCGGCGCATCTCCGAGCCGTTATCGAGAACGAGCTCTCGCGCCAGTTGGACCGCGAGGTGAGCATCGGCAGCGCGTCTGTGGGTCTCTACGGCCGCGTGGTGCTGCGCGATGTGGTTGTGGAGAACGAGGATGGGTCGCGTCTGCTGGCGGCGCCGGAGGTGAGCGCGCGTGTGGGACGCGAGGGGAGCTGGGTACCGGTTCTCTCCGGGATGACCGATGTGCGAGAAGTCAAGCTGTCGAGGCCGGAGATCTCTCTGGTGCGCGACGCAGAGGGGGAGCTAACTGTCGGGGATCTGGTCGCGCGGCAGGCGGAGCGGCCGAGTCAGTTTCGGGGGAGGGTGGTGGTAGAGGATGGACGGCTCGTCTTCGTTGACGAGACGCGCGGGGGGCTGGCAACCGTACTCGAGGGGGTGGACTTCTCGCTCCAGCAGTCGGGAGATGGGGGGAGCGCGTTCTCGCTGAAGGCGAGAGGGCCCGAGGGAGCATTCGCATCGCTGAAGGTGGAGGGCCGGAGGGACGCGGAGACCGGGGAGACAAGCCTCTCCGGGTCCGTCCACGACCTCGACATCAGCTATGCGCTGGCGCGAGCACCTGAGATGGAGGCGCTGAGCATCTCGCGCGGCCGGGGGAATGTGGCAGGGTCGCTGACCATCGGCAGACAGAATCCCGACGGCACTAATGTGGCGTATGATGTCGAGGTGGCAGTGGCCGATGCAGAGGTGAGTTTCCCGTGGCTTCGGCGACCACTGGCTGATGTCAATGGGACGGTGCGCTTCGTGGACGGCGACGTGCACCTGACTGGCATTTCGTGCACACTGGCGGGGGCCCCGGTCGCGGCGGAAGGGATGATAGAGGACCTCAGCGACCCGCGCCTGGCGCTGGAGGTCTCGGTCTCGGGGATTCGGTACGAGCAAGTGCGGGCACTGCTCCCCGGGGTAGCGCTGCCATTGGGGATAGGTCTGCCCAGCCCGGTCCACATCGCGGCGCATGTGGAAGGTCCTGCCTCGGACGTGCGCGTGACCGGGGAGGCCAAGGTGCGCGTCATTGAGTTCCGCGCAATCCCCTGGAACGATCTCGTCGGCAGATTCGAGTACTCGAAAGGACGACTGGGGCTGAGTGAGCTACGGGCGCACGGCAGTCCGCGGCGGCTTGCGGGCGACCTGGTGGTGGACTGGAGCGCGGGACAGAGCGCGGTCGAGGGCAGCATAGAGCTGACTGATGTTCCACTGTCTACGCTCGCGCAGATGGCCGGGATAGACAGCGCGGGCCTGCTCGGGACCGCCTGGGTGCAGGCGACGGTAAGGTCGGATGGGGAGCAGTCTCTGGCGGGAGAGTTCAAGGTCAGTGGGGCAGTGGTGCAGGGGCTGCACCTGGGGCGAGTCGAGGGTGAGTTCGAGTTGGCGGGTCAGAGCGTCTCCGCCCGGGGACGCGTGTCCGAGGGGTCGGTGGGAAGCGGGCGCTTCTCGACCACATGGTCGGCCGGCGGTGGTTCCACCATCGAGGCGGAGTTCTCGTCGCTCGACCTGTCGGCGGTCGGCGCCGCCTTAGGTCGGCCGGGTGTCAGCGGCATGCTTGCGGGCACGGCAATGGCCTCGTGGGACCCGCGAGCTGTGAGCGGTTCGGGATCGCTCGTGCTGGGGCCGGGTGAGGTGGCGGGGAGGGCTTTCGAGTCAGTCTCCGCCACGGTTGATGTTTCGCCTGTGAGGCTACAGGTCTCCGATCTGGTTCTCGTGATGGGTGAGGGCGAGTACAGAAGTGAGTCACTGAGCCTGACGGGCTGGGCGGGTGAATGGAGCCAGGCCCGGATGGAGGGGAGCCTGAGCGTGCAGGGAGTGGCCCTCGCGGACTGGCTGCCGCCGCAGTATGCGGTGGAGGCGCCGGAGGGGCGCGTCGACGGCGAGATCGAGCTGTGGGGGAGTCCGGCAGATCCGGGGGTCGGACTGAACCTGAGGCTGAGGTCGCTGAGGGTGGCGGGTCGGCCCATTGAAAGTGGGCAAGTCGTTGCGCGGTATGAGAGGGGCGGGCTGGCCATCGAGGAGATGTTTCTGAGCGATCGCGGGAGCCGCTTGGTGGTGAGCGGTGGCTACGATCCACGAGCGGGCCTGAATCTAGGGGTGGGGGTCGATCCACTGAAACTGTCCCGGATTGCGCCAGCGACGCGCCGGCGGTATGGCGTGATACTGGGGGGAGAGATCACGGGGGCCGCGAAAGTGACGGGCCCGCTGGCGGATCCTCGGATTGAGTTTCGGGCGGAGTCAGACTCGCTGGTCGTCAACGGGGAGGAGGTGGATGACTTCGCCGTTTCGGGGAGGTTCGAAGAGGGCGCACTGCGAGCTGATTCGTTGCTGGTGAGAGTGGCTGGAGGGATGCTGTCTATCCTCGACGGGGTGGTGGACCTACGGGAGCAGACGGTCAGTGTGGAACTCCGGCTCGCCGACCTGGACCTGGGCAGGCTGTACCAGGCCGGTTACTTGTCTGTGTGGCGGCTCGCCCGGGCCGGGGTCCGCTCGCCGTACCTGGCGCGGTACGCGGAGATCCCACATCCACTTACCGGGCTCCTGACAGCCGAAGTGCGGGTGGAAGGAAGTTTGGACGCGCTCCGGGTTACCACGGACAACATGTCGGTTTCGGGGCTGGGCTACGGCGGGAGGCAGATCGGGAGGATAGAGGGCGATCCGGACGATGCCGACGTGAGGCTGCTGCTAGGTGTGGAGCAGGGGCGCCTCGTCACTCATGAGGCGCTGGTCAACCTCCGAGCCAGCGACGCCATGGGTGACGCACAGATCAGCGGGGGCATTACGCCCGACGGGGAGATCTCCTTGGTGGTTGACAGCCTCGGGTACCTTGATCTGAGCTTGCTGGGTCCGTGGCTTCAGTATCCCCTCGATCTCGACGGTCGCGCGACGGTCAATTTCGACGTCAGTGGGCCGGTCACGAAGCCGGTAGTTGTGGGAGACGTGCTGGTGGATCAGCTTCGTCTCGGCCCGTTTCGGGCCGAGCAGGCGACGGCCAGCCCGATATCCGTCGAGGAGGGAGTGCTGAAGGTGGAGCAAGTGCAGTTCACCAACCCACCGGAGGCAGGGCACTCGGCCACGGAGGCAACGGGAAGGATCGAGTTCCCGCTGTTCACGGGCAACGGGACGACGGACGTCGATCGGCCGTCCGGCCCTAGGGGGGAGCTGCACATCAGGAACGGCAGCGTCGTGCCTGTAGAGGGGATGCAGCCCATTCTCTTCGACGCGGATGTCTACGTGGATGGGAACAGCATCACTCTCGGCAGGCGGGCGGGGTCGGACGGGGAGGGATCCGGTCCCGGGATCAGGGGACTTGCCGGCTCGGGCCGCTTCTCGGTCGGCGGAGAGGTCGAGCTGCAGCGCTCGGCCTCCGCGGACTGGCGGAGGCACAGATTCGATGTCACCCTCGATCTGGAGTCTGCTGAGGTGATGGTCCCCGAGCTAGTGAGTGCGAAGCTGGATGGGAGGTTGTGGCTGACGAACGGGGAGGTTCGCCGCAGCCCCGAGGAGAGGGCGCAGCGCGCGGTCTGGTCCGTGTTCGAGCGTGGTGTAGCCGGAGTCGCGCATCCCGCGCTCCTTGCCGCGGCCGAGGGCATCCGACGTGACATGTATGGCTACCCGCCAGCACTTCTGACAACCATGCCGGGCCGGCCGTTGGTGCTGTCCGAGCCTGCGCTCGTGGTGCCTAACCTGGGATCGATGGTCGGGGCGGGAGAGGACCGGGTGGGACCGGGTGTAGACCTGGCGATTCGGGTGGGTGCGCCGTTGGAGGGAGGGGGCGAGCCAGGGGATGCCGAGGACCTCCCAACAGAGGTGGACGTTGATCTTGGTCTGCTGAGAGTGAGGGGGCCGGCGTGGGGATACTTGAGGGTGGGCGGCGAGCTGAGTTCGGACGGCTATACCCTGGACGGCGAGTTCACAGCGCGCGACGGCGAGGTCGTGTTTCCCAACGCGGTGCTGATGCTGCGGCGAGGGACGGTGCACTTCGGCCGGCAGAGGGGCCGCGAGCCGGAGGTGAGGATCGCCGACGCAGAGGCGGTTGGGCGGGTGGGAGATTACAACATCACTTTGAGACCCGCGGGCCAGGTGTACCCCTTCGAGCGATCCTCGGAAGGAAGGGGAGGCGCGGAGGAGGGGGAGGAGCGACTCGATCCCCTGCCGCTGCTGCCGCTGAACGCGACAACGATTCCCTACCTGAACCCGTATCTGGCTGCGGCCCTGCTGTGGGGGCCGGTGGTCGCGCCGACGAGAGGTGGTGGGTGGACGAGCGAGGGACTGATTGAAGAGCCGGGTAGAGGAGGACAGGGCACCGGGGAGATCGCGGGCGTGATGCTGCCGGCCTGGGGCAGGGAGTCGGGCGCGCCCGAGCTGTCGTTGGATGTCACGCTTCAGGGCCCTGTGCAGATGCGACTCGGCGAGCGGATCTTCAGCCGGGTTCTGGTCACCTATGTGAGCCCGGTGAGTGGTCCGGAGGGGTCGCGCTCTCTCGGTGTGACGTACGAAGTGGTTCCGCCGCTCGTTTCGCTGGGCTGGAGCGTGGACGAGCAGGAGCGAACGCGATGGGAGCTGAGGGCCTTCCGGTCGTTCTGACGGAGAGGCGGCCATGTTGCCGGCCCCTGGCAAATGTGTTAGACTCGGCGGCGAACCTTGTGCCTGCTCGGGTGTCCAAACCAGCGGTCAGGCCGGCCGTTGGCGTGGTGGAGCGGGCGACTTTACTCATCCGCCAAGCAGGTGGGCCTCAGTGGACGATCGTCCAGCGCAGGACGGCGAGCACGGCGGCCATCCGGTAACCGAGGCCTTCGATGAGCTTTTCCAGGCGTACGAGCAGAAGATATTCAACCTCGTGTACCGGCTCGTGGGGAACTACGAGGATGCCGCCGACCTGACGTCCGATACGTTCGTGCGCGCGCTGCGCGGGTACGATCGGTTTCGGGGCGAAGCCCATCCGTATACGTGGTTGTACCGCATCGCACTGAACCTATGCAAGAACTACTTCCGGCAGCAGCATCACCGCAGCCGCGTCCACTCGTTCTCCCTGGACAGCCCGGTTTCGAGCGAGGAGGGGACCGTGGCCCGGGAGTTGGAGGACCGGAGCCCCGCCTTGGATCAGCAGATCGAAGCGCAGGAGCTCGGCGGCGAGGTGCAGAAGTGCCTGCTGCAACTGCGGTCGGATCTGCGCGCGTTGATCCTTCTGCGAGACCTTCTGGGGATGTCCTACCGAGAGATTGGCGGAGTCCTCGGATGCTCGGAGAAGGCTGTGAAGTCCCGCCTCTTCCGAGCGCGGGCACAGCTGCGGGACGCGTTGGGGCCGTACATATCGGAGTAGAGGGAAGCCAACCGAGGCGGAAGGGGTCAGGATGAACGCCGCGGACATCTCAGTCTGGAGGCCGTGATGCATCGTGCTACATGCTGCGTTCCTGTGTTGGTGCTGGTCCTTTGCCTGCTGATGCTGGGGGTCGTCTGGGCCGCGGAGGGGGAGGGCGAGGGAGAAGCGCGGGCGGCCAGCTCGGCGGAGGAACCGACAGCGATCGCGCCCGCAGCGGAGTCAGAGGAGACTCCCGGCACGCCGTCAGCACCCTCTCCCCTCTCTACCCCTATCGAGGTGGAGAGCGAAGAAGAGGTCGGCGGGCCGGAAGCCGTGCCGCCGCCTATTGCGGCCATCGCGGTGAAGGGCAACCGGCATATAGCGGAGGACGACATACGGGCGGTGATAGAGAGCGAGGTGGGAGGCGCGTATTCCGAGGAGCAGGTGAACCGGGATCGGCGTGCTGTGCGGAACCTGGGATGGTTCCAGCGGGTGAGCGTGGAGAGGGAGATCGGAGAGGACGGTGTCAGTCTCGTGTTCCGGGTGGAGGAGAACCCGCTCATCGAGGATGTCCGATTCGAGGGCATCAAGGCCCTAACCCGTGAGGACCTGCTCGCGGCAATGGCGACCGGGCCCGGGCAAGTGTACAGTAATCCCCTGCTGCTGCGGGACAAGGACTCGATTCAGAAGCTGTACGAGTCTAAGGGACATGACCTGGCGATGGTCGTGGGGCAGAAGATGGCCGACGGCGTGTTGACCATCTCGATCGCTGAGGGCGAGATTGAGGCGATCAGGATTGAGGGGAACACGCGCACTAAGGAGTACGTTATCCGCCGGTACATCAGGACGAAGGCGGGGGAGGTGTACGACGGCCATAAGCTGTCTCGGGATGTCACTCGGCTCATGAGTCTGGGTTACTTCGAGACGGTCCGCTACGAGGCCGATGTAGGCACCGAGCCTGGGAAGGTCGTTGTCATTATCACAGTGGTGGAGAGGCGGCTTACGGGCAACGCGGGATTCGGTCTGATGTACAGCTCATCGGCGGGCGGGCTGGTCGGCTTCGTGGATCTGATGAAGACCAACGTGGGGGGCACCGGCCAGGTGGTCAACCTAAGAGGGGAGTTCGGCGGGCGCACCAGCTACGAGATGGGGTACCATCATCCTTGGATCATGAACCCGGAAACGCGGCTCAACCTGGGCGTCTACAATCGCTTGATAGTGAGAGAGGCATTTGTCACGACGGAAGAAGGTGATCGGCGGAGTATCCTCTACGACGAACGACGCGCGGGGGGCAATCTGACGCTTGGGCGGCCGGTGTCGGACCACACGACGGCGTTCGTCCGGTTCCGGTCGGACGACGTGTCCATCTCCGGCTTGACGGAAGAGGAGGAGCCGTTCCTCGGCGGCGCGGCGTTCGCGCCGAGGGATGTGCGCAGCGTCACATTGGCGGTGTCGAGCGACACGCGGGACAGGAGCTACAATCCCAGGCGAGGAGCTTACTCCCAGCTGTCGATGGAGTTCGCGGGGGTATTCGGGGGCGTGGATTTCAACAAGTACACTGCGGACAATCGGCGGTACATCCCGGTGGGCGCGAAGAGCGTGATCGCGGTGCGGCTCCTCGGGGGTGTCGTGACGGGAGAAGCGCCCTACCTGGAGCAGTTCCTGGTCGGCGGGACCGAGTCCCTGCGGGGGTATCGGACGGATAGACTCGCCGGATCGCGAATGGCGATCGTGAACACCGAGTACAGGTTCCCGCTGACGGAGAATCTGCTGGGCGTTGTCTTTGTGGATGTTGGCGATGCGTGGGGCGGAGCCATCGCCAGCGATCCGTTCTTCCAGGGAGACAAGTCGTTCACGGCCCATGTGGGCTATGGTATAGGCATCCGAGTGCGCACGCCGATTGGCCCTCTGCGCCTCGACATAGGGTTCAGCGAGGATGGGACAGAGACGCACTTCGGGGCGAGGCACATGTTCTAGAGTTGATGGGCGAATCGGGAGGAGATGAGCGATATGCTTCAGAGAACGGCTGGTAGCCTGGCGCTTGGCATCGCGCTGGCCGCCATAATGGTGTGCGGGACGGTTTGGGCCGCGGAGACAGCGCCGCGCTTGGGCGTGGTGGACATGGATAGGATCGCGGTCGAGTACCGGGCGATGCAGGACTTGAACCAGCAGTTCCAGCAGTTCCAGCGAAGTCAGGACGAAGCGCTGGAGGCGCGCTATAAGACGCGCGTGCTCGACGATGACGAGAGGCAGGAGTACCTGGACCTGGCCGACATGGGCGCGCCTACGGCGGAGCGCGACAAGCGCCTCTCCGAGCTGGCCGACCTTTCCGACACGCGGGAGCGCAGGTTGCTGGAGCTCCGGCAGAAGGAGGAGCGCAGTCCGTTCGAGGAGGATGAGTACGACCAGCTCAGGGTACTCTATGACATGCGGATGCAGGAACTGGCGGCCGTCCAGGCCGATCTGCAGCAGACGCGCCGGGCGAAGCAGGAAGAGCTAACGAAGGTGGTGACGGACAGTGTCGATGGTGCAGTGAAGGCCGTGGCCGAAGAGCAACAGCTTTCGACGGTCGTGCGGAAGGAGATGGTTCTCTACGGGGGGTTGGACATCACGGAGGACGTGTTGGCCAAGTTGAATGCCGAAGCGCCGGCAGAGCTGGAAGGGGCGGAAGAGCCGGCAGAGCTGGAAGGGGCGGAAGAGCCGGCAGAGCTGGAAGAGGCGGGGGAGTCAGCGGCAGAGCAGCCGTAGCGCGTGAGGCGCAGCGAGATGAATCTGCGGGAGCTGGCGGACGAGCTTGGGGCCGAGCTGGTGGGCTCTGACGGCGAGGAAGAGGTCGCCGGCATCAGGGGGCTGGAGAGTGCAGCGCCGGGCCACATAAGCTACGTTGAGGACGAGGCGCGCCTCCGGCAGGCCGAGGATGGGCCGGCGCTGGCACTGATCGCCCCGGCGGCGCTGAGAGAATCCGTCAAGCCGCTCCTGCTGGTGGCCAATCCTCGTCTGGCATACGCTCGTGCGCTCGGCCTCCTCGGGCACGCAGAGGGGCGGCTCCCCGCGGGCGTAGACGCGTCGGCGCGCGTCGGCGCCGACGTTGTGATCGAGGAGGGGGCTGCGGTCGGCGCATACGCCGTGGTCGGGGACGGCGCGCGCATCGGGCGAGAGAGCCAGATTCATCCACTGGTCGTGGTCGGCAGTGGGGTGACGGTGGGTCCGGAGTGCGTCATCCATCCGAATGTGACTCTCTACGACGGGGTGCGACTCGGCGCGCGCGTGATAGTGCACGCCGGGACCGTAATCGGGAGCGCTGGATTCGGGTATGTGCAGGACGGGGATCGGCACGTGCGTATCCCCCACACAGGAACGGTGGTCGTGGGAGACGACGTCGAGATCGGAGCGAACGTCACGATTGACCGCGGGACGACGGCGGCGACAGTGATCGGCGAAGGGACGAAGATCGACAATCTGGTGCAGGTGGCCCACAATGTCAAGGTCGGCCGGAACTGCATCCTCGCCGGGCAAGTGGGGATTTCTGGCAGCGTCACCCTGGGAGATGGGGTGATGATGGCCGGGCAGGCGGGGATCGTGGATCACGTCAGTGTAGGGGATGGAGCGCGCGGGGCCGCCCGGGCCGGGATCATGTCTGACGTGCCGTCTGGGACGGTGGTCATGGGTGCTCCCGCTCGACCGCGCGGCGAGCAACTCCGGATCGACGCGGCCGCGCGGCGCTTGCCCGAGCTGCTGCGCTTGGTGCGGGGCCTGGCGCGTCGGGTGGCCGATCTCGAGAAGCGACTGCGAGGCCCTTCGGACTAGAAGCTGTTTCACAACCTCCATCTGAGGTTATGAAGCAGCAGCACAAGCCGGCAGGCTCCAGCAGGCGCATTTCAGGCCAGCTTCTCTAGCGGACAGCCAGGCCAGTGAGGGTTATGAAATGCGCTCTAGGACAGCCGGGGTTCCTGGACATACTGCACTCGTCCGTACCACATCACCTTGGCGACCGCCCACAGCCCCTCGGCGTGGCCGCGAACCGCGAAGGCGAAGCTGCTCTCCTCCCCAGCGTCCAGGCGGAAGCAGTGCAGGCGCGGGGTAACCGAACTGAGAGCGAAGCTGTCCACGCTCTCGCCCCACGACTCCACTGGAGTAATGAGGGCGAGCTGACCTTCCACGTAGTCGGGATTAGGGTTCGCGAGTCGAGCCACATAGCCATCGTCCCCGCGGGCCAACGTTGCCTCCAGAGGCCGGATGTCGCCGATCGGCAGCACATCCTGGAGTTCGCGTTCCCCGTCTCGCACAACGGCGCGGAGGAATTGCGGGGAGGCGTCGGCCGGCACGATCACCATCACCTCGAAGACGGCCTGGGACGCCGCCGGGATGCGGAACGGTATCTGCCTCGGTATGAGTGTCCATTCGGACGGCGCGATCACCTCGACCGTGCCTGAGATCTCTCGATCCCGCGAGTCATTGCTCACTCCGAGGGAGAAGCGGGTGTTCTGTCCAAGCGGCAGATCCCCCGCCATCCATACGGTGACCGGCTGGTTACCGATGGGGGCCGCGCCGACGTTGTGATCCCAGTAGCGGCAGTGGGTGGCTCGGGAGAGCTCCGCGCACGGGCCGAGTTCCTCCGCGGAGCCGCCTCGCGCGGAAGGTCGCGCTTGCTCCGCGAGCCGCGCCAGGCGAGATCCCAGGGTGACGATCCCACATGCGGGAACATCGAGCAGCACCTCCGCCGGCCGCCGCCACCCAGGGCGGGTGATGGTGGCATCTGCCGTCCTCTTCTCCAGCAGGTTCGCGAGCCATGCCTCTTGTGGTTCGGCCGCAAAACGGAGGGTGGCCTGGGTGGGCCTTCCCTCTGCTTCATAGGCACGCAGCACTATGCCCCTTTCGGGATCAGAGCACTGACTGTCGTGGTGCTCCGCCAGTGGATTCCCGAGTGGCTTGACTGCGGCGATGACAAGGTTGGGGACATCGCTGGAAACGAGGCCGAGCTCCGCGGGCAGCGACCCGGAAGACACAGGCGTCTGGCACGCGATGAGGGGATTGTTCACTTCGTGGCCGGCGCGCACGACGCCCCCGCGGCGCCAGTCGCCCGGGTGGGACAGGAGGGAGTGCTCGAAGACGTGCGTCTTGTGTTCGGGCACGAAGAAGTGGCTGAGCTTCCCCTCACCCCACGGCATCGCGTTCCACGGTGCGGTGTGGAAGAGAAGGCTGACGAGGGTGCCGTCCTGCTCGAGGCTGGCGGCGAGCGAGCCGCGGTTGATCAGGGCGACGCCATGGTCGTCGCAAGGCTCGGCTGCTCCGGAGAGGTCGCATGCCTCCGAGATCTGCATGCTGTCGGCCTGGATATCTGCCGCGATGGCCTCTGCCAGGTGCGGCATGCCCTTCGGATCGGCGGTGTCGGCCACCAGGACGGGTACGTCCGGGGATTGCCCCTGGGGATCCGGACGACTCACGAGCACACCGCCCCACGGGCGGTCTGCGAGCGCGTCCGCCAGCTTCGCCGATGCCTCCGGGTGGGCCGACAGGACTTTCTGGGAGTACGCGTTGTCGCGTCCGAGGCTGATACGGAAGGCACAGTTTCCGGTGTCAGTCTCGAGGTCGTCCGTTTCCAGCCAGTGCGTGCATGTGACGCCGCGACTGAGGAGTGCCCTCTCAATTGAGCGAACGACAGCGCGGTGCTTCAGGTCGCGCGGGCTGATGATCGCGCAAGGGGCCAGTGGCAGGGAACCGGCCTGCCGCTTTCCGGACATGATGTGAAGGGCCGGAGCGGGACCGACATCAACCCAGTTCTGAGCGGCCCCGAGCCCGCAGCCGGAGGGATTCCGCCCCTCTAGCGTGCGGAAGTCGAATCGGCCGCGGCTTCTCTTGCGCACCACCGCGGCGAAGCGGTCCTCGAAGGTCGGCGTGCCCCCGCTGATTGCCAGGGGGAAAGCGAGGGCGAGGAGCTCGTGCTCTCCGCGATACTTGCTGAGCGTGGTGCGCAGGTCAATTCTCGGCAGTCCTTTGTAGAGAGTGATCTCCTGCACCACGCCGCATCGCTCGGGAAGCTCGGTAGTGACGCGGAGCTGGTCGAACACCGGGCCCCGCGATACGGCGACCGATGCCGGGCGCGCGCTCGACCGGATCGTCTCGCCAGTGGTGTGCAGCTCCCAGGCCGCCAGCTCGCGGCCGGGCTGCTCTGTGAGAGCGATGAGCTCGTTTGCGGGACCGGCCTGGGGGTGCAGCAGCTCCTTCTTGGCGCGCTTGTCGTAGATGCTCGTCAGTCCGCCACCGGCGGCCGCGTCCGCGTGAACGGACACATACTCGTTCTCAATGGCCGGTTCGTCGGATTCTTCCGTCTGCGCCTTGGGCGGCAACTGCTGTGCGGGCCTCAGGTAATAGGTGCGATAGCCCAGCGAGGGCACCTCGGTGGCGAGGAACGCTATCTCGACCCATGGATCGCCCGTGTTCCCGGCGCGGCCGATCGTCTGGCAAGGCACTCCCTTGCCGGCTTCGTCGGTCAACGTGAATCCGGGAGAGAGCGCGTCGTCGAGAGCCACGCGAGCTCGGCAGATGTCGCTCCGCGTCCAACTAAGCGAGTTGAAGACGACGAGGGCCGCGCCGCCGGGCCGCGCGCCGCGGGGTTTCGCGGTGTCAACCATCCGGGCGGTGTAATCGAGCGCTCTGCCCTCGGCTTCGGCCGCCAGGTCGAGCGCCTCGCGGTAGCACGACAGCAGGTCCAGGTACGGCACGTCGGCGCAGGTGCCCGAGATGGCGTCATGGTGCTGGCAGAAGAGGACCTGGCGCCATGCTTTGTCGAGGGCGAGGTCCGGGTATCGAGCCCCGACGAGCGCGGCGAAGGTGGCCCACTTCTCTGCGCTGAGAATCCGGTTCTCGGCGAGGCGGTTGGCGATCTTGAGATCCGCCCTCGTGACCAGGGTCCCCATGTGATACCAGGCGAAGTCGCGCCCGAGCGCCGGTATGGTGGCGCTTCGTAGCTGGACCTCGGGCCTGACACATTCGAGGTAGTGGCGCGGGGTGCTGAGGAGGATGACCGGGTCGCGCGCTGTGAGCTCGCGGGAATGCCCGGTGAGCCAAGGAGGAGGGGCCATCATGTCGCCGCCGAGGAGGCGGAGGTCGTGGCGCAAGCCGAGCTGGGCCTGGTGTTCGAGGCCGTTCGCAACCGTGTCGAGCAGTTCCTCGAAGCTGTCCGGATAGTAGTCTGAGGGCTCGCGCTTCTGGGGCAGGGCCGTGCCGTCGGGGGAGAGCGCGTAGCAGAGGGGCGGCGCTCCCGCTATGTCCTTGGACCAGACGAGCGACTGAAAGCCGGACTTGGCCGCGAGCTGGGGAAGCTGAAGACAGTGGCCAAAGACGTTGAGCGGAAGGTAGACGGTAGGCTGAGCGCCCAGCATGGCCTCCTCGAAGAGCCGGCCATACAGCATGTTGCGTATGATGGCTTCGCCCTGCAGGCACATCTCTCCAGGGTGATTGTACGAGCCGCCTGTCTCAAGTCGTCCGCTGGCGATGATCTGTTGCACGAACTCACGGTGCTGGCTGTAAGCCGCGTAGAACGACCGGAGGCAGTCCGTCTGCGGGAGCAGGAGATGGTAGCCGCCGTCCTCGCGACATGCCTCCAGGTACTGCTCGATCAGCTTAAAGGCTGTACGGGTGCAGGTCCGCTGGTCCTCGGCCCCCACGGGGCGGTAGTTGAAATAGGGCGCTAGGTGGATGGTAGCGCGTTCCTCTGCCATCTCGAGCCTCCGTGCAGCTCACATGCCAGTCAGAGAAATCGAAGTCGGTCGCGGTAGCGGGCGAGCACCTCGCGGTTGTGCTCGTCGCCGCCGGCGATGTTGGCGCTCATGAAGATCGGGGGCTGCTCGTCGCGATCGATTAGGTTCGCCGTGGTCTGGACCACGAGGGCCTGCAGGATGACCGAGCCGATGGCGGTGGAGGTAGGGCCGACTCTCTGCCCCAAACCCGGAAGCGATATCGCGGCGTCGCCGGGATCGACGTGATTGTCTATCACAATGTCGGCGACGTCGTGAAGGCGCTTCCCGCTGGAGTGTCGAGAGGGGTAGCCGTTCGCGTACGCGCGCGAGGTCAGAGCGACCACCGTCAGGCCGCCGTTCTTGGCGGCGAGGGCCATATCAATGGGCGCGGCGTTGCGGCCGCTGGTGGAGAGGACGATCATCACATCCCCGGCGCGCGCCCCCGACTGCTCGAAGAGCTTCGGCGTGTAGCCCTCTTTCCGCTCCCACTCTGTGGTCTCGGTCACCGGACGGTGGTCGAGGAGGACTTCGTCGCCGAAGATGGGCTGCACGAGAATCAGGCCGCCGGCTCGGTAGAAGATGTCCATGCTCAGGGCGGCGCTGTGGCCGCAGCCGAAGACATAGATCATGCCGCCGCGGGCGATCGCGTCGGCCATTGCCTCTGCCGCCTCGGCCATAGGCTTCTGCTCATCCGACCTGACTTCTTGGAGCTTAGCTGAGAGCGCGTCGAAGTAGCGGTCGATCCACATGTGCGAGTCCCCTTAGACACCCGTATCGCGGTAGGCTGCCTCGGCAGACGAGTTGAACTCCTCGCCGTCGGGCAGGTTGATGGAGCGATAGACGTGGGGTTTCAGTCCCCGCGCCAGCATCTGCGAAACCGCCTCCGATATCACGGCCCAGATAATGTAGCAGAATGCCACACCCGAACTGGGCGCAACTCCCGTATCGAGTCCTTCCACATTCAGCACCGCATCGCCCACAACGCCGCAGTTGTCTATGACGACATCAGCGACTTCGAACAGCCGCTCGGCACTGCTGTGTCGGCTCTCCACGGCGCGGCTGTAGGTGGTGTTTGTGATCGCCACAACGTGGAGGCCCCTGCGCTGGGCCGCGCGGGCCACCTCCACAACCGAGGCGGCCCTCCCTGAGACACTGCTCACCAGGAGCACGTCGCCGGGGGCCAGGGCGCTGCGCTCCACCGCGAGCGCCGCGAGCTTCTCGTCCTCCTCGCCCCGATGGGCGAGCTGCCGCTCGCCGACCTGTTCGGCCCGCTTGGGCGCCGGGCGGCTCTCGAGCGAGAGGGAGAACTGCAGGTGGTTCAACATGCAGAGGCCGCCCGCGCGGTGGATGGCCTCCCGGGAGCAGTGTCCAGTGTCGTAGAAGTGAAGGCCTCCACCGGACTCCGCGGCCTCCGCGATCAGCTCGGCGGCCCGGCCGATCGCGGGGAGTTGAGTAGAGCGAATGTGCTCGAGGATCTCGTCGCAGCGCGCGAACCAGCGTTCTGCCGACATTGGCGACCTCCCTAGGACTCGAATGCCCTCGCGGCCCGCCTGCACCGCCAGCGCTATCTTCCGCCCCGCTCTGGAGCGCTCCTCTGTGCCGAGGGAGCGGCAGGGGCGCCGCGGGGACACGGCGTACTATGTCGGCCGTATGCCTCGGCGGGATGAATACGAGGCGGCGGCGAGGGCGGTTGCGGGCCACCTGGCCGAACGGCAGCGGCCGGACGGCGGCTTTCCGGGGCCCGACCACTATGGGGTCACAGCCGCGGTATGGCTCTGGTCGCACTTCGGCGCGGAGTTCGTGGCACAGATGGACCGCGCCTGGGACCGGCTCAAGGGCGACCCGCCGGCTACCCACGGCGAGTTCAACACCTACGCGCTGCTCCAGTGTCGGGAGCGTCTGGGCGCCGGCCCGGTGGACGCCCTGGTGCGGCGGCTGCGGTTTGGGGGACGACACTCCGCAAACTGGATGTTGCTCCGCGCGGTTTGCCGAGCGCTGCCGGGGCCTCGTTTCTCGCCATTGCAGTCGAGCCTGGGAGCGCGCGCGGCACTGATCCGGTATGCTCGCCGGGGGTTCATCGCAGATAGGCCCGGAGTGCGGTCATTCGCCTACCACGCTTTCTGCGGGGCGCTGCTGGCAGACCTGTGGAAAGAGCGGCGCGCGCGGTGGGCGGGTGTCGCGGCGGCGCGGGCTGCGCACTTCGCGGCACGGTTTGTCTTGCCGAATGGCGACGGCATGTACGTCGGCCGGGGACAGCAGCAGATCTTCGGGTACGGCGCTCTCCTCTACCTGCTGGAAGCCGCTGCGCAGCTCACGGGCGAGGATGTGTTCTCCGAGGCAGCGGACCGGGCCTTCAGTCGTCTTATGCAGTTCCAGCGCGGGGACGGGTCGTTCCCGCTGGTGCTACGAGAAGGCGAGCCGGCGGAGCCGTGGTCGCCGGATGCGCCCCTGCCTGGATGGTACTCTTACAACCGCTATGCTGACTATCTGCCATTCCTCGGGTGCTTTCTCCTGAAGGCTGCCCGGCCGAACGCGCCGTCGCTCGGCCAAGTAGCCCCGGCGGGGCCGCACCCGGAGTTGCGCGTCTGGCGGCAGGCCCGCTACGTCGCGGTGCTCGCCGCCCCGGGCGGCGCCTCCACCAACGACATGGCATTTCCGTACGTCTGCTGCGGGGGACAGTCGCTCTTCCCATGCTACGGCGCAGAAGGCGACCAGGCGCCCGCAGAGGCAGCGCCGCTTCCGTACGCTACGCTCGCGGCCGGACAGCAGTATGCGTTCCGCGAGCGGCTGCGGTACCGCTTGACCGATACGGGACTCACTGGCGCGTCGCGCCTCGTGCATCATGTCAGGGACTTCGACTTCGGCCCCGCGGGCTTCGCGTGCCGGGACCGAATCACGTTTCGCCGCCGGTGCAGCTTCTCTCAGTTCGTGCCCGCGAACTTCCCGCTCAGGGCTCTGCGGCGAGCGGCGGACGGGACGTTCGAAACCTGGCACCGCGGTGCCAGGGTGAGTCTCGAACTGCATCCCGACGGGTCCAGCCACCCGGATGTCGGGGTCAGCGCGAGCGGGCCTCTCGTCGCGCTGAGACATGCGATGGGCCGTGTGGAGGCGCGAGCCGGGGATGTCGTGTCCACCGAGCTGCGAGTGCGGTTCCTGTGAGTCAGCAGCGCGCGCCGGGAGTCTACCACTTAGTCCTCCACCTGGCGAAGCCGACGCTCCTGCGCGTTGGGAAGCTGGGGCGGTTTACATTCCCAGCCGGATACTACGTGTACACCGGCAGCGCGATGAGTGGGCTGGAGCGGCGACTGGCGCGGCATAGGCGGCGGAAGAAGAAGCTGCGATGGCACATAGACTACCTGCTGGGGCGCGCAGACCTAGTGGAGGTGATTGCGCTCGCAACGCGACAGAGATGCGAGTGTGAACGTAACCGGCAGATCATGTCACTGCCCGGCGCAGAGATTGTAGCGCCCGCTTTCGGCTCCAGCGACTGTCGGTGCGCCACTCACCTGGTGTACTTCGGAGCCCTCCGGCCGAATGTCTCCCGGCTGGGAACGCACTGACGCGACGGAAGGCTGGATGACACGCGGCAGGCAGGACCGAAGCAAGCGCGCCGTGGGGCGCGGGCGTGAAGTGGCCGGCCTGCGGGTTATCGCCTCCGCGTCGTTCGGGCTTCCCGGACGAACTCGCGATAGTAGGGGATAACGTCGTCGAGCTGTGCCGCTTGACAGAGGAGAGCGCGGACCCGGCAGGTGGCGGTGGATCGGGGCTTGACGTCTGCGCCCACGAGTCCCAGGCCCACGGTGCGCTCGGCGCCGTTCAGCCAGATGGAGCTGCACTCCTCCGTGAGCGCCATGTAGGCGAGGGCCCACTCTGAGTTCTGGCCCCACATAACGACCATCGGGTAGTCGTAGCCTTGCGGCTCGACGGACAGCCCGATGCCGGCCATGCGGAGGCCGTTCCACCGCCCGTCGGCGATCAGCTCGGCTGCACCCATGTTCCGGGGGTAGAATCTCTGGAGACGCGGCCCCGCCACCGCGTGCACCCATCTCCCACTGGCGTGGACGTACGTGTTCGACTGCCTCGTAGGCATCAGCGTCTCGACCCCTGCCTCGAAGCCCTTCATGCCCTTGGACAGCGTGAACGCGAAGGTGACATCTACGCCGCCCTCGGGGAGAAGCTCATAGCGGGCCGTGGCTGCAACGGGCCACTTGGGAGCCTTGTCATACTTGAAGAGGACTGCTTCCTTAGCAACTGAGGCATTGCAGGCAGCCCCCTCTCGAGGAACCAAGAGCCCCCCGTCGCCGCGGGCGAGGTAGTGACGCAGCGAAAGCACTTCCCTGCACGGGCTGGGCAGGGACTTCCCCTCGAGGCATTCGGAGAACTCGATTCCCCTGTCGGGGTCGGCGAGGCGGACGTACCCTCTCAGCCCTCCAGCCTCGAACTCGTAGAGGGGCACTGGTCGGAGCGCGGGCGGGGCGGGCCGACCCTTGGCGCCGGCGCCCGACGGTCTCGCCGCCTCCTTCGTGGGACTCCGCTTCTTCGCGCGGCCCTTGGCCGGCGCGCGCTTCTTCGCAGCCTTCTTCGTCTTCTTCCTCGGGGCTTTCTTTGGACTCATCCGCCGCAGCTCACACGCTGCCGCAGACGGGGCAGTCTGCGCGCCGCTGCACGGGGAACTTGTAGAAGTCCATGGCATTGGCGTCGTAGGACAGCATCTTGCCCTTCAGCGTCTCGCCAAAACCAGTCAGCACCTTGATGGCCTCCGCGGCCGCTAGGCACCCAAGAGCGGCCGACACCGCGCCTAGTACGGGGAACCCATAGGTTTCCCACCACGTCGGCTTCTCCGGCACTAGGCACGCGAGGCAGGGGGTCTCCCCCGGCACGATCGTAGTGAGGGTGCCCTCCATCCCGTACATGGCGGCTTCGACCATTGGCTTGCGCAGCTGGACGCAGGCCTTGTTGAGGGCATACCGCTCCTCGAAGCTCGGGGGACAGTCACAGACGATGTCCACTTGCGAGACCCACTCCTCCGCGTTGTCGTCCTTGGCATCGTCCCCCAGCGCGACCACTTCGCACTGTGGTTGGAGTCGCTCGAACAGCTCCGCCGCGCACTCGACGCGCGGCTTGCCTACATGGTCGTATCGCATCAGGATCTGACGGTTCAGATTGGACCAGGTAAGGTCCCCGGGGTGAGCGAGCACCAACCTGCCAACGCCGGCCATCCCAAGGTACAGGGCCACTGGTCCGCCCAGCCCGCCTACGCGGGTGACCAGCGCCGAGGAGTTCTTCAGCTTGCGCTGCGCATCTTCGCCGAAGCCGGGAATGTCCATCTGTCGCTTGAACATCTCCCGGTCACGATCTGTGAGTTCTGCCACATCGACCTCCCGAGGGACATCAGCTGCACGGCCGCTCACCGCGTCTGCTGCCTCACCATCCCCGATGCACTACACTACATGAATGAGTTCGACTACAGCGGGCATTCGTCCTTGTCGCGGCTGAGGAGGCCGGGGGGCGGCAGTCGAGCAGCATGGGGGGAGTGCCCGCCTCGCAGTTGCCCCGCACACCGCCTCCGCATGCGTTCGTGCCACCCGGCCCCTGGACAGGGCCTAGCGTTGCCACTGGCGTTCACCGGGGCGTGATTGCGGCCTACTGCTCCCTCTCCAGCGTCCTGGCAGCGAGGTATGCTCGCCGGCGCAGCGCAAGGTCCTCGGGCGAAACGCCCTCCGTAAGCGCCTGGCTGATCCGTTCCCAGAAGCGGCGGACCTCACCTGGATCGGGCAGCTCGAAGTGTCCTCCGCCGTACATCGCTCCTGCATAGGCCCAGGTCAGCGCCATCAGCGGCTCTCGGGCATCGGGGGCGGACGCTTGCAGAGCATGTGCGTACTCGAACGGCGTCTGGCCGCGGCGCCGTCCGCTTCCCAGCATCTCGGCGAAATCGAGGAGGAGGTGGTACGTGCGGATCACCAGCTCGCGCGGCGACAGATCGGCGAGCACGTCGGGATCCTCGAATGGGTTGGAGAGTGGATCCTCAGGCGTCCCGGCGGCGCGTCCCTCGGGGACTGCCACTGTCGCTTTGCGCGGGCCCATCAGTCGCCTGACGGCAGTGACGAAGCCTCGCCACGCGCGCGCTGCGAGGGCGAGCACCGCGCCCAGCACCCAGAGAAGCCACCTGGCCGCGCGGCCTCTGCGGAATCCCCAGACCAGGATCAGAGCAGCGAGCAGGAGGAACAGAAGGAGCCAGAGGGCCAGCATAGCCCGAGGCAGCGCGAGGGCCGCTGCTGCGACGCGCTGCACGCCGGCCGCAGCCTGCCGCGAGGCGCTGCTGAGGGGCTCCTCCCGGGGGAGAGCGGGGGGGGAGGGGTGCGCTGCGGCGCTGCTTGCGTCGCCGGCCTCTGGACTCTCTGGAGATGGGCGGAGGGGGACGGCCGCGGCAATGGCGGCAGAGGCGAGGAGGAAGAGAAGACCGGCGGCAATCCACCTGCGGTGCGAGCCGGCAGGCATTAC
Organism: Candidatus Hebobacteria bacterium; assembly: GCA_029821495.1. GTDB lineage: Bacteria > Armatimonadota > Hebobacteria > Hebobacterales > Hebobacteraceae > JALGTG01. The sequence continues at coordinate 26,329 of JALGTG010000004.1, forward strand.
CAGGTTCCCCTCGCGCGCGGAGCGCTCGAAGAAGCTCATGCGCTCGACAAACATGAGACCGAAGCTGAGGACCGCGAGCGCAATCAGCCATCCCGTAGGGACGGGCACAGTCTGCGAGCCCCTGGCCCAGGCAGCGCCGAGTCCCAGCACCAGGAACGCGAGAAGCAGTGCCAGGGCGAGGGCGGCGCGCACCCCGACCGCTGGGGAGCTTGTGCGTAGAAGTTGAAGACCGGCCTCGCGCCGGGCCGCAGGGGGATCGGCGTCGCCTGCGATCCAAGGCAGGAAGTGCCAGATGAACGTCATCTCGCCTGCAACCGCAAGACCGCATAAGACCGCGGCGCCCTGGGTCGTCCGGTCCACGGACAGGGCGACCGCGGCGACCAACGCCCCGAGCGCCAACGAGGAGGCCGAGGACCAGAGCCATGGCGCGGGCTCGCGGCGGCCGGCGTAGCCGAGGCCGGCCGCCATCAGGAGAACGGCCGCGGCGCCAAGCGCGCCGAGGAGGCCGGCGCGGGGCGCAGTCAAGATGACCAGCACCGCGGGGTAGGACACCACGACGAGCACCAGCCAGGTAGACCAAGACCAGATATCGACCTGGAAACGCTGTCCTGAAGGCCGGCTGTCAGAGGGGAAGATCACGGATGTCCGCCTCCGAAGAAACGCGCGCCGCCGTAATACCAAGCGTTTCCAATGCCGCTACACTGGCCCGCAAGTCGGCGGCCCTGCCTACCAGCGTAACGCCAACCTCTAACCCCGCGCTGCGCAGGGCGATGATGCTGGAAAGCGCGCCTTCCGCGACACGGGGGGTGACGACGAGCACCAGAGAACCGAGGGCCAAACCTTCCTTCTCCCCGGCCAGGATCTCGGATAGTTCCGCGGCGGGACCCAGTTCCGCCCGGCCAAGTGCGGACATGACGGCGGCGAGCTGATCGCGGCCCCGCCCGGCCCGGACGCGCGCGGGCCCCTTGGCCTGCTGGGCGGCCGGGTCGGCGCCCAGCACGAGCAGGCCAACGCGCTGATGTCGGTCGAGCAGGTGGTGGGCGACAGATGCCGCGGCGACGATGGCAAGCTCTGCCCTTTCCTCGGCATCGACCGGGGAATCAGGGTAGTCGCTGCGCCGGAGGTTGAGCACGAGCAAGATGTCAAGCTGTGCGGTGATCTCGAACAGCTTCGACTGCAGCCTGCCCGTATGAGCTGTGGCGCGCCAGTGCACCCGACGAATACCGTCGCCGTCCTGGTACGGCCTCACACCGACGACTTGCGTTGGGTCCTCGATCACGCGCTGGCGTGCGCGCAGTTCGCCAACGGGGTGGCGAGATGGCGCGCGGGCGCGCGTGATCGCGACCACTCTAGGATACACTGTCAGGCGCGCAGGCGCTCCCGCGACGCGGTCTCGCTGGACGATGCCGAACAGGTCCCCAGTGCGCAGCACCGTGGGTCCGACTTGGTGGTAGCCGCGCCGCGCGCCGTGCAGAGAGTACTGGAAGCTGAACTCGCCCCGGCCCGCGAGCGGCCCCACCCGGCCCCGCACTCCCGTCATCGGCAGGCCCGCGGGCAGGGATTCGGCCGCCGCCAGCCAGAGGACCGGAATGCGGCTCCGGTTGACCACCTTCACCTCGACTCTCGCGTCGCCACCGAACGGCACTCGGTCAGAGGAGAGCTGTCGGTCGGCGGAGACGCCTCGGTGTGCCGCCCGCGAGGCCAGGAGGCCAACCAGCCAGGTCACCACCATTAGGTAGCCCACCCAAGCGAACGCCACAGACCGCGTGGTCCATGCCAACGCCAGCGCCAGTGCCGCGAGCAGGACCCACAGCAGCGGCAGGATCATGGGCTATCTCCAGTCTCGTTCAGCGCCGAGACGCCAGCCGGCGCGCCTTATCCGCGATGGCCTGCGCCGTGAGGCCGAACTTCTCGGCGATCACCTTCGATGGGGCGGATGCGCCGAAGCGGTCAATCCCGTGCACAGCACCTCCGTCACCCACATACCGCGCCCACCCGAAGGTGACTCCCGCCTCTATCGCGAGACGAGGGACGGACGCGGGCAGCACCTCGGCGCGGTAGCTCTCCGGCTGTTCCTCGAATAGCTCCCAGCTCGACAGGTTGACCACGCGGACTCGCAGGCCCTCTTCGGCCAGCAGACGAGCCGCCTCCAGCGCCACATGGACCTCCGATCCGGAGGCGACCAGGATCAAGTCGGGGTCGGCCGCATCGAACAGAGTGTAGCCCCCGCGCCGCAGCATGTCGGCGGGGGCCGAGTCCGTGCGGTCGAGCACGGGGACGCCCTGGCGGGTCAAGATAAGGGCTGTGGGTCCGCTCTGCCGCGCGATGGCGGCCAGCCAAGCGACGGCGGTCTCAACCGCGTCGGCCGGTCGAACGACGGTAAGGTTGGGGATAGCTCGAAGCGCCGCGACGTGCTCGACGGGCTGATGTGTCGGGCCGTCCTCGCCGACGAACACACTGTCGTGAGTGAACACGTAGACGATTCGCAAACCCATTATGGCCGCCAGCCGAATTGAGGGCCGCATGTAGTCGGAGAAGACGAGGAACGTGCCGCCGTAGGGGATGAACCCGCCGTGCAGAGACAGACCGTTGAGGATGCCGCCCATCGCGTGCTCGCGCACGCCGAAGTGCAAGTTGCGTCCTCCAAAGCGTCCCTTCTTCAGATCCCCTTCGTCCTTGATGAGAGTCTTGGTGGAGGGCGCTAGGTCGGCTGAGCCGCCGACGAGGCCGGGGATCTCCGCGCTGAGGGTCTGGAGAACCTCCCCCGAGGCATTCCGGGTGGCGATTCCCTTTCCCACCTCGAACTCAGGCATGCGGTCGGCGATGCCCGCCGGCAGGCTGCCCGACATCTGCGCATCCCACCGGTCGGCAAGCTTGGTGTGTTTGCCGCGCCACTCTTCAAACCCCCTGCGCCAGGCAATCGCCTTCTCATCGAGCTCCTCACGGCGCCGCGCGAAAAGCTCCCTCACGACATCGGCCACGAAGAAGGTGGGCTCTGTCGGAAAGTCCAGCGCCTGCTTTGTAAGCTGCACTTCCTCCTCGCCCAACGGCGCGCCGTGAGAGTCGGCTGTGTCCTGCTTGTTGGGGCTCCCGTAGGCGATATGCGTGCGGCAGATAACGATGCTGGGCCGTTCCGTTTCTCGACGGGAGGCCTCAATGGCATCGGCAATGGCCTTCCGGTCGTGCCCATCCACCCTGAGGACATGCCAATCGTAGGCCTTGAAGCGGGCCTCGACGTCCTCGCTGAAGGCCAGGTCGGTGTCGCCCTCGATCGTGATGTGGTTGTCGTCGTAGAGGTATATGAGGCGGCCGAGACCCAGGTGACCGGCAATGGAGGCCGCTTCGTGGGAGATACCCTCCATGAGGTCGCCGTCGCTCACGATGCCGTAGGTGAAGTGATCCACTATCACCTCATCCTCGTTGAAGGTCTCCGCAAGCATACGCTCTGCCAGGGCGAGCCCCACTCCGTTGGCGAAGCCCTGTCCCAGCGGGCCGGTCGTCGTTTCCACGCCCGGGCCGCACCAGTACTCGGGATGTCCGGGTGTGCGGCTGCCCCACTGCCGAAACTGCTTCAGGTCTTCCAGGGAGAAGCCGTATCCGAATAGATGGAGCATTGAGTAGAGCAGCATAGAGCCGTGGCCGGCGGACAGGACGAAGCGGTCGCGGTCGGGCCATTCGGGATCGGACGGGCTGTGGCGCAGAAAGCGCGTCCAGAGGACATAGGCGGCGTCGGCCATGCCCATAGGCATGCCAGGGTGCCCGGACTTGGCCTTCTGTACGCCGTCCATGGCCAGCCCGCGTATCGTGTTGACCGCCAGTTGCTCGAGATCGTCGCCGCTCAGTTTCCGCCCATAGGTCTTCGGGTCGGCCTGGCTGGTGGTAGAGTCGGTCACGTTGCAGTTCCTCCGCATCGAATCGCGAGCTTCTCTCGACAGCACGCTCTACTGTCTGTTTTGGCGCGCCGACGCTGGATATCCTGCCTGCCTAGAAGCTGTTTCATAACCTCCATCTGAGGTTATGGAACAGCAGCACAAGGCGGGAGGCTCCAGCAGGCGCATTCCACGCCAGCTTCTCTAGCGGACGGCCAGGCCAGTGAGGGCTATGGAATGCGCTCTCGTCGCATTCCTCGAAAGGGCAGCAGTGCCGTCGTCCCGAACCGCTAGGGCCGAGAGCGCACCATAGCGCTCCTTCCGGCGCGGAGGCGCTCTCGAACGGAGGTCTCGGGACCATGAGGACGATGCTAGCCACTGCACTCGCAGCGCTCTTGTTGGCGCTTGCTTCTACCGCTGTGCCGGCCGCAGAAAGGGCCGGGAACATGCTGCCCAACCCATCATTCGAGGCGGGCGAGGTCGCCCCCGCGGCATGGTCCCTCTCCACCGTCGGCGCTGGCGGATGGGAGTCCGACGCCCACGATGGCGGTCGCTGCGTGAGCATCACCGGCATGGGCGACGACACCACCTGGTGGTCGCCAATAGCAGCCACCCAACTGGAGTCGGGCCGGCTCTACCACGTGTCGTACTGGGCCCGCCGCGGGCCCCAGTCGAGCGGCGGCGTGGCCATCGCCGGCATCGACCCCGTCAACCGCGATACCTCGCCCGGTAGGGAATGGGGGAGGATGGGCTTCTTCTTCCGCAGCTCTGACATGCCGCGGCGCGATGCCTTCTTCCGGCTGGGGCAGTGGCATGTGAAGGGCACCATCCTGTTCGATCAGGCTGCGCTCACCCCCGCCGTCGCCGTCCACAAACGTCCGGAGACCCTCGCCCTTCCCCTGGGCGAAGGGGAGAGCGTGATAGAGGGCGGCTACACGGCGACCCACCGGCTTGGCGGACCCGGCTCCACCAACTTCCGGTGCCTCGAGCGGTTCAACGCATGGTTCAACACCAATCGCTGGGTCTTCAACGACGTTGCCGAGGTGGTCTACCGCCACCGCGTCGGCAGGCTCAGCCAGTCCGAGTCGGAGATAGAGATAGGTGTCAACTGGCGCGAACAGGGGGTGCTGGTCGTCGAGGCCAGCAGGGATGGTGAGACGTGGCTGGAGGTGGGCCAGATCGCGAAGGTGTCGCGAGTGGGGCTTCCGGTGCCGCCGCGGCTGCTCCCAGCGCGCGAGCTCTGGGTTCGCCTGCGTTCAACGCGTGAGTCGTCGCTCCAGGTGGACGCATACGAGTACCGGTGCCGACTCCAGGAGGCCGAGCCAGTCTCACGCGCAGTGGGAGCGACGCGCTACCTGGCCATTCCGCGCTCGACGCCGGACTTCGAGGTCGAGGTGCTGAGCGTGGGGGATCTCCGGCCGGGCGGGGACACGACGGCCGAGGTAGTGCTGCGCAATCGCGGTCCGCGCCGCACCGTCTGGGTCACAGTGGCAACCGAACGAGACAGCACGGCCCTCTCCCTGTCACAGCAGAGAGTCTCCCTCACAACGGATGTCCCGAAACGGGTGGGCCTCTCCTATCACGTCGAGGCCGCCGGGAGCTACCTGCTGCGGATTAGCTGCGTGGATGCCGGCACCGAGGAGGTCCTCTGGGAAGCTGAGACGGAGTTCAGCGTCCCGCCGCTGTATGACGCGCGCGGCGGCGAGTTGCTCTCGGAGGATCCGGAGCTGGCGGTATGGTGGTGTGAGCCCGAGCGGAAAGTGAGCCGCGACAGGCCCGCGCCGGAGGTCGTCGGCAATGCTCTTCGCATCAGCGCTGCCGGCAACGAATACGAGGCCGCGCAGTTGGTTCTGACGCCGCGCCGGTCGATCCAGCAGTGTCAGGTCTCGGTGACCGATCTCGTTGCCGAGAGCGGCGCCAACATCCCCGCCTCCGAGATCGAGATTCGGTCAGTCGAGTATGTATTTGTGGCTCAGCCGACAGACGACGTGGGAGCGGTCGATCACTGGCCCGACCCTCTACCGTTGCATGAAGGAAGCGCGGCACTGGAGGCGAGACGCAACCAGCCGTTCTGGATAACCGTTCACGTTCCGGCCGGCACCCCCGCTGGCGACTATCGAGGCGAAATCGAGATCGCGGCGGATGGTGTCGCGCGGCAGATTCCGTTCCTGCTTCACGTGTGGGATTTCGACCTGCCGGAGGAGACCCACGTCCGCAGCGGCTTCGGCCTCTCGGCAGCGAACGTGCGGCGCTATCACAACCTGGAAACACAGGATGAGTACGAGCCGGTCCTCGACCTGTATCGGCAAAGCTTCGCCGAGCACCGCGTGGCGCCATACTCGGTCGGGGCCGGGATCGGGGTGGAGTGGGAGAAGCTGCCCGGCGGCGAAGTCGAGCCGAAGGTGGACTTCTCCGCCTTCGACCGCGCCGCGCGCCGCACTCTGGATGAGCTTGGGTTCAACAGCTTCGTGCTGCCCCTCGCCGG
>JALGTG010000085.1 GCA_029821495.1 Candidatus Hebobacteria bacterium
CACCTCCACCCACGGCCTCTCATCACTCATCGCGATCCCTCCCACCCCCCTCGCACTTCCCGCTCTTGTTCACCTCGGAAGCGGGGGAGTCCTTGGAACAGCAGGGACAGGCGCACCCGCATCGCGCGTGCGAACCTGTCCCCGCCCTATGCCGCGCGACATTCACTCAACGGCGATCGTGCGCGGCGCCTTCCGCGTCCTGTCCAGAAACTCATCCGTGCCCCAACGTGCCCTCAAAGCGGTCTCACGGGGCGCTCGACACCCGCAAATGGTCCCATGTGTAGAATGCTCGGGAGTCACGGGCAAGGCAGGACGGCCGTCAGCAGTGCCTCGTTGTCATGTGACCGGGGCAGCATGTCGCAGGGCTGAGTCTGTCGGTCGCAGCACTGTGGGGGGCAAGCACGGCCAGACCGCGCCAGGACCGCACAGCGGGATTCCAGAAGTGTAGCGTGAGAGAGGAGTCTTCGGAGAGCACAGGAGGGCGAAGTGCCCACGTCTATCCCCATGAGCGCAGAGGAGATCGGCCGACTGCGCGGTGAACTGGAGCACCTGAAGACAACAGGCCGGCGCCACGCGCGGGAAGAGCTGGTGAGGGCGCGATCCTACGGTGACTTCCGTGAGAACGCCGAGTTCGAGGAGGCAAAGCGCGCCCAGGCTGTGTTGGAGGGGCGAATCGCGGAACTCGAGGGAATCCTTGGTCGGGCCCAGGTGGTGGAATTCGGCACTGCCTCGTGCGTGGCTGTTGGGGCAACGGTGGTTGTGCGCGACGTCGCGGCCGCGGAGGAGATCCGCTTCACGGTGCGGGCCACCGAGCATGCCGAGCCAGGGGCGACCGTGGTGACGCCCGATTCCCCGATGGGACGCGCACTGGTGGGCAAGAGCCCATCGGACGAGGTGGACGTCGAGACCCCCTCCGGGAAGCACAGGTACAGGATTCTGTCGGTGTCTTTCCCCGACGCACGACTGCCTTGCCGGCCGCCCACAGAGCCCGCCTGAGAGCCCTGGGAGGACCGCGCTCGAAGGGGCCGCCGCACCGTCCCGTATATGGTGGAATGCCTGACGTTCGGAGACAGGCCCGCAGGGCTGTCAGAGGTGTCCCATCGCTAGTTGACAGGCGCACAGTGTTACCTTAGATCTGAAGGGCAAGTATCGCCCAAACCCTGCCCCCGCTTCGAGCCTACGACCTCCGATGCCTGAGAACGGAAGTTGGCTCCCCAACGCGCAAAGGCGACGGCCTGTCCGCCGTCGCCTCATCAGTTCCTGGTGCTGGGACCCAGATTTGAACTGGGGACACCTGGATTTTCAGTCCAGTGCTCTACCAACTGAGCTATCCCAGCACTGTGTTCAGTTAGGTATGCTAGCCGCTGCTGTAAGCTCCACCAACTGAGCTATCCCGGCGCGCTGCTTCGGAACCTGGCGGAGTCGACGGGATTTGAACCCGCGACCTCCGGCTTGACAGGCCGGCGCGCTAACCACTGCGCCACGACTCCGCCGTTGCCAATCTCACACTGGGCGAAACAGGGCTTGAACCTGTGACCTCTTGCTTGTAAGGCAAGCGCTCTCCCACTGAGCTATTCGCCCCGATTACCACCAATAGGCCGAAACAGTGGGCGCAGCTGGATTTGAACCAGCGACCTCTTGCGTGTGAAGCAAGCGCTCTCCCACTGAGCTATGCGCCCTCCTGGTAGCCCCAGGGGAATTCGAATCCCCGTCTCCGGCTTGAAAGACCGGTATCCTAACCACTGGACGATGGGGCCTACTGCAAATGGGATTCTAGCACGCCCCTCGCGCCAGTGTCAACCTATACCACACTCCCCTCACCCCTCCTCACCACCGCCCGCCGCCCTCCCGCACCATCGGCACAAACCGCACCGGTATGACCTCCTCCTCCCTCACCTTCCCTCCCTTCTTCCGCAGCACGTAGAGCGTCTGACCTGTCCACTGCGGCCCCACCGGAATCACCATCCGACCCCCCTCCCTCAACTGGTCCTTCAGCGGTTGCGGCACTTGCTGCGGCGCGCACGTCACGATGATCGCGTCGAACGGCGCGTGCTCCGGCCAGCCCTTGTACCCGTCACCTATCTTCACTCTCACATCGGCGTAGCCAAGCCGCGCCAGCGTTTCCTCCGCGCGCTTCCCCAGCGTCTCCACAATCTCTATCGTGTATACTTCAGGCGTCAGCTCCGCCAGCACCGCCGCCTGGTATCCCGACCCCGTCCCGATCTCCAGCACCTTCTCCCCCTCCTTCAGATCCAGCAGCTCCGTCATCAGTGCCACGATGTAGGGCTGCGAGATCGTCTGCCCCTCCCCTATGGGCAGCGGGCGATCATCGAAGGCATACGGCCGCTGCTCCTCGGGAACGAACTCCTCCCGCGGCACCTTCTGCATGGCCGCCAGCACGCGCTCGTCGCTGACGCCGCGGGCCTGAATCTGCGTCATCACCATCACCCTCCGCGGCTCATGTACAGGCGTCACCACGCTCTGCGGAACCGGCGGCTCCTCCGTGCGGCAGCCGCCCACCCACAGCGCCGCTGCCAGACCTGACGCCGCCAGCCAGAGACAGCCGCGGCCTGCACGGCCCATCGCCAGACGACCCCTCATCGCTGCTCACCTCCTCGACATCTCATACCTGTTGCCACGGGCCACTCCCGCTTCCTGCCTGGCGGAGCCACCTTCGGGGAGACTCTTATAGGAGTGAAACAACACTCCTGCAGGAGTGTGACCATGGACGATTTCGGTCAGTGCGCGAATTGTCCGGACATGTCCGCTCCCCCAGGAGCGGCGATACGGGGGTCAGGAGCCATCGGATGGACGTCCAAAACATGTCCATGTCCGTCCATTGACCGCATGGTCATTCTTTGGGGTGGTTTGGACGGGTTGGCCATGTGTGGACATTTGGGGTCGGCGGAGCCGAGGGAAGGGCGCGCGGCGCACGGCCCGAGCATAGGCAAGGGGCGTGCTCGACCGCACGGTCGCGGAAGGCGGGCGCGCTGTTACTCGGTTTCAGCGTGCGGCTGCGCGGCGAAGGCGAAGCAGCACTCCGGCAGTGAGCGCGATGACCGCAGCAGCCGCGATCACGATCACGCTGCGCGGTGGTTCTCTTGACCCGGTCCTCTCGCTTGGTCAGGGCGCGGGGGCCGAAGTCGTGGAACGTGAGGCCGCGGCAGTGGCATGCCGTACGGCGCTTCCCGACTCGCTTCCGCCGAGCAGGGCGCCGGTAGCCGCGTCAATCCAGAAAACGCGCTCCCGGCCGTTAGCGTCTCGGACGGCAACCACCCGCGCAAGGCGGGACCCGCTATCGGTGACTGCGCGGCCCAGGCCTGACCGCGTCCAGTAGGCGTTGGGTACCACAATACGAAGCTCCGTCTCGGTTTCGGAAGGAGTCAACTGCGGTTCTAGCTGCCACGCGAAGTCCAGTGCGGCGCCTACCGCAGCTTCCTCTGAGACGGAAACGCCAACCGACTCGGGAGCGGGGATGTCGAGTCCAGAGGAGAGCACCAGGAGCCGACCGTCCCACGCCGAGAGCGTAACCTGGACGCGCGCATCCTCGAAGGGGATTCCCCTGTGCAGAACCCTCCAGAGGACAATGTAGCGGTAGACGTCGGGACTCAACTCGTGGAGCAACACGGTGGGCTCCTCCAGTTCCGCGACGTCCTTCAGGCCCGCGAGGCCGATGATGTCGGCGGCACGCGCGAGAGCGGCCTGCTCTTCAAGCGCGGGCGGCTGCTTGAGCTCCTCATGCTCCGTGACGGCCGAGTAGTCAACGGCTGAGAGCACGATCCCTCTTTTGGGGTCGACGCCAACTGTTGCGAAGTCGTGGAAGCTGACCTCCCACTCGGCGAGCCGCGCCTGGTTGACGTTCTCGCGCAGGACAGCCGTCGTGCCTTCACCCCACGGCAAGTCCAGCGCCTGGGCGAACTCGGCGGCACGCGAAGTTGCCCGCTCGGCCGAGACGACCTCGGACAGTCCAGGGCTCAAGCTGGCCAGCCAGAGCCCAAGGCCCGCGGCCGCCAGAAGCACTGCATTCCTCTTCATGGTTGTCCTCCCATGGCGCCACGATGGCGCCAGTGTTTGGCCGTCAATAGGTGAGGTGCACCTTGTAGCTCGTGCTGCCACGCGCGCTGTCGTTCGTGACACCTGACTGCTGTTGGTCTGCGTAGGCCCGCGCCTGAGCAACGGTCTTCTGCATCGCCAGCCCGTCCCAGAAAGCATTGACCCAGTTCTGAACGGTCGCAGTGCTGTTCGTGGGCCCGATCCACCCCAGGAACGAAGTCGTACCGAATACGTTATGCCATATCGCAGTGTCACTGGAGTAGCACGCGTCGAGGAAGACGAAGTTGTGCTGACAGGTCGTGGCACCTTTGCTCCCGACAGCAGCAGTGATCTCGTCCAGGTCGATGTAGCGGTTGTCACCGCTCGTCGGAGTAGCGAATGAGTCGCCGAAGCTGGCCTGGCCGCCGTGCGTCGACGCGTGGAATGACGTGCCCATTGGAATGGGTGTGTTCAGTATGTCTGGTGCGCCCCAGTAGTCGCAGACTGTAATGTGACTGGCGGTGGCGAAGCAATCTGCAGCAGCCTGGGCACGCGGCACATGGCCCGAGCACAGGCAACGGGCGTGCTCGACCGCACGGTCGCGGAAGGCGGGCGCGCTGTTACTCGGTTTCAGCATGCGGCTGCGCGGCGACGGCGAAGCAGCACTCCGGCGGCGAGCGCGAGGACCGCAGCAGCGGCCATGGCGGTCACGCTGCGCGGCACTCCTGTCGAGGCGCTCTTCGGTCCGGGATCGACCGCGATCGCTGAGGTCGTGGAACCCGAACTCGTGGTAGTCGTATCGGACACCGCACCTTTTGACTGGGTTCCACCGAGCAACGTGCCGTTGGCAGCATCGATCCAGAAGGTACGGAAGTGTCCCCCTGCTTCGCGCAACTTGACGACCCAGGCGACGCGGGAGCCGGCCTCGGTGATCTCCTCGCCGAGGCCGCGGTCCGCCCAGTAGCTGTTGGGAACGACGATCCTCAGCTCCATCTCCGTCTCGGCGGGCCTGAACCTGGAATCGAGCGAGCGGCACAGGCCCTGTGCCGCCGTCTCCGCGGTGGGCCGATCGACAACCGCCCTCACGCTCTCGGGGGCGGGAATGTCCAGGCCGGTGGAGAGCACGATCAGGCGTCCGTCGGCAGGCGAAAGCTGGAGCATCACACCACCATCGTCGAACGGGACCCCCTGGTACATCAGCCTCCAGTTGCACAAGTAGCAGTAGACGTCAGGTGCGACAGAATGTTGACGGAGCAGGAGCACGGGACTCTCCAGCTGCACAGCGTCCTCGAGGCCTGCGAGCGCCAGGATGCGGCCGGCACGCGCAAGGGCAGTCTCCTCGTCGAGTTGGGGCTGCTCCTGGGACAATGGGTGCTCGCTTGCCAGAGCGTAGTCCCGTCTTGATACGGAGTAGTCCACTGCCGAGCTGATGAAGCCCTTCGAGGGATTGACGCCTATGGTGGCGAAGTCGTGGAAACCGATGTGCCACTCGCGGTCTCGGTTGTGGCCGGCATCTTGCTTCAGGACGACCTCAGTAGGCTCTCCCCACGTCATGCCAACCGCGGTCGCGAAGTCGCCCGCGATGGCGAGGGCATCTTTCTCTGCCACGGTCTCTCCTCGCGCCGCCGGGGCGCCGAGCGCCGCGAGACCCGCGAGCAGAACGGCTGCGAGGATGGCGTGCTTTCTTCGCATCTCTTCTCCTCCTTTTCAGGGGATCAGTAGGTGAGATGGACTTTGTAGGTTTGGTCGCCCCACCCGACTTGGTGCGCGATCCCGCCCACTTCGTCGTCCGCGTAAGACCTTGCGTCCACTACGCTCTTCTGCTGTACGAGGCCGTCGAAGAATGCCTTCGCCCAGTCTGCATAGGGCTGGCTGTCCTCTGGCAGGCCGACCCATCCGAGAGATGCAGTGGTCTGGAACGCACCACAGAAGCTGGGAGGAGCTTCGGCCGAATTGCAGGAGTCAAGGAAGACGAAGTTGTAACCCGGGCAATCACCATCCTTGGCCGCTACCGCGCCGGCAACGTCAGGGGGTTTCACAATGCACTCTTCAGGCGGGTCCTTCGTGCAGTAGCAGTCCCCGAGTTCGCCAAGCCTGCCGTGTGTGTCCGCGTAGAAGACGCTGAAGGCTTTGACGCGGCCCCCGGGGTCAGCCTCGGGGCCAACAATGTCCTCCGCATGGTCTGTGTCATAAGGGCCGGGCGCTGCATGGTTCATGCTACTGGTCCTGTTGTTGACGTGTGTGCAGATCGTTTCTGCGTAGTCCAAGTTGCGGTTCTGGAGAACATAGGCTCGGTTCCAGGCCTTGTGCTGAGTGTCGGTGGCCTGGGCGTACTGGTCGTCCGTCGTCCACACCTTGGCTTTGAGCGTCAGTGTTGACCCGTGGGAGAACTGGGTGGTCGAGAACAACACCCATTTCCAGGCTAAGTCACAGCTGATGGCGTCGGGGTAGACTGACGGGTAGTTGGAGGTCCACTCCTTCTGGTAACGCCGGACGCCGTTGACCCACAGCTCGACCTTCTTGATGGAGTCGCCGGTGCCGGCAATCCACCTGCCGATCACGTAGGCGGCCGTCCCGCTGTAGTAGGTGCCGTCCGGACCCAGCAGCTTGATGCCGCACCACCCAGGCAGATCGCCGGAGTTGTTTATGCCGCGCCCCTTGACGAGTGCGGTTGGCGGCTCGGGCTGGGACCACGCACCGCACGTCGTAGGTAGCGTGGCCGCTGCGAGGGACACGACCGCGAACGCCACAACTGACAACGTGGCCCGTCTCAGTTCGCGTCTCACCATTGTCACCTCCTCCAAGAAGTCATACGGCACATCCAGGCAGGTGGCGGCCCGCTAGTGGTCTGCCGCCTGCTGCTCGCGCTTCTCCTTCTCCCTGGCCATCGTGAGGACGGCCTGCAAGGCCTGTTGGAAGGAAGGGTTGGGCCGAATGGTCTGAACGTTGCCGCCGAAGCGACGATCAGGGGAGCCGAGGATGCCAGCAATGTAGTTAAGCTCAAAGAGCGTGCCGGGGGCATCAGGGGTTTCGCACCAGATGTAGATCTGCGGCTGGCCGGGGATGGCCCAGCCCTTCTCGGCGTCCTGGACGGCTTCGGCCATCATCTGCCAGGATTCCCGGCCTTGCTCGCGCACGTTCACTCCCATGCTGTTCTCGCCCGGCGCGTGAATGTTGATGTAGTCGCAGTCCGCGAACAGCTTGACCATGCGCGCCTTGGTCTCTTCGAAGCTGGGCAAGGGGGGCACCTCAGCAGTGATGTTATCTGTGGACAGGGGTGAGTTGGCGAGAACGGCGGCGTCTAGTTGCCGCTGGCATTCTTGCACGATGTTGTTGAGATCGCCTTCGACAGTCAGGGCAACGCCTTGCAGAACCGCCGGGAACCGAAAGGCCAGTTCACTCGCGTGGGGATATGCTGGATACGCGGATGCTCGGGCGAGGACATGATCTCCGGAACGGAGACGCATCTCGAGCCACGGTATGCCTTCATGATGGGACTCCGGACCGGCCTGGCCTGCGTCATGTATGAATCCCTGCCAGCGATCCATCTGATCTGCCCGTGAGATGCTAAGCAGTAGATGCTCTTCTCCCTGGTCGTTAGGCCATTGCGTAGTGTAGATCTCGAGCGTGTCGCTCTGTTCGAAGAGGGCCACCAAGTCCTCACGCGCGCTGTGCAGGCTGAAGCCGCCAGCATCCTGTCGACCGGCGCTACAGCCAGAGACAAGAAGCACAGCGGCCACAGTCAACTCGAGGACGCCCGAAAGGCCTCTGCAGGTGGTATGCCTCACGGCCGCATCCTCTCCCGTGATTCCTCCGCGTACTCTGTGGCGGGGTAGTCGTTCATCGCTGTCTGCCAGGCCTCGGCCGCCGCGGTGTGGTGCCCCAGACCCCACTGGGCGCAACCCGCCACGTATAGCGCGCGGGGGATATCGCCGGGCTGGCCTCTCACTTCATGTGAGCCGTGTGCGAGGTCGAGGGCATCCTGCCAGTGCTCAAGTCCGAGGTGGCACTCGGCCATGTCCAATAGGAGCGTCGCCGTCAGCACATGCTCTCGGCGCCACTGAGTCTGCGGCATCTGTGAGAGGAACCCGAGATGGACGAGAGCATTCTGAAACTCACCTTGGAGCCGGGCCTCCGTGCCAGCGCGATATCGGGCCTCCGCGAGGCGTTCGAGCAGGTTGGGTATGTCTGCGTGGTGGGGCTCGTATTCCCAAAGAGCCTGCCATTGGCCGGCCGCCTTGCCCGGCTGCCGGGTGCGCCAGTAGAGGTCAGCAAGGTGATGGCGTGAGAACGCGCTGAGGTGAGTGCGGGGGAAAGAGCTGGCGAGGTCCAGGAGTAGGACGCCGCCTTCGTCATTCTGCCGCTGCATGAGTGATAGGGCGGCGATTCTCTCTGTCGCGGTGGCGGCAACGAAGGCAGAGCCGGGGAACTGCTCGGCGGCGGACAAGCAGGCTTCGACGGCGGGCTGGAGATCGCCACGCTTTCGGTGGAGTTGAGCGACACGCCAGAGCGCGCTGCCCGCCTCGGGACGATCCGAGCACTGGCGAATGACCTTCCAGTACGACGTTTCGGCAAGGTCAAAACGACAGACGCGTTCGTATGCGCGTGCCGTGAGTAGTTGCGCGCGGGCGAGCTCGGCCGGGTCCGAGGTCGTCTGGATGACGCTCTCCAGGCGAGAGACTTGTGCGTCGCAGTGGGATTGGAGCTTGTCGAGGTAGGCGAGCGTATCTTGGTGGTTCAGCCGGTGCGCGGCAGCGCGGGCGGCCTCGAAGTCGCCCTCTGCGAGGTAAGAATGGATGAGATAAGCAGAGGCCTCAGCGGAGAGGTCCGCATCTTCGGTCGACTCCAGAAGCGCTTCCGCGAGTCGCCGCGTTCCTTCGAGATCCCCTCGGCCGAAGGTGTCTGAGAGTTCCTGGAGGCGCGGGTCCATGGACTCGACCCGCGTCGGCACGCCGCTGTCGGTCCGGAACCAGTACCAGTGCTGGGGCCGGTCGGGGGAGGGCTGCCAGATCTGGGCGCGGCTGGAGCTGGCCGGAACCAGGGTGAGCGCGACCAGGAAACCGGCGACGAGGAGGGCCACAGCCGTGTGCGACCTCGCCCTGCTCCCAGTTCGTCGCCAGTTGCCTATCGTCATCGTCATCCCTATCTGCTCAGACGGGCGGATGCCCTGCCGCGCAATGGTTCCTAGTACAGAGGGACGATGTAAGGATCAGCGGTGGCATGTCCCCGCGCGTCGAGGGTGGACCCCCACGGCTCGTAGCCCCGCAGGCGGCCGCGCTGGGGATTGCCCCAGCTTGGAGACTCTTCGATCACCTTCTCTGAGTGCATCCAGCGGGCATGCCCGTCGAGGAAGCCAAGGTTGACGCCGCCGAAGTGGCGGGCGTAGGGCTTTCGCAGCGCGGGGTTGCGCTTCATGTCGGCGATGGCCCCGCACTGCCGGCTCCAGGGGCAATTCTCCCAATCGGCCTGCCAGTGCGCGGAGTCTACCGGCATGTCGCTGGCGCACTCCAGGTGGCAGAGGTCCGGGTAGGCGAGAGTGCCGGTGCCAAAGGCGGCTACGGACCACCCTCCGTCAGCCAGAACGACGAGCCAAGCGGGGTCCGATACCTGGTTGACATGCGGCGTTTTCTCAACCGCGATCTCGTTGGCGGCGATGGACTGGAGGAACATGCCCGGGGAGGCGGGCCGGCCCCGGTCGGCGCGCGGAACGGGCAAGCGGCCGCCCTGCGCGAACGTGTCCGTCACCTCCCCGCCCCAGCCGGCCGGGAAGCTGCCCAGTCTCGGGCAGACGTAGGGAAGCGTGGGCGTGCCCCACTCCCCCTCGTGGTCCTGCAGGTGCCCCGCCCAGTCCTTTGCTCCATTGATGAAGGCTGCGCCTCCCTCCAGCCGGGCGTCGGGGCAGCGCCACACCTCCCGACTTGGCAAGTAGGGGTCGAGGATCACGGGCCAGCGGAGGTAGGGATTCGACTGCCTGGCCCGGTGGCAGTTGGGGAAGTGACTGGGGTTCCACTGATCCTTCCCACCCCCGCCGGGGTAGGTGTTGAAGTAGGCTAGAACCTCCGGGTTGTACTCGACAGGAGG
>JALGTG010000086.1 GCA_029821495.1 Candidatus Hebobacteria bacterium
TCGCTCATCCGGGCTTGCGGGGTCGATGACGATGATGCCCGGCGAGAACTCATCGACGACCCAGACCTTGCCGTTGACTGCGTTGGCGCAACCAACCCACGTCCAGTCCGTTTCGTCGATGGTGATGTCCCGCTTGATCTCGGCGGTTTCAGGGTCGACCTTGAGCAACTTCTTGGGGTCTCTCTGGGTCACCGCGAGGGAATCGTCCCACCATCCGATGGCGACGACGTTCTCGATGGACAGCTCGACCTTCTCGATCACCTGCCCATCTTCGGGCGAGACCGCGATAGCGGCGTTGTCGTCGCGGTTGAAGACCCAGAGGCGCTCGCCGTCCCAGGCCATAGACCAGAGATTCCCGTCCGGCGCGGGGATGGAGCGGGCGATCTCCCAGTCGGCCGGGAGCGGCGGGAGGGTGCGGAGCTGGTCGAGGAGGGCGTGAGTCTTCAGGGCGCGGAAGACGAAGAGGCTGTTGTCGCCCCAGCCGCCATCGGGGCCCTGGCCGCAAAGGACCATGGGGAGCTGCTTCTGGACGAGGGCGCGGGCCGCGGGGCTGTCGATCTGCCCGGCCGTCTGGAGGAAGCCGTAGGGATCATTGTGGGAGTTGCACCCAGCGGCATTCATACCTTCAGTCACGCGGCGGAGGCCGTCGTTGACGGTGGGCATGGTGTCGACGATCTCGCGTCCGGCCCAGAGCGCGCTCCAGAAGACCTCGGGGGTCCAGGGGCAACCCTTCCAGGCATCGTTCCATTCCTCGGGGTGCTGAACGTACCAGTCGAGGGAGAACCGCACTTCGGGGATGTCGCTGCGGCCGAGTAGGCAGAGAGCATGGAGCGCGTAGATGGAGAGCGCGCCGTCCTTCTCGTACCACTCGTCGGCGTTCTGGCCGGCCCGCTTCTGACGGAGGAGCGCCTCGACACCGCGCGCGACCTCAGGGCGTTCTGGAGAGAAGCCAAGCTGGAGGAGCTCGAGCAGCTTGGAGCCGGTGTGCTTGGAGGTGTCGGCGAAGGTGCCGTCTTCGCGCTGCTCGGCGAGAATCTCGTCGATTCGCGCTTGGATGAGAGCGGCGTCGCCTTCTTTGGGCTCCTTAAAGACGAGGGTGCGGACGAGGGCGCCCTGGAGGGTGCGGTCGTTCCGGACGAACTGCATGGGGTCGTGCCGGAAGCCATGGGTGAGGGCGGGCGTCGGTTTCTCCTCACTTGACGAGGCAGCGATTTCGAGCGCCTGCTCGATCTCGGCGATGGCGGCGGCGTCGAGCTCGCGGGCGCGGGCGAGCAGGTCCTGCTCGCGCTGGCGCACTTCGGGCGTCCAGTCTGCAACGGACTTGCCGGACCAGGGGCCGAAGAACGCGTCGCCCTGCCAGAAGGCGGAGCGGAGGGCTTCGACCTCGGAGTTGTAGACGACGGCGG
Organism: Candidatus Hebobacteria bacterium; assembly: GCA_029821495.1. Classification (GTDB taxonomy): domain Bacteria; phylum Armatimonadota; class Hebobacteria; order Hebobacterales; family Hebobacteraceae; genus JALGTG01. The sequence goes on from JALGTG010000086.1 coordinate 1,407, forward strand.
CGCGCTTGACCGCCTCTTCTGCCTCCCCGCCGAGGAGAGGAGCATGCTCTCGCAGGAATGCCACGCCCGCAAGGCGAGCATCGACCAGGGAGCTGAAGCACCAGTGGCTGACGAAGAAGAGCTGGCCCCGCTGCTCTTCGGTGAAAGTGTCCGCGGCGGCGATGTCTGCGATCCAGTCCTTGAGGGCGGCCTCGCCGTACCAGTACTCGCCGGGGCCGGTGGTGAAGCGCTCTCGCTTCCAATTCGTGACGGCGATTTTCAGCGCTTGGAGGAAGGCATCGCGAGTGGGCAGCGGCTCGGTGTGATCCTCGATGAAGAGGAGCAGAAAGCCCAGTTCAGAGGGAGAGAGCTTGAGTGGCTCGTCAGGCTGGGAGTAGTCGCGGAGGAGCAAGCTCTTGCCGTGATCCTCGTAGCCGAAGACCACGTCCATGTTGAGCTTGGGTTCGCAGGCGAGGAGGGGGCGGCCGCGGTCCACGGAGGCGACGATGTCGCGGGTGAGGCGGGCCACTGTGTCGGGGTCGTCAGGGTCCATGAAGTCGACGCGTAGGGGCCAGCCGGTGGTCTTCGCCGCGGCTTCGATCTCCTCGGGCATCTCACCAACGGGGCTGGACGGACACCAGCTGTCTTCCTCGTTTCCGACGAACCAGCGGGTGCGGAAGGCGAGGCCGGTGAAGCCCATGAGATCGGAGTACTTGTAGGGATGATCGGTGATGGCGAGGGCCGCTTCGAGCGCGCCGAGGAAGGTGCACTCGATGTCCTTGCTCCAGCCCAGGGTGGGGACGCCCTCGATCCAGACCTTGCCGTCTCCACGGTTCACGGTGGGGTGCGGCGCGGCCGTGTCGGCCATGGTCGTCTCCCCCTTCTCAGGAGCTGTGTTGGTGCCGGCGGCGGGCAGCGAGGCCGCCATGGCGATGATTGTGCAAGCCAAGAGGACTGCTCTGATCCGCGTCACTGGCTCTCTCCTTCGGTACGGGAGAAACGCATTTCGCAGTGATCGCTGTCGGCACAGGCCATGAGGGGCATCTCGAAGTGGTACTCCCCGCCGAACTCGGCGCACCAGACGCGGCCCTCGGTGGGGCAGATGGTCTGCGCGACCTTGGCGGCGAGGTGCCGGCGGTCGCTGGTGCGGAGGAGGCGGAGCCAGGGGCAGTCGGTGATGAGGAAACGGACTCCGTGGGCGTCTGCGCTTGGCTCGAAGCTGTGCCCGTCGGCAGTGAGCTTGAGGCTGAAGCAGCGGGAGAGCTCCTCGGGGCTGTCGCCGGTGCAGGAGAGCAGCTCGCGCGCCTTGCGGGCCTGAATCTTGGCGAGCACCTCCCACACACGGCGGTCGAGTTCGAGGGCGTGGTCGAAGTCGTGGGCCTCTTCGGCCTTCATGAACCAGAGGCCGTCTACCGCGTGGTAGGCGCGGCGGAGATATTCGACCAATCTGCCGTCATCGGGCGGCATAGTTGTGGCTCATTCGGCGGAGGTGAGGCGCGCACCTGTCGGGGTGATGTGAGAGAACGGACCTCCGGTGGGAACCGGAGGTCCGCTGCAATTGGCCGCTGGCTGGGTCGGACAGCGCCGACCGGCCGCCCGCTCAGAAGGCGGGGTTGATCTTGAAGTGGCGGAGGACGTTCGAGGGGGTCGTTGGCGCAACGCCGGGTGCCCTCTCCATCAACAGGCCGGGCGGCACCACCACCGGCGGTCGCGCAGGGACCATGATGGGCATGGTCGGCATGCCGCCGAGGAGGACGGTGATGTGCTTGTTGTAGCCCTTGCCATGGATGTAGCGGGAATAGCCGTTAGTGGTGCGGTTGTGCGCCACGAGCCGGAACTGGTAGGCGCAGGGTTCGGGCGCGCGCCACTGTCCGGGCGGGACGACGAGAGAGTTGACGCCGTGCCATTTCTTGGTGGGAGTCATGTGCCCGGCGTAGTTGTCGGCCGAGATGAGCTGGCTCTTGTTGTCGCCGTAGTGGGCCACCAGGCGATAGTGGGCCAGGTGACCGGAGTAGTCCATCGCGGTGATGCGGAAGCGGAGGCCGTCGGGGGGAGGCCCGAGGTCAACGATTGCGCAGGCCTCGATGGTGTCAGTTCCGTGGGTGATCTGGTCTATGCGGGCGTGAGGGGGCGTGTTGTCGAGCATCAGCGCGAGATGGTTGCCGGGCGACGGCGCCGGGAGCGGGTTCTTGGCGGCGTCGAAGAGCGCGAGCTTCAGCTCCCAGAGGCCGTCCTGGAGGCCGCTTGTCGGCCAGCGAACCAGGATGTCGCGCAGGGACCAGATCTCGGACCCGGGCGGAATCTCGTAGCGGTCCTGGGGGTCAGGCGCTATCTGCCGGATGACAAACTTGTTTGTCTCCCAGCGGTAGTTGGACCAGGTGAGCCGGAGCGGGGTGTAGGCGCCGGCGCCGGCGCGGCGGGCGAGGACCTGGTAGTACTTGGCCCCTCTCGCCCGGAGTCCGTCGAAGTGGCCGAAGATGTTGAGACTGCCGCCGAAGGGGGCGTCCACAACGTAGAGGGTGTAGCTGGGATCGGTGGTGGCGTAGCCGTTGTGGATCTCGGTGCTGGGGATGACGCCGACGGTGGCGAAGATCGGACCGCCGACGCCGCTCAGATTCGGGCTGAGTGCGAGCAGAATCCGGGTGAAGCGAGTGAAGTCCTGGAGGAGGTCCTGGGGGACGTAGTCTGAGATGAGCGGGACCTCGGAGTGGACGTGGAAGCCGAGCCGGAGGGGATGGGCGTCCTCGGGATTGGCAACCCAGCGGTAGGCATCGGCGCCGATCTCCTCGAGGGGGATGGACATCTCCCAGAAGCGGTGGGGGGTCGGGGAGCCGGGCGTGGCGCCGAAGCCGCGGGCGAGAGACGCGCCCGAGGGCTCGAGGGGCGTGACGGCGCCGGGCTCGATGAAGTGACAGAGGCCGACGGTGCTGGTGCCGGGGTAGATGCCATGGAGCAGGTCGACGTCGGCGGTGACATTGCGGTCGCCGTTCACGTCCCATGCCAGCCAGAAGTAGTCGCCCCACGGGGTGTCGGGCTGGAGGGGGTCATTGGTGGTGTCGCCGGTGACGTCGAGCAGTAGGTAGAGGCGCCCAAGGTCGTTCTGGATTCGGAGTTGACCGTTGGCGAAGTTGAGGCGGGGGGCCGAACCCCACTCGGCGTTGGTGGCGACGCCGTTTATCTGGGGCGCGGGGCTGGCCCAGGTGCTCTGGAAGGGCTGGAAGGCGGTGAAGAGGAGGTGGCTGGGGATCCGCGCGCGGATCGGCTTGGCGGCCGGTACGCGGATGGCGCGGGGACTGATGATTCCCGCGGCGGCGGTCGAGACGATGAGAAAGACCGCGGCGAGGGGCAAGAGGCGGAGTAGCTTGGCGGATCTTCGCATCGTTCTTCTCCTGTTCGCCAGGACGAGGCCTGGGGTAGTGGTGGACGAATTGATGCTCGGTACGGTGGGGATGGTTGTTTGAGGTCGGGGAGGGATCTCCTGCTAGGGGTCGGGAGAGATTGTTGGACTCTCGCCGCCGGTGAGGAGGGAGAAGGCCGGGGACGAGGCTGGGGTCGCGCGACGACGAGGCCGGCTCTGGTGAGCCGGCCTCGCCCGGTATTGGCGTAAGAGCGCGGGCGGCCTACTCCTCCGGCGCCGGCTCGGCCGCGGCCTCTGCGGGGGGCGGAGGCGCGGGCTTCGACTTGGCCGCCTGCATCATGAGTCCCTGGAGAGCGTGCCCGCCGCCGGCGCGAACGATCTGTGCCAGCAAGTCGCCGAGGGGCTCGGTGGTGGTGAGCATAGCAACGACAACTTCGTCGCTCTCCACCACATTGGCGAAGATGCCCTTTCCGCCTGGGGCGGTGAGCACGAGCACACGTTCGCCATCTTCGGCGCGAACGGTGACCATGGGCGTCCAGCCGCGGTCGGTCATCAGCGCCAGGTAGTAGCTCATGGTTTCGTCCGGGTCGAGCGAGTCGCCGGGCTTCATGACTACGACACTGGCGCGAGTGATGCTCTTGAGGACGTTCTTGGCTGGTTCGATGAGGGGTGTGGCGATGGCGGCGACGTGCGGCGGCACGGGGCCTCCGCCGGCCTCCACCGCGACCGCGGCCTGCTCCTGGGCGACCTCGGCGACCGCGTCGAGCAGGTCGCCGAGGAGCTGTGCGGCGGCCTCGCCATTGACGTCCACCTGCACCTCGACCGGTACGCCCTCAAGGATGAGGTGGTCAGTGGTGAGCGGCGCGTCGGCGTCGGTGGGCGGCGCGGCGACCGTCGCGGATGCCGAGATGGCGAGGGCCGCGGCGACGAGGATTGCCAGATATCCAGTCTTGCGAGCGTGCATTGCGCTCCCTTTCTTTCCCCTGCGATTGTGAGGCTGTGTGCTTGCTCAATGGGTTGATACGAGATACGCGGCGTTTCGGTTTCACGGCCTTCTCACGTGGGGGCGATATCACCTGCCGGCAATGGGGCGCGGATGGGAGGGAGGTGCAGGGGCAAGAAAGGCAGGACGGGCGGTGTCGGCTGGGGAAGAGTGCGCGTGTCGTGCCAGGTGTGAGACGCACATTCGCTCAGGACAGGTCAGGCATGGTGTCAAGGCTTCGTCGCGCGCAGCTTGCGGCAACCTTAGGGGTGCTTCTGTCGGTCGCGGTCTCCGTCGCCAGCGCGGCGCCGGAGACAGTCCCGATCGGGCCGGGGACGACGTACACGCGCATCTATCGGCCGGAGGGACCGTGGGCGATCCATGTGGTGGAGGCGGATCTGTCGGAGGAGTTCCTGCGGCTGAAGTCGCTGCTGGGTGTGAGCGAGGTGGAGGGCGGCGGACCGATGGCGGGGCGGCGCACGGTGGTGGACATGATGGCGGCCGCGGCGGAGGAGGAGCGGGGGGAAGGCGGGCCGGAGGCGGCGGTGGGGACCACAGGGGTAGCCGCGGTGAATGGAGATTTCTTCGCGCTGGCCGGGGAGTACTACGCGACCACTCCGTTGGGGCTCCAGATAGAGAACGGGGCGCTGGTAACGCTGCCCGACCCGGCGCGGTCGGCGCTGTACCTGCTGGCCGATGGCACGGTGCACGTGGGGCGGTTCCGGGCGAGCATGTGGCTTCGCGGCCCGGGCGAGCTGCTCTTCCAGGTGTCGCAGGTGAACCGGTCGCCGGGGTTCGCGGATCTGGTGCTGTTCACGGCCGAATTCGGGGATCGGACGTGGGCGGACGAAGATGCGACGCAGTTCTCGCTGGTGGGGTTGTCGGGGCCGCTGCGGCCGAATGCGGAGGTGATGGCGAGGATTGCGAGCATCGCGAAGGCGGGGAGCCAGCGGATTCCGCCCGGAGGGGCGGTGCTGGCGGCGCGGGGAGTGGCGGCATATGCACTGCGGCGGATCGAGGTGGGGGATGAGGTGCGGCTTTCGGTGAGGATGGAGCCGGAGGTGGGTGAGATTCGAGAGGCCGTTGGCGGCGGGCCGAGGCTGGTGCGGGATGGGGTGGTGTCGGTGGAGCACCTGCAGGAGAGGTTCTCGAACAGCTTCGCCTCGCGAAGGCATCCACGAACCGGAGTGGGGATTCGGGACGGAACGCTGGTGCTGGTGACGGTGGACGGCCGGCAGCCGGGTTACAGCGATGGGATGACGCTGTACGAGTTTGCCGAGCTGTTTCTGGAGCTTGGGTGCACACAGGCAATGAACTTCGACGGCGGCGGGTCCACGACGATGGTGGTGCGGGACAGGGTGGTCAACTCGCCGTCGAGTGGGGTGCCGCGCGCGGTGGTCAACGCGCTGGCGCTGTTCAGCGCGGCGCCGTCGGGGCCGCCTGAGCATCTGTCGATCGAGCCGGCCGAGGTGACGGTGCTGAGCGGGGAGCGCGCGGCGCTGGCGGCGAGAGCGCTGGACAAGTACCACAGCTTCGTGCCGCTGGACCGCGAGGGGCTGAGGTGGCAGTGCGCGGCCGCGCTCGGGAGTGTGAACGAGGCGGGCGTGTTCACAGCGGCTGAGGTAGCGCAGCCGACGCTGGGCTTGGTGATGGCGCGGTGGGGGGAGCTGACGGCGGCGACGGTGGTGCGAGTGGTGCCGGGGCCGGCGCGGATCGTGGTGGCGCCGAGCGAGGTCAGGCTCGCGGCCGGGGCGAGGCAGCAGTTCTTCGCGCAGGCCTACGACGTGGAGGGCCAGCCGATCAAGCTGCCGGCGGGGGCCATGGCGTGGCTGTGCGAGCCGGCGGAGGCCGGGGCTGCGATCAACCAGTCGGGGCTGCTGGCGGCGCCACTGACGGCGGGCCGGCTGAGGGTGGTGGCGAGTGTGGGGGAGGTGTGGGGCGAGGCCGATGTGGTAGTGGGTGCGGGGACGATGGTGCTGGAGGATTTCGAGGAGGAGGAAGCGTGGTCGTACCGCGGGACCCCGCCGGAGGTGTCCGGGTCTGTGGAATGGCGCGATGACCCGCTGAGCGCCGAGAACCACTGCCTGTGCTTGAGGTATGACTTCTCCCAGCAGGCGGGGACGCGCACGGCGCACGCGGAGCTGGACCTGATCCTGCCGGATACGAGCGGGATGTCGGTGCGGGTGCTTGGGGATGGGCAGCGAGCGTGGCTGAGGGCGCGGCTGAGGGATGGGGCGGGCCGGGCTTTCATGGTCAACCTGGCGGATCAGGTCAGGTGGTCGGGGGAATGGAGAGCCCTGAGCGTCGCGCTGCCACATGGGCTGGAGCCGCCAGTGACTCTGGAATCGGTGTATCTCGCCGAGTATCACGCGGATCGCAAGCCGAAGGGCCAGGTGTTCCTGGACGACATCGGCGCGGCGTGGACTCCGGAGATGCGTTAGAGCGCGGCGGCGCCGTGCGGCAGGCCGAGAGGCGGAGATGAGGAGCGATGGGCGAGCTGCTTACCTATGTATGTCACCGCGCGGCGGAGCCGATGGTGATAGACGGGCGATTGACGGAGGGGGCGTGGTCGCGGTGCGAGGCAGCGGGGAGCTTCCGCCTGGTGGACGGGGTGGGAGAGCCACAGCTTCCCACCGAGGTGCGCGCGTGCTGGGACGAGCGCAACCTGTACCTGGCGTTCGTCGCCATAGACACCGATATCTGGGGGACGATGCGGGCGCGGGACGACGCCATATATGAGGAAGAGGTGGTGGAGGCGTTCCTGTGCTCGGGGGATGACGCGACGCGGTACTTCGAGTTCGAGTTCAGCCCCCACAACGTGGTCTTCGATGCGAAGGTGGAGTGTCCGGAGTCGGGGGATCGCCGGTTGATGAAGGTCGATGCGAAGTGGGACTGCGAGGGGCTGCAGTCGGCAGTGGAGGTGGTCGGGACGTTGGATGATCGCAGTGACGTTGATGATAGGTGGACGGTGGAGGTGGCGCTGCCGTTCGCCCAGATCGGCAGAGACGGCCGCCCGCCGGAAGACGGGGAGGTCTGGTGGGCGAACTTCTACCGGATAGACCGGGCGGGGGAGGGGGAGTTCAGCTGCTGGTCGCCGACGCTGTCGGACCCGCCGAACTTCCACGTGCCGGCGCGGTTTGGGGAGATGATATTCTCGGCGAAGAGCCAGAGAGAGGAGAGGAAGTGGTGAAGAAGACATGGTTGGCGGCACTGGCACTGGTCGTTGTCGGCGTGATTGCAGTACAGGCTGCGTGCGGGGCGGTGATCAGCATCGTATCTCCGGAGGAGGGGGCGCGGGTGAAGGGCGAGGTGGAACTGCGAGCCACGGTCGCGCTCGGTTCTGGGGAAGAAATCGAGGGGCCCGTGGCACAGACCATTGATGGGTGCCGGATACCGCTGGTGCGAGGGGGGGATGGGCTCTACTCGGGCACGATTGACACGGCGAAGCTACCGAACGGGCGGCAGACGCTGATGGTGCTGGCGACGCCGAAGGGGAGGGATGAGCGGAGGGACGGATACGCGGACGCGGCGTGGGGCGGCGAGAAGTTCATCAGTATAGTGGAGGTGGCGGTGGTGGTGAGGAATCCGTACCACCACTACTGGGGCGATATTCACGCGCACACGAGCTACTCGGACGGGGCCTGGTATCCCAAGGAGGCGTACGAGTATGCGCGGGACGCGGCGGAGCTGGATTTCTTCGCGGTGACCGATCATCTGGAGATTCTGACGATGGAGGAGTATGCCGACGTGGTGGCGCAAGCGCACGCGGCAGACGAGCCGGGGCGGTTCGTGGCGCTGTACGGCGTGGAGCGGACGCGGGAAGAGACGGGTCACATCAACTTCTACATGTCGCCCACGCACATTCTGCCCACGGACCTGAATGACTTTTTCCGCGCGATCGGTCGGATGGGACTCCTCGCGCACTTCAACCACCCGACGATGGAGCCGACGAAGGGGGGCGAGAGACACAACGACTTTCAGCAGTTCCGGTACGATCCAGCGGCGGATGAGTGCATGGCGATGGTGGAGCTTCGGAGTCCGGAGGAGGAGGAGTGCTACATAGCTATGTTGGACAGCGGCTGGCATGTGGGTGCGGTGGGCGACCAAGACAAGCACAGCCCCACATGGGGCGACGGTCCCACGTGGACGGTGGCGCTGGCGCGGGAGTTGACACGGGAGGGCATTCTGGATGCCTTGCGGTCACGACGCACCTACAGCAGTGCTGATCGCAACCTGCGGCTGGATTTCACCTTCGATGGTGAGGATATGGGGAGCCGGATCGCGCGGCCGGCAGGGGAGTATGCCTGTACGGTGACGGTCTCCGATCCGGACGCCGACGGTGTTGTCCAGCGCGTAGATCTGTTTCTCGACGGCGAGGTCGTGAGGACCGCGTAGATCTGTTTCTCGACGGCGAGGTCGTGAGGACAGCGGAGCCGGGGGAGGCGAGCTGTGAATGGGAAGTGCCAGTAACGCTGTCCGCGGGGGCGCACTACTGCTTCGTCCGCGTCACGCAGCCCGATGAGCGGACAGCATGGTCGAGCCCGATCTGGGTGAGCGCGTATTGAGGCGAACGGCGGGCGGGCCGCGTTGACGCTCCTTCTTGCGCCGTGCTAGAATCGCCGCGGGGAGGCGCGATGCGCGGCGAC
>JALGTG010000005.1 GCA_029821495.1 Candidatus Hebobacteria bacterium
TGGGCAGCATCCCGTTCGGGGTGATCGTCGGGCGCGCTTGGCGTGGGGTAGATGTGCGGGAGTACGGCAGCCACAACATAGGCTTCGCCAATGCGCTTCGCGTGCTAGGATGGGGGCCGGCTTTGGCTGTGCTCGTGGGTGACGTGGTGAAGGGCCTCGGTCCGGTGCTGGTGGGCCGGGAATTGCTGGCGGCGTTGGCCGTGCCTGGGCGGGAACTCTGGATATTCGCCGTGGCGATCGCGCCGATTCTGGGGCACAGCTTCTCGGTGTTCCTGCGGCTCCGGGGAGGCCGTGCCGTGGCGACGACGCTTGGGGCGCTGCTCGGCATGTCCTGGCCTGCGGCACTGGTCGGCCTGGGTGTATGGCTGCTGCTGGTTGGGACGACTCGCCGTATCTCGGTAGGCTCGATGGGCGCATGCGCGGCGGTGCCAGCATACATGGCTCTGAGTGGCCACTCGTGGGAGCTGTCGGTGTTCTGGAGTGGGGTGGGACTGCTCGTGATCCTCCGCCATGTCAGCAACATCGGCCGGCTGGCACGGGGCACTGAACCGAAGATCGGGCAGCGAGTGGCGGTGAAGGGGACCGGCGGTCGCGGAGGGATGCAGGATCGTGAGGGCTAGGGGCGTGGGGTCGCGCTACGGAGGAGGGAGCGGTCCCAAGCTGCAGGTGGTAGTATGAGCGAAGGGAGAGGCACGATCGCCGTGATCGGCGCTGGGAGCTGGGGCACCGCGCTCAGCATCGCGCTCGGCCAGGCCGGCTGGCGCGTGAAGCTCTGGGCGAGGCGGGCAGAGATCGCGGAGGCCGTAGCTCGCGAGCGACGCAACCCGGAGTACCTCTCAGGCTTCGAGCTGCCTGATTCGGTGAAGGCCACGGCGGATCTCGAAGAGGCCGCGTTGGGCGCGGAGATGGTCGTCCTGGCGGTTCCGTCACAAGGGGTCCGCGCGGTGTGTGAGGCACTGGCGCCACACGTTACGGCGGATCAAGGCGTCGTCAGCGCCGCGAAGGGGCTCGAGCACAAGACCGGTCGGCGGCTCTCGGAGGTGATAGAGGAGTGCCTGGGTGCGGACCGGATGGGCGAGGTGGCAGTGCTGTCCGGCCCGAATCTGGCGCTGGAGGTGGCCGGTGGCACTGCGACCGCCAGCGTAGCCGCCTGCGCCAGGGCGGAGTTCGCGACACGGGTCCAGGCGGCCGTCAGCACGCCGCGGTTTCGCGTCTACACCAACGCAGACGTAGTAGGAGTAGAGCTCGGGGGCGCGCTGAAGAACATCGTCGCGATCGGGGCCGGTGTGAGCGACGGGCTCGGGTTCGGCGACAACACGAAGGCCGCGCTGATGACTCGGGGGCTGGCGGAGATCACGCGACTCGGCGTGGCGCTGGGCGCGCGTTCGGAGACATTCCGGGGTCTGTCGGGGATGGGCGATCTGGTGGCAACCTGTGCGGGGCGCAAGAGCCGAAACCATCGAGTGGGCTACGAACTCGGGAAGGGGCGGAAGCTGCCGGATATTCTGGCCGGCATGATCCAGATCGCGGAAGGTGTGGAGACCACGAGAGCGGCGCTGCAGGTGGCGGCGCCGCTGGGTGTGGAGATGCCGATAGCAGGCGCGGTCCACCGCATACTGTTCGAGGAGGTGTCGCCGCTGGAGGCCGTGGGGTCGCTGATGGAGCGCGCCTGGCGGGACGAGCTCGATGAGTGAAGGGAGATGCGTCGACGCGGGTCGGCTAGGCGTCGACCGGAGCCTTGACTTCCATCTCCTTGAGCACCTCGACGACTTGAGAGAGGCGAAAGGGCTTGCACAGGCAGGTAGACGCGCCGCTGCGGAGGGATTCCTGGATGATGTCGTCTTTGGCAAAGCCGGTGATCATGACGAACTTGGCGGTAGACTGCACGTCTCGCAGCTTCTTCAGCGCGTCGAGCCCGTTCATGCCGGGCATTCGGATGTCGAGGAATATGAGGTCGAACTTCCGTTCATCTGCGATTTCGAGCGCGGCTGTGCTGTCCTGACAAGTGGTGACCTGATGCCCGAACCGCGCCAGCACATCTCGCAGAAGAAGGCAAATGCTCTGCTCGTCGTCGACAACAAGGATCTCAAGTGACCGCATTTCGGTGGCTGCCTCCTCACGAGGGCAGGAGGCGCCGGCCGCGCCTCTGCCACAGGCGATTATTCCACATTCACGATAGCGTGCGGAGGCGAAAGGACTGCCCCGCCAGACCGTCGAAACGGGGTATCTCAGGTAGGCTGGAATAGGAGTCACCCATGGAGGAGACGCGCCGTCCGACCGGCTACATCGTTTTTGCGGTCATTGCCATAGCGCTCATTGCGTGGCTGACTGGCCGCTACCTGCAGAAACGGGCGTTGCTTCGAGACCTGGGGAGCAACGATATGGCCGTCCGCGTGGATGCCGCCCGGAAGCTCCTGGAGATGCGGAAGCTGGAGGATTCACTGCCCGCTCAGCCGATCATTCGCCGCAGCAAGACCGCGGAGGCGCTGGGCGAGATCGGCTCTGAGGACGCGATGCGCGTTCTGGGCGTGATCCTGCGGGACCAGGAGGATGCTCCGCGGCGCTGGGCGCGACAGGCGCTGGAGGATCTGGGAGAGCGGGCCGTGCCTACTCTGCTAGCGGCACTCTCTGCCGGCGGCGACCCCTGCGACCAGGCACTGGAGGCGCTGGCGGAGCTGGGACCCTCGGTTGCGCCTAAGGTTCGCTTCTTCATGCTCGATGGCGGGTCCAGGGACGGGGCCACTTGGGCGCTGGCGGAAGGCGGTCGGGTCGGGGTCGAGGCGCTGCTGCGCGCGTGTCACAATCCGGACAACGGGATACGGAGTGCGGCGCTCGGGGCGCTCGGGGGCTACGAGGTGGAAGCTGCGGTGGGGCCGGCACTCGAGAACGTCAATAATCCACCTCACGGCAGTGTGAAGACGGCAGCGATCAAGGCTCTTGGGCTAATCGGCGACCGGAGAGCAGTTCCTGATCTGATTCCTCGCCTTGAGGAGAAGGACTTCCGCGAGGCGGCCGTCACGTCTCTCGGACAGATTGGTGACCCGAGGGCCGTGCAGCCCATACTGTCTACCCTTACGGCGACCGACAAGCGTTACCGCAATGCCGCCGTGCTCGCGCTGCGGCGGATCGGAGCGCCCGCCTTCGACTCGCTGGTGAGGGAGCTGCGGTCGCGCGAGGTGCTGATGCAGCGGGCGGCTGCTGCTGCCCTGGTGGGATCTAACACCCGCCGGCTGAACGTCGCTCTCGCTTCGGCACTCCGGGACGAAGACCCACAGGTCCGGGCCTCTGCGGCACTGGCGCTGGGGTGGGATGGCAACCTAGCGGCCGTCGAGCCGCTTCACGGTGCGCTGGTAGATCCATCGTGGCGGGTGGTGGACGCGGCAGTGAAGGCGCTGGGCGAAGTAGGGGTGGGCGCGATCGCCCGGCTCCAGGATGTGCTGCGTGACCCGACCGAGACCTCAACAGTGCGCTACCAAGTGGCCAGGGCGATGGCGGCAATGGGGGATGCGGCCGTCGATCCACTGATCGCGGCGCTCTCGCAGGTGGACCCAGAGGTGCAGAAGTGGAGTGCGGTGGCGCTGGGAGAGATCGGCCAAGTCGAGCCACAGGCCGTCGAGGCGCTGGAGGAGCTTGAGCGGGCCGGGTCGAGCGACGTCAAGTGGGTTGCGGGCGAGCAGCTAAGACGGCTGAGACGGCTCCAGACGCTGTAGGGGGCCGCGGAACGCGCCATGTTGTCGTATTCCCCGCCAAGCCGTTGCGTGGCTTGCTTGACAACAATACTATCAAGGTAGTATCATTACGTATGCTAACAGGGTATGATCGTGAGCACTGGGGGCGAGTAGCGCCAGCAGTGTCAGTTCAGGGCTCCGTAGGTGCCCTGCATGTATCGCGGACAGGGAGGTAGACACCGTGCCTAAGGTTATTGGGATCGACTTGGGGACCACCAACTCTGTGGTGGCAGTGATTGAGGGAGGCGAGCCGGTGGTGATCGCCAACGCGGAGGGGAGCCGCTTGACTCCCTCTGCAGTGGGTTTCACCAAGAGTGGAGAGCGTTTAGTTGGTCAGCCGGCAAAGCGGCAGGCTATCATCAACGCTGAGAACACTGTCTATTCGATCAAGCGCTTTGTGGGGAGGCGGTTTGGGGAGATCGAGCACGAACGGTCGATGGTACCCTACCGCGTGGTAGAGGGCCACAATGGGATGGCTGTAGTGACTATCGGGGACAAGCAGTACACCCCGGAGGAAGTCTCGGCAATGATCCTCCGCAAGCTCAAGGAGGATGCGGAGGCCTATCTGGGAGAGAAGGTGGCGAAGGCCGTCGTCACCGTTCCGGCCTATTTCAACGATTCGCAGCGCACCGCCACGAAGAATGCTGGTGAGATCGCGGGTCTCGAGGTACTGCGGATAATAAACGAGCCCACAGCGGCATCCCTGGCGTACGGCTTCGGCCGGGAGGAGAGCAGAGAAGAGACGATCTTGGTGTGGGATCTGGGGGGCGGGACATTCGACGTTTCTCTGCTGGAAGTGGGTGAGAACGTCTGCGAGGTGAAGGCTACGAACGGCGACACGCACCTCGGCGGGGACGACTGGGACGAGCGCATCGTGAACTACATCGCAGACGAGTTCCAGCGGGAACAGGGGATTGACCTGCGGAAGGATCGACAGGCGCTCCAGCGGCTTCGGGAGGCGGCGGAGAAGGCGAAGGTAGAGCTCTCGACAATGGTGCAGACGACGATGAATCTGCCATTCATCACAGCGGACCAGACCGGCCCGAAGCACCTGGATATGAACCTGACCCGGGCGAAGTTCGAGGAGCTTACTCAGGATCTGCTTGACCGCATGGCCGGGCCGTTTGAGCAGGCGGTGGCTGACGCCAAGCTCAGAGCAGAGCAACTCGATCACGTGATTCTGGTGGGTGGTGCCACTCGGATGCCGATGGTGCAGGAGCTGATCAAGCGGCTGACGGGCGGCAAGGAGCCGCACAGGGGGGTCAACCCGGACGAAGTGGTGGCGATGGGGGCGGCGATACAGGCGGGGATCATCGTGCGGGAGGTGGCCGACGTCTTGCTGCTGGATGTGACTCCGCTGTCGCTGGGCGTGGAGACGGTAGGCGGAGTGATGACGAGGATGATGGAGCGCAACACCACGATCCCGACGCAGAAGACCGAGGTCTACTCGACGGCGGCCGACACCCAGACCGAGGTGGAGATCCACGTGCTGCAGGGAGAACGGCCGATGGCTGCGGATAACCGGAGTCTGGGCCGCTTCCGGCTGACCGGTATTGCGCCTGCTCCGCGCGGTGTGCCGAAGATAGAGGTCACCTTCAGCATCGATGTGAATGGTATTCTGAACGTGACGGCCAAGGATATGGCGACCGGGAACAAGCAGGAGATCACCATATCTGGGGCGAGCTCGCTCGAGCGCGGCGAGGTGGATCGGATGGTGAAGGACTCCGAGCAGCATGCGGACGAGGACCGGCAGCGCCGCGAGGATGCTGATACTCGGAATCAGGCAGAGCAGCTGATGTACGCGGCGGAGCGGAGCCTGAAGGATCTTGGGGATAAGGTGTCTGGAAGCGACCGCGAGGCTGCGCAGAAGGCGATAGAGGGAGTGCGCAAGGCGCTGGAGGACGGGGATGTCAGTCGCGTGCGCGCGGCAACGGAGCAGCTCCAGCAGGCTTTCTCGAGGATCTCTGAGGCTGCGTATAAGCAGGCCGCGGAGACGGCCGGACAGGAGCAGGCAGGCGGCCCCACAGATGAGAGCGGCGGGCAAGAGACCGAAGGGGGAGGGGAGGAGGACGACGGGGTCATTGACGCGGAGTTCCGCGAGAGCGAGTAGAGGGCGGAGCGCGCGGAGAGTTGGAACTATGAGCTTCCGAGACTGGGACATCTCTGGGCACGCGTCGCCGCTCCGGCGGGAGCTTGAGCGGCTTGCATCGTCCCTTCTGTCGGGTCGGGAAACGGGAGACGAGGGCGTTTGGGCGCCGCCGGTGGACATCTACGAGCGAAGGGAGAGCCTAGTCCTGCTTGTTGACCTGCCGGGCCTCAAGCGTGAGGATATAGAGGTGCAAGTTGAATCCGATACAGTGACGATCCAAGGCGAGAGGGCGCCGAGGGGGAGAGCCGACAGCATTCGGGTGGAGCGACCGTCAGGTCAGTTCCACCGCTCGTTTCGGATCGGCGTGCCGATCGGGACGGGGGAGGTCCGAGCGAGCTACCGGGACGGGGTGCTGGAGATCAGTCTCCCGAAGGCCCTGCCCGGACCTGCGCGCGTGCCCATAGACGCGGATAGGTGAGTACGGGTGCCTGCAAGGCGCAAACGCGACTACTACGAAGTGCTCGGTGTGAGCCGAGATGCGAGCGAGAAGGACGTCAAACGCGCTTTCCGCCGCCTTGCACGCAAGCATCATCCGGACGTGAACCCGGGCGACAAGGATGCAGAGCGGAAGTTCAAGGAAGCCAGCGAGGCCTACGAGGTCCTTCGGGATGCGAAGAAACGCCAGCAGTATGACCAGTTCGGCCACGGGGCGGCCTTCTGGGGGCAGCAGGGAGCGGGCGCGCCAGGCGGATTCACCTGGCAGACGACCGCGGGGCCGGACTTCAACTACGGCTTTGGGGGACTCAACGATGTGTTGGAGGAGATTCTCGGGGCTCGAGGGAGTGGAGGTGGACGCGGTACGCCTTTCACGCGTGTTCGCCCGCGGCGCGGTCAGGACGTCCAAGTAGAGATCAGTCTCGCGCTGGAGGATGCGTACCGCGGCACGGAGCGCAGGGTAGCAGTTCCGATGCCCGAGATGTGCCCGGCGTGCCAGGGGGCCGGTCTTACCGTCGGGGGGGTGCCGTGCACTAGTTGTGGGGGCAAGGGGCAGATCGAGCGGGTCAAGCGGCTGGACGTGAGCATCCCGGCGGGGGTCCGCACTGGGTCGAGGATTCGGCTTGCCGGTCAGGGCATGCATGGGCCCGGGATGACGGCCGGGGATCTGTACCTGATTCCGAAGATAGCTGCACACCGCTTGTTCGGGAGACAGGGGGACGACCTGCACTGCGAGGTGCCCGTGAGCTACACGGAGGCTGCCCTCGGCGCCGAGATAGAAGTGCCCACGCTGAACGGGAAGGTGAAGGCGAAGGTGCCCGCGGGCACGTCATCCGGGCAGCGACTTCGTCTCTCTGGGAAGGGCATGCCCAGGATGAAGGGCGGCGGCCACGGCGACCTGTACTTGCGTGTGCGGATTGTTGTGCCCAAGAACCTGACCGATGAAGAGAGGAAGCTAATAGCGCGTCTCGGCAAACTGCGGCGAGACAGTCCGCGCGCCGACCTTCGCGCTCAACGGCCGGGCGAGGGAAGTAGGCGGTGAGCATGAGAAGAGACGGCTCAGAGCCGGTGTATGTGATCAGCGTGGCGGCGAAGCTGGTGGATGCCCATCCACAGACACTCCGCCTCTACGAGCGGCTGGGTCTACTCATGCCCGCTCGGACCGAGAACAACATTCGGCTCTACTCGGATCATGACATAGAGCGTCTGCGGCAGATACAGCGCCTCACGAGTGTGGGGCTGAACCTCGCCGGGGTAGAGATGGTGCTCGATCTGTTGGCGCGCATGGAGAGCATGCGCCAGGAACTCCGGGATGAGTTGAGCCAGCGAGAGGAAGAGCTGGCGCGGGAGATACGGCGTCTGCGCCGACAGGTTGTGAGCGGCGGGAGGTAGACCGCGGTAGTGCTCCCGCGTCCGCTGTCTTGGGCGGCAGCTTCCGTCGCCCAGTGCTGGGTGCCGGTTCGGCGTGAAGAGGGGAAGACTGCGTCGCGGTGGGAGTTCTTCGCGGCGCGGCAGGGGGCGAGTCGCTGGTGGGAGCCAGTCTCTTGCGATGCGAGGGTGTATAGCTAAGGGGAGTGCGGCAAATGGACGTCAACAAGTTTACCGATAGAGCGAAGCAGGCGCTGGCAGCGAGTCAGGAGATAACGCGCCGCTATCAGCACTCGCAGGTGGATGTGGAGCACCTGCTGTTGGCGCTCCTGGAGGCCAGCGACGGGCTGGCGACGCAGATCATCGAGCGCGCTGGCGGCGATGCGGCGGCGGTTCGCCGCGAGGTGGAGGCTGTCCTCGCCCGCGGCCCGAAGGTAGAGGTGCGAGGCGGGGGGACGGGACAGATCTACGCGACTCCCGCTCTGCTGGAGATACTGGAGCGGACCGCCTGGGATCACGCCCAGCGTATGCAGGACAGCCTGATCGCCATCGAGCACCTGCTCCTCGGGATTGTCGCACAGGGGAGTTCAGAGGCCGCACGCATCCTGACGTCGCACGGCGTCACGGCCGAGGGAATCGGCCGCGCGCTGGTGGATATCCGGGGCAGTCAGCAGGTGACGGATGAGGGGGCGGAGGGGCGCTACCAGGCGCTCGAGCGGTACAGCCGCGACCTGACGGACTTGGCGCGCCAGGGGAAGCTCGATCCAGTGATCGGCCGCGACGGGGAGGTGCAGCGTGTCATCCAGGTTCTGAGCCGTCGCACCAAGAATAACCCCGTCCTGATCGGCGATCCGGGGGTCGGGAAGACCGCCATCGTCGAGGGCCTGGCACAGAAGATCATCTCGGGCGAGGCGCCTCGGACTCTTAAGGACAAGCGGGTGATCGGCCTCGACCTGGGGGCGATGGTTGCCGGCTCGAAGTTCCGCGGCGAGTTTGAGGAGCGGATGAAGGCGGTGATGGACGAGATTCGAAAGGCGGAGGGGAAGATAGTACTCTTCATTGACGAACTCCACACCGTCGTGGGCGCCGGCGCCGCGGAAGGGGCTATCGACGCCTCGAACATGCTGAAGCCAGCGCTGGCGCGCGGGGAGCTTCAGTGCATCGGCGCTACAACGCTGGACGAGTATCGGAAGCACATCGAGAAGGATGCCGCGCTGGAGCGCAGGTTCGCGCCGGTCTTCGTGGAGGAGCCGAGCGTCGAGGATACTCTTGCGATCCTCAATGGCTTGCGCGAGCGCTACGAAGAGCACCACGAGGTGAAGTACGAGGACAAAGCGCTGGAAGCAGCCGCGCGCCTCGCGGCGCGATACATTACTGATCGCTTCCTGCCGGATAAGGCGATAGACCTGGTGGACGAGGCAGGCTCGAAGAAGCACCTGCAGGCGGAGTTGGCGCCTCCTAAGATCACGCAATTGGAGGGGGAGGTAGCGCGGCTTGAGGAGCAGCGGGAAGCGGCCGCGCTGAGGCAGGACTACGAGGCTGCGGCGAAGTTCAAGCAAGAGATCGAGGTGCTTCGCGGCCAGCTCGCGGAGGAGCATGCGAAGTGGGAGTCAGAGACGGGCGGGCGCGACTCTCAGGTCACGGAAGAGGATATTGCCGAGGTGGTCTCCGGGTGGACCGGCATTCCGGTTTCGCGGATGTTCGAGGAGGAGAGCGGGAAGCTGCTCCGGATGGAGGAGGAGCTGCACAAGCGTGTGATCGGCCAGGACGAGGCGGTGCATGTGATATCCGAGAGCGTTCGCCGCGCGCGGGCAGGGCTCAAGGATCCTAAGCGGCCCATCGGCTCCTTCATCTTCCTGGGCCCGACCGGCGTCGGGAAGACGGAGCTGGTGCGGGCGCTGGCGGAGTTCCTCTTCGACGATGAGGAGGCGATGGTCCGGCTCGACATGTCGGAGTATATGGAGCGCTTCGCAGTTTCGCGCATGATCGGCGCTCCTCCGGGCTATGTTGGCTACGAGGAGGGCGGGCAGCTCACTGAAGCGGTACGCCGGCGTCCCTATCGCGTCATCCTGCTGGACGAGATAGAGAAAGCCCACCCCGATGTGTTCAACGTCCTGCTGCAGATTCTGGAGGACGGTCGTCTCACGGATGCATCCGGTCGAGTCGTTGACTTCAAGAACACCGTCATCATCATGACGAGCAACCTGGGGAGCCAGCACGTTCGTTCCGGCTCTCTCGGGCTGGGCGGCGGCATCGAGGACTTCAAGCGCACCCGAGAGGAGATGCTCGCTGAGCTGAGGCGGACCTTCAGGCCGGAGATGCTCAACCGGATCGACGAGATCATCGTCTTCCGGCCGCTCACCAAGGAGCAGATTGAGCAGATTGTGGACCTGATGCTGGACAGGGTGAGCGAGCAGCTATCAGAACGTGGGATCAAGCTTCAGTCCACACCGGCGGCTCGATCCTTGCTCGCCAAAGAGGGATTCGATCCCGAGTACGGTGCTCGGCCGCTTCGTCGCACCGTACAGCGGCTTGTCGAGAACCCGATTGCCCGCGGTATACTTCAAGGCGAGCACCGCGAAGGCGACACGATAGAGCTGGACGTGGATGACGGGAAACTCGTCACCAGGCTGCTCGTGCCTGCTGCGGAGAGAGAGGCGGCGGACACAGACTAGCGGAAGCGCGGGACCGCAAAGCGCCCTGCTTCCGTCACAGTTACTTCACACGCGGCGAGTAAGCTCAGTCATGGCAGGGGGTCAGCGAGGGTTGCTGGGCCCCCCGCCGTTTCCTCAGTTCGGGGCTGGAGGGCTCTTTGGGAACGCTGGGCGAAGCGGTAGACGTCTTCAAGTGCTGCGTGTTCACGTGGAACGTGCTCACTATCGTGTTGCCCGCGTTTCTCCTGGCCGGGGCCCTCGTCGTGTTCGTGCCGAGTCATGCGGTCATGAAGTACCTCGGCGCGAAGGCGAACAGGCTGATCTCCTACGGTGTGGCCGCCATTTCCGGCAATGTGATCACGGTCTGCTCATGTAACGTGGTGCCGATTTTCGCTGGGATCCTACGTAGAGGGGCAGGCATAGGCCCGGCGTTCTGCTTCGTCTTCGCTGCGCCGGCCATCCATATCGTCAACACGGTTTTCACGTACCAGGTGATAGGTGCGAAGCTGGCACTGTGGCGGCTGTTGACAGTGCCCATCGTCGCCATATTTGTTGGGATGACACTGGCACTGCTCTTCCGCAGGGAAGGGCAGGCCAGGCGGCAGGACGCAGAGGCCGGCCCCGCGGTCGCGCTGGTGCAGACACCCGGGCAGACGAAGCGGGGCGGGGTGTTCCTGAGTGCGCTCGTGGCAGTGATGATATTCGGGGCGTGGACCCCGCTGGACGATAGACTCCCCGAGGGGGTAGGGCAATTCGTTCGCCTCGGGGGGGTGGTGGTCGTTATGGCGGGGCTCACATGGCTGGCCGTGCGGTGGTTCGGGAAGGAGGAGACACTGGAATGGGGCCGCCAGACCTATCTGCTTCTGCGGATGATCCTGCCGATATTCATCCCCGCCGTGATAGCGATAGGGCTGCTGATCGGCTATGTTACCATCCCTACCGAGTGGATCTCTCCGACGGCGGCCCAGCAAGAGTCGGGAGAGATCGGGCTGAAGTTCGGCCATCCGCACGGCAACGCCTTCTTGCCTGTGCTGCTCTCATCCATCTTTGCCACGCTGATGTACTTCCCCATGCTGACAGAGGTCGTGTTCGCCAAAGGGGTGCTCCTCCAGAGGGTGGCGCTGGGTCCGGCGCTGGCGCTGTTGCTAGGGGGGCCGGGCTTGAGTCTTCCGGGACTGCTGCTGGTCGGCCGCGTAGCGGGGTGGCGGAAGATGGTCGCCTACTGGGTGGTCATGGTGCTGCTCATCACCGTGGTCGCCTATGCCTTCGGGTCGTACTACGGCCGGTACCTCTGCTCGTGCCAACTTCAGTAGCCGAGCGCCTGACAGTCAGGTAGGGCCCCGCGAAGGGAATTCCGTCCTCTCCCCGAAGACAGGCCGCGGCAGTCGTGGTGAAGTATGGCCGCGGAGTCCACTGCCGGGGAGGCCAAGGACATGGCACGAGTGCTGGTGGCCGGAGGCGGGCCCGCGGGGCTGGCGGCTGCGGTGGCCGCGGCGAGGCGAGGAGCCGAAACTCTGCTCATCGAGCGTTACGGCTTCCTCGGCGGCATGGCCACCGCCGGACTCGTGAACCCATTCATGGGATGGCATGCAGGGGGGAAGCCACTCGTCGGCGGTATCTTCCAGGAGATGCTCGACTTGATGGCCGCCGCCGGCGGGTACGGGTGTGAGCGCCAGCCTACGGCCTTCGATGCCGAGGTCCTCAAGCTCGTCGCAGACCAGCTCTGCCAGCAGGCGAGGGTGGAGGTGCGGTTGCACACGCTTGTGATTGGCGCTCATGTCGAAGACGGCAGCATCGCGTGCGTTGCCACTGAGAGCAAGTCAGGTGGGGAGGAACCGGCGGCCGACATCTACGTGGACTGCACCGGCGATGCTGACCTTGCGTTCCTCGCCGGTGTGCCATGTGATGAGGGCAGGGACGGCGACCACCTCACTCAGCCGATGACCCTGAACTTCCGTATGGCCAACGTTGACGTCGAGCACATGGCGCCGCGGAAGGAGATCAACCGCCTCTTCGATGCTGCAAAGGCGGAGGGGCGTGTGACATGCCCGCGTGAGAACGTCCTGCTGTTCTATGCCCTTAACCCAGGGGTAGTGCACTTCAACACGACGCGTGTGACAGGTCTGCGAGCGACCAGCGCCGCGGACTTGACGGCAGCCGAGTTCGAGGGACGTCAACAGGCGCATGAGCTGGCGCGCTTCTTGGCCGCGGATGTGCCCGGCTTCGAGCACGCCTACCTACAGCAGTGTGCCGCCCAGATCGGCGTGCGGGAAAGCCGGCGGATCCGGGGCCACTATGCTCTGACGGGCGAGGATGTAGTGGATGCGAGGAAGTTCCCCGACGGCATCGCGCGCAGCAACTACCCCATTGATATTCACAGCCCGACGGGAGCCGGAACGGTCATCCGCAGCGTCCCCGAGGGTGACCACTACGAGATCCCCTATCGCTGCCTGTTGCCGCTGGGGGTAGATAACCTGCTCGTCGCCGGACGCTGCATTTCTTCCACCCACGAAGCCCAGTCCTCGCTCCGCATCATGCCGACGTGCTTCGCGATGGGCGAGGCAGCCGGAGTCGCGGCGGTGATGGCTGCGGAGCGAGGAATCGCGCCCGCGGAGGTCCCCCCCGAGGAGCTTCGAGAAGCGCTCCGGGAGCAGGGGCAGGTTGTATGATCCAGATGCCTATTGCTCTCCAGTCTCCTCGAGCGGCCCCGCGATCACGGCCACATACCCAGTGGGGTGCAGGAACTCGTGGGCTGCCTCGTGAACCTGCTCGGCGGTGATGTCGCGCAGTATGGTCGGGTATTCGTAGGGGAAGTACGCGCCCAGGTCGTAGAAGGCGGACAGCATTAGGTTCTGCGCGATGCCGGAGAAAGTCTCCATCCGCCTTGCGACAGTGCCCTCGGCATAGTCCTTCCAGAGCTTCATCTCCTCGGCAGATGGTGGCTCCTTCTGGATCCTCTCCAACTCCTCTATAGCCGCGGAGAGGGCCTTGTCCACGTTCTCTGGGTTGACGCCCATTTGGAGGATCCATGGGCCTGGGCCCCAGTAGGCCCGATAGGCGCTCCACACGTAGTATGCCAGCCCCATGTCCTCCCGGATGCGCATGTTGAGCCGGCTCATGAAGCCGGAGCCCAGCACGTAGTTCATGAGATCCGCCGGGTAGTAGTCCGGGTCGCGCCGGCTGATGCCGGGGAATCCGAGGGCGATGTCTGCTTGCGTCTTGTTGGCGAGTGGTACCCGCACAACTCTGGTTTCGCTGGGCAGGGGGACCGCGGGGAGCTCTGGGGAGGCCGGCTTGCCGCCCTGCTTCCAGTCGGCGAAGGCCTCGTTGACTAGCCTTTCCACTGCCTCTGGGTGCATGTCTCCGACGATTGCCAGGAGTGTGTTCTCGGGTCGGTAGTAGCGAGAGTGGAAGGCGACGAGGTCGTCGCGGGTGATCGCCGCTACGGTCTCCGCGGTCCCGAGCCGGGGGTAGTGCAGGGGGTGTCCCTCCGGGTAGAGCTGGGCGAGAAACTCCTTCTCGGCCACCCTCATCGTGTCTTCGTCCCTTCGCTCCTGCCCGGCGATGATCTCGGATCGCACCTTCTCAATCTCATCGGGCGGGAAAGAGGGGAGCACGAGCTGCTCGGCCGCGGAGTCGAGAAGGAGTTTCAGGTCCTCTTTGAGGCAGCGCCCGGACACGGTTGCCACTTGTATGCCAGTGCCCAAGGCAAGGCCCGCCGCCGCGAACTCCAAGTCCTCTCTGATCTCCGGCCAAGTTCGCTTCTCTGTGCCGCGCGAGAGCATCTCTGCGCAGAACGCGGCTAGGCCCGCTTTGCCTGGTGGATCGAAGGTCGGCCCCGCCACGATGTTGCCGTAGATCGCGATGAACGGCGCGGCATGGTTTTCCTGGAGGAGTACCCGCATGCCGTTGGCCAGCTTCAGCTCATGGATGGACGGCACGGGGCCCAGCCCGGGCGGCACTGGCAGGGGAGAGGGGCATCGGTCGGCGCTCAGATCGTCCCATGCGTCCCGGTGATGCCGCCAGCGGACGTCGAGGGGATAGGCGCCTCCTCCCAGGGCTCCGGCGTCCTGCTGGCCGGTCGCAACGAGCCAACCGACCGTGCGGTTCTCAGGGGTGAAGTATGTGCGGGCCATGCGCTGGATGTCCTCGGCAGTGACCATGTCTACTGTCTCGGGAAAGGCGTGAAGGTAGTCGTAGTCGTGGATAATGTGGTAGTAGCCGATCTGCTGAGCGAGCTTGGTGACGCCATCGGCGGCGTAGACGAAGTGTGCCTTTGTTTGGTTCTTCGCTTTCTGAAGCTCATGCTCCGAGACCGGCTCCTCCCTGAGGCGGTCGAGGACGGAGTCCAGGGCGTTCTCCGCCTGCTGATGCTCAACGCCTGGACGCAGCGCGACCTCAAAGGCGAAGACCGTTGGTTCGGGATTCTCGTAGTCCCACCCTCCGGCCTGCGAGGCGAGGCCTGTGTGGACCAGGGCCTTGTACAAACGGCTGGTGCGGCCGCCGCTGACCACGTTCTGGAAGACCTCCAACACGACGTGGTCCAGGTGTTGGATCGGGGGAACCTCGTAGACTGCCTGGAGGTATGAGGTCCGGCCCGGCAGTTCGAGCTTGACTCTTCTCTCCCCGGTTGGGCCTCGCCCCGGGTTGGGAGCTGGCGGGTCGGTCTCCGCTCGCGGGATCGGACCGAAGAACTCCTCGGCCTTGGCGAAGACCTCTTCGGCCTGGATGTCGCCAACCACGACGAGCGCGGCGTTGTTGGGTGCGTAGTGCCTCTCGTAGTAGGAGGCGACTTGCTCCTTGCCGAGGGCGCGCAGGTCGTCTTTCTCGCCGATCACCGTGCGGCCGTAGGGCTGGCCGGCGAACTGCGTCGCCATAACCTTCCGTCGCAGCAGGAACGCGGGGTCGTTCTCGGCTCCCTCGAACTCGGACAGCACGACGCCCTTCTCTGCTTCGATATCCTCTGTGTCCAGGAGGCAGTTCGACATGCGGTCCGACTCAATGTCGAGGGCGAGGTCGAGGGCGTCGCGCGGCAGTGTCTCGACGTAGGCCGTGTAGTCCATCGAGGTGAAGCCGTTCAGGTACCCGCCTTGGGCGGTCACAAGCCGAGTCTGCTCGCGGCCGCTGAACCGCTCGGTTCCCTTGAATGCCATGTGCTCCATGAAGTGGCTCAGGCCGGCCTCACCGGGCCCTTCATGTCGCAGCCCCACTCGGTACCAGATGAAAGAGCAGATGAGAGGGGCCGAATGGTCTTCCTGCACCAGGATGTCCAGACCGTTGGACAAAGTGTGCCGCTGCACATCGCCAGACGATGCACTCGCGGAGAGGGCGCACGCAAGTAGCATCGTTCCGGCAACTAGCACGGCCCACAGTATCAGTACCGCCATCTTCCTTGGCTCCTTCATTGCTGTGACCTCACTTGGTCTTGCCTCCCGCACGCGCGGTGAGCATGAAGACGACCAGCGGCGCGATGAGGACGGCTATCACGCCGATGAGCTTCGCGGCGCCTGGAACGAGGACGAGAATGGCGAAGGCTAGACCTGCGGCGCCGACCCCGACCCCGGTCAGGACCGCCTGGCGAGCCGGTTCCATCATGCTGAACGTGTGTCGCCAGACTTCCCACGCGGAGTAGACGCGTCCGCACTCGGGGCACGACGGCGATCTCTCGGGGCGCGGCGTGCGGCATCTCGGGCACAAGAACTCCTTCTGGCCCCCGCGCTCGAGCTGCGCTTTCAGCCGCTCCAGCCAGTAGCGCTCCTGACGCAGAGATGGCTGCAGCCGAAGCGCGCTCTCGTATTCCTCGATCGCGCGCTCGGTTTCGCCGCGCTCACGGTAGGCGTCCGCGAGCAGCGAGTGCGCAGCAGTGTTGTCCGGGTCGATGTACAGCGCTTCCTCGTACCTGGCGATCTCGGCCTGATCCAGCCTTCGCGTCAGCCTCCGGTCGGATGCTCGCGCCAACAGATGGAATACCACTGCCCCGCCGCCCACGACAGCGAAGAGCAGTATGATGCCTGGTCCTCCGACCAGGGCCATCCTGACGCAGACGAAGACGAGTGCAAAGAGAACTGCCGTCAGCAAGAATGCCTCTCGACCGGATACCTTGCGGGAGAAGAGTGCCGACAGGATCATGTATCCGCCAGCGAAAGCGATCGCAGCGCAGATCACCATCTTGAAGACCAGCACGAAGGCAGAGAAGAAGTCTCCTGGCGTCGGCACGCTCCCCCTCCTTAGGGCAGGCTCACGTTGTTGCCGTCAATCCGCATGAGCCGGAGGTGGAAATCGATCTCGAGGCGGCTCTGCATCTGGAATGTCCGTGGTCCCTCAGGCAGCTCAAGCGTGACCTCCGAGTTGGTTCGAACTAGTGTGTGTCCTTCATGTCGGGCCACCATGCCGCGCGCCACCAGCAAGTCGAGTTCGGACTGCTGCAAGATCTCCCCTGCCAGCCGCGTGGTCAAACCCAGTGCCTCACTTCGCTCCGCGAGCGCAAGGGGAGACCTGCTTTCACCTACGATACGTGCTACCCGTTCGTCTCCTTCGTCCCGAATCCCGACCAGCCGGGCCCACTGTCGTGCGTCAGACTCCTCCCACTCCCACTCGTCGCCTGCAGCCACTCGCCTCGCCGGCAGGACAACCGCCGAAGGCTGCGACATCAGCGCAATGAAACTCCGTTCAAGCGCTCCCGCCCGGCTCTCGCCAGTCGCCAGGGAGACGTCGAGGATATTGCCCTGGGCCGTCATGCGGACCTGCAGATGGGGCCACTCGCCGCGCCACAGGCTTGCGAACGTCCCGCCAGCGCCCCTGATTGTCACGGGCCGTGCGCTGACCCTCAACCACATGGTCCCGTCGGGGCCGTGCGCTATTACCTCTTCTGTGAGCGCCATCTCCGCCGACATGAGGACGGGCCGGCGCTCGCCGAGGCTGATCTGCTCGCCGCTCACCTCCAGCAGGAGGCGGTACTCCGCAACCTGGCCCAGCGGCCGCCAGTAGCGAAGCTCAATGCCTCTTGGGATGAGTTCGGAGACGGGCGAGAGCGCTGTCGCGAACGCGCACATGGCGGCGATTATGCTGCTCATCGCGCGGCTAGTCCCCTGCGGCCGGCGAAGCCGCAAGCGTCGTGCTCTCCGGTGTCCATGCCGGCCGCTCGGCCGGAGGGAGGAGGGCTGTGTCGAGAACATGCCTGGCAACAGGAGCTGCTACCGAGCTGCCCTGTCCACCGTGCTCGATGAGCACGACGACGACGAGCCTCGGGTCGTCGGCCGGCGCATAGCCCGCAAACCACGCGTGCGGATCGCCGCCCGGGGCCTGAGCTGTGCCGGTCTTGCCGGCGATGGCATAGCTTGGGGTCGCGATGCCGGTGGCGGTCCCGCCCGGCGCGACGACAGCCTCCAACCCGGCCCTGAGTACTGCCACTGTCTCCGGACGGAGCCCGACAGGGCGCGCCTCGGCGGCAGGGGCGTAGTCATACTCCGCCTCAATGCGAGCGATTACGTGGGGCTGAACCAGGTACCCTCCGTTGGCGACCACGGCGAACTCCCTGGCGACCTGAAGCGGCGTCACCAGTACATCGCCCTGTCCGATCGCCATCTGGCAGGTGTCACCGGGATACCACGGTTCTGCTCGGGCCCGATGCTTCCACTCCTTTGTGGGGACGAGGCCGGAACTCTCATCGGGTAGATCGACTCCGCACTCCTGTCCCAGTCCGAACCGTCCTGCCATGTCCGCCAGCGCGCTCGGGCCCACGCGCTGCCCGAGGGTGGCGAACATGACGTTGCAGGACTGCGCGAATCCTCGCAGGAAGCTGACGGTGCCGTGCCCGTTCCGACGCCAGCAGCGGAGAGCCCAATCGCCGATGCGGTAGGCACCGTTGCAGTGGAAAAGGCTGTGAACGTCGCATCGGCCGGTCTCCAGCGCCGCCGCTGCGGTGATCACCTTGAACACAGACCCGGGTGGATACCGGGAGGTCGTGGCCCTATCGAGTTGGGGGTGGCCTGGGCCGCTGAGCAGCTGCCACTCATCCGCCGTCAGTGCGCCCACGAAGAGATTCGGGTCATAGCATGGGTGGCTCGCGAGCGCGAGAATCTCCCCGGTCTGTGGATCCATTGCGACAACAGCGCCGGCGCGGCCGCCGAGGGCCTCTTCCGCCGCGCGCTGGAGATCCAGATCGAGCGTGAGCCATACGTTGCGGCCGGGCCGGGGAGGGACAGTGCCCAACGTGCGCACTCGACGCCCTCGCGCGTCCACTTCGATCTGGTCACCCCCATCTCTCCCTCGAAGCACGTGCTCGGCTACTCTCTCGACCCCCGCCTTCCCGATAAGGTCGCCCGGCTGATGGCCCGCGTTCTCTGGTCGGGTGAGTTCCTCTGCGCTGATCTCGCGCGCGTAGCCGAGAACGTGGGCGGCGAGGGAACGGTGGGGGTACTCGCGAACTGCATCCGCTACCACGCTCACTCCGGAGAGATACGGGGAGTGCTCCTGGAGCCGCGCAACCGCGTCGAAGGAAGCATCTCGCCACAGGAGCATTGGCTCGTACTGCATCGCGCCCGCTCGATCCAGCGCATCCCTGACTTCTGCGCCGCCGAGCCCGAGAAGCCGGGCAAGGCCGGCCGCCGCGTCGTCAGTCCCGGCCATGCTCAACTCCTCCGGAACCACGCGCACAGAGAAGGCAAGCCGGCTCGTGGCGAGTATCCGCTCATGGCGATCGTAGATCGTTCCGCGTGGGGAGAGCCTCCGGACGATGCGAATACGGTTCTCGTCGGCCAACTGCCGGTTCTGCTTCCCCTCGACGACCTGAAGCTGGACCAGTCGGACCATCACCACGGCGAACACGATGACGACCAGTGCCCGTAGTATCGCGAGGCGCTGGGCCACGGCTCACAGCACCTCCTCTCTGCGCCCGACCAGCGCTCGCCGGCACCGGGTGACGAGCGCAAAGGCAATCGGGGTCAACAGCGCATGGTAGGCCGTCCGAAGGCCGATGATCCGCGGTGCCTGCGACCAGTCGGCGCTCCGACAGAGGAGCATGAAGACCGCCTCATTGACGACGGTCAGCACGACCGCACTGACGACGGGCACCAGCCAGTTCTCCCTGAACATCCTGCCCGCCAGGGCACCGGAGCCGAACCCACTCACCGTCTTGCTGATGGCGAACGCGCCGATCGCCGCCTGTTGAAGCCCGCCCTGCATCAGGCCGCAGGCGAAGCCGACCAGCGCGCCGGCGTGGCGGCCGCTGGCCAACCCAATACAAATCGTCCATACGAGGAGCAAGTCGGGGGACACGCCCCAGGCAGTGATAAGATCGTCCAAGGCGTTCTGGAACACGGCAAGCGCGTAGGTGACGAGTGTAGCAGCAACAATGCAGCGCGCCATATGGGCCTCTTCGCAAAGGGACCGCGTGGACTCGATGCGAGCGCGCTTCACTCATTCCCAAGTACGCCCGCCCTGTCTCCACAGGTTCCACGCTCACCATGTGCCCCCTCCCCGAGGGCCAGTGAAAAAGGGCGGAGATCGCTCCGCCCTCGGGCTCCTGGGGTTTGCCCGCGCACATCCCGCCGGGCACTCATCATGGTCCTCGGTGGCGTCCGCCGCCCGCCAGGCGGCGTCTGTCAGCGGTCCGCGCGGGTCTCAGTCTCTGTGGGGCGCTGGGGGATGCGCCTCTGCCTGACGCGAAGTCTCCAGCTCCTCGGATGTCCTCTCCGCTGCGAGCCTGCGATGCCGAAACGACAGCTCGACCTGCTCGTACCAAGTAAGCACGGCTTCCTCGTACGACCCTGTTCTTGGGTACCACCCGACCTCGTCGCCTCTTCGCCTCTCCACGGCACTGGTCCCGTTCGCGCTTCTCACTGCCCTACGTCGCGCCGAACACAGTACAAGATACCGGCCGGGCAGCTCGCGCGTCAACCCGGAACGCGACATAGCGCGCCAGTCTCTGTCCATCACCTGAGACATGGCGCACTGCTTCTCCCTGGGCGCGTCGGGGACTGGGCCGTCCAGACACAGTCACAGGCGGCCGGCTGTGATCCCGGCCATGCACGTTCGTGTCTGGACGTGCTGCGTATATGACCTACAGGTCGCCTTCTTGGAGTGGCTGCGAGTGGTAGACGCGCTGCTTGACCACGCGCCCGGTCTTCGTGTCTGCTAGCACATATCCCTTGACTAGGTCGACCCTCATCGTCGGCTGTTGCAGGACATCCAGCCCGATATAGCGGGTCACCGCCGTGACGTAGCCGTCCACTGAGTAGCGACCCACCTCGTCGCCGCTGGGATCGGCCGCCTGCTCCAACACCTGGCCTTTGCTGTTCACCAGCCGCCCGGTCGCTGTATCAAGGATCAGGTCCGGCACGGCTACCTGATACCGACCCACAGGTTCCTGGTCCTGCGCCACACCGCGCGTGACTCCCCAAGAGAGGAAGGCCGCCGCCGCGCACAGCACAATCGCCGCCGCTGCTATTCTGAATCCGCGCTCACTTCTTGGCACAGCCGTCTCCTTTCCCTCCGCATTCACCATCAATATACCATATGTCTATCATCATCTCAGCGTGTGGGCAGGGACGCTCCCGGCGCGACACGAACACTACATGCCCATGAACGCGGCACCGGAGCCTAGACCGTTTCGCCTGATCGCCCTCGACCTCGACGGGACCCTCCTCAATGACCGCGGCGAGGTGTCCGCGTCGGATGCCGCCGCTCTCCAGGGCTTCGCCAGGTCGGGAGGTGTGGTTGTGCTCGCCTCGGGGCGGATGACGGCAAACATCCGCCCCTTCTATGATCTGCTGGGAATCGACGGACCGAGCATCGGCTACAACGGCGCGCTGGCGCGGGATTCGCGGTCTGCCGGGCGCGGCGTGATTGTCGAGACCCCTCTCGCGGCTCGCTACGCCGACGAACTCGTTGACTATACGCGCCGGGAGCGCTTCCACCTGAACTACTACCTGAATGAGCAGCTCTATGCGCGCGATGACGCTGGCCTGCGACGCTTTGCCGATCTGTACTCCCAACAGACCGGCGCGCGCTTCTCGTTCTTGCCGGATCTTGAGCGCTTGCGGGGTCGTCGGCCCACGAAGTGCATACTCATAACCGATCCCACTGTGCCGGGGAGACCGGATCTGCGCCGCCGAGACGAGCTCTACGAGGTGTGGCAAGCACGCTGGGGTGAAGAGGTAACCGTGATGAGGACCAACCCCGAGTACCTCGAGTTCTACCACCGCGATGCGAGCAAGGCCAATGCTCTGGCGGCCGTAGCCGAGCACTATGGGATCGAGCGATCACTGACTCTCGCCTTCGGTGACAACTACAACGATCTGTCTATGCTGAAGTGGGCCGGTTGCGGTGTCGCGGTTGCGAACGCGGCCTCAGGCGTAAGAGCAGGCGCTGACTGGGTTTCTCCTCTCACTAACGAGGAGAGCGCGGTTGGAGACGCCATTCGGCGTTTGGTGGTGTCAGCGTAGCCCCCGACCTGTCATCTGGGCGCGCTCCGCATGCTGAAGTTGCCGGCCCTGTCGAACCTCAACTCGAGGGGATTGCCCAAGACAGTGACGCGCGGGTGGCGCCGCGCCTCTCCAAGCAACCCCTCTGACATCCACATGCGGCCGAGAGTGAGCGTGTCCGCGAGTCGCACTGCGCGCACGCGCTTCGGGTCAGGTGTCCCGAGGGCCGTCATCGCGACTTCCATCAGCTCTTGGTCGTTGCGTAGGACGACGGGCAACTTGGCGCGATTCAGGAAACCTGTGTGCAACACGTTGGTCCTGACCGCGGCCCAGTCGATCTTCCTCAACAGCCGTTCCGTCACCAGATCGGCCAGCCCGGTCCCGAGCGCGTTGCCGCGCGACTCGGGCGTCAGATCCAGGACCGCGATGACGCCGATGTTGGTCTCCTCGAACTCGGGCTCGCCCCAGATCATGCGTCTTCCGATGACGTGGGTGTCGAAGCCCGCGCCGCTGATGTCCTTGCCAATCCGGTCGACTATGAGCAGGTCCAGATCGCGGAACGGAATCCGAGCCGCGTTGCGCCTCGCCCTCCGGAGCAGCGCCTTCTCGCGAGCGAGCACGACTCCGGCGGGGACCCCCACGATGTCTGCGGTCTGATGATAGCCGTTCTCAAGGATCGCCAGCCCGCCGAGCACCCGCAGTCGTTCCAGCAGGATCTGAGCCGCCTCCGGGATGTCCTCCCGCAGGCTGGCACACCGGCGGGAGTGCATCGCAATCGCGCCCTTTCGCTTGCCGACGCCGATCGCTAGCATCTTGGCCAGCCCACTCTCGCAGACTCCTGTGAAGTCGGTGTGCTGCTTGATCCGATTCATCACGATGAGGCCGTCCGCCCCCAGCGCTTCGCGACTTGCGTAGACGGCGGTCCCGCTCCGCGTAGTTCCCACCTGCACCGCAGCCATGGCGGCCCGTATTGGTGCCCCGACAGACTCTGGGGTGACGCCAAGCGCCCTCAGCAGCGCCGTCTGGCCAGCGGCAGTTGCGCCGCCGTGGCTTCCCATGGCAGGCAGGACAAATGGGCTCCCGCGGCGCTCCTTAACGAGTCTCACCACCGATGCGGTAATCGAGGCAATGTTGTCGATCCCCCGGCTGCCGACCGTGATGGCGACGCGATCGCCGCTGCTGATGCTCCGCGCGATACGCGAGGCGTCCCACCCGTGTCTGATCGCTTCCTCGAGGTCGCTCACACGACGGGAGTAGAGCCGCTGCTCGATCTCCATCATCCGAGGCAGTCGCACTTCGGTCATCCTCTCCACCGATCAGATGCTCAGTCTGGCTTTAGCGGGACTTCGCTCTCTCCGCATGCCATCCCTGTTCTTGCCCCAGATAGCAGGACCATCTCGGCGCAGTGTCAAACAACCGGACGGGGTGGCCATGTCGCCTGTACCGCGTGCGGCCGAGGTCAGATGATGCCTGAGGCAATAACCCTTGGCGAACTGCTGGTAGACTTCGTCTCCATAGACAAGGATGTCTCGCTGGCCGGCTTGCCGAGCTTCGCCGGGGCGGCCGGTGGGGCGCCCGCGAACGTCGCAGTGGGCCTCGCCCGCCTTGGAGTAAGCGCAGGCTTTGTTGGCAAGATTGGCGGCGACCCCTTTGGGGAGTTCCTCCGCAGAGTGCTCGACGGCGAGGGAGTAGACACGGGTTCCCTCCGGATAGCGCCAGGCGCGCGCACGACGCTCGCCTTCGTTGCAACTCGCAGCGACGGTCAGAAGGACATCTGCTTCTATCGTAATCCAGGCGCCGACATGCTCCTCACCGCGGACGAGATCAACCGGGATTACTTGCAGTCGGCCCGCCTCTTCCATTTTGGGTCTGTCAGCCTCAGTCGCTCTCCGGCGCGCGAGGCAACCATGCACGGGGCCATGGTCGCCCGCGATGCCGGCCTCATCGTCTCGTACGATCCAAACTGGCGGCCGAGCTTGTGGGATGACGAACTCGACGCGAAGGGGCACCTTTGGGAAGCGATGCCCCTGGCCGATGTGGTGCACTGTGCAGAGGAGGAGTGGGAGTTCGTCACCGGCACCAGCGACTTGGAGACGGGGGCGCACGCGATTCTGAGTGCGGGGCCAAAGCTCGTCGTCGTTACGCTGGGAGAGCGGGGGTGCTATTACGACAACGGGGACTCACGGGGAGCCGTGGCCGGGTTCCGCGTCGAAGCCGTCGATCCGCTTGGCGCAGGCGATGCCTTCGTCGCCGCCATGTTGTCCCAACTGATGTACGCACCCCGCGGCGAGGCGTTGCCGGACGCGAGGCTGCGAGAGATCATGAGGTACGCGAACGCGGCCGGCGCTCTCACATGCACCCGACGGGGCGTGATACCATCTCTGCCATCCGCGGGGCAACTGGAGGAGTTCATCCGCTCAGACGCCGGCTAGCTGGTCCGGAGAGCGGTCGGGCTACTCGGTGAACTCCTTGGCGGCTTCGCGCGTCACGATGGCTCGCAGAGCAGTCGATGCGGCCAGCCTGACACTCGGATCTGGATCCCTGAGGCATTCGGCAATGGCACGCAGGCTGTCCGGCGCACCAGTTCGGCCGAGCGCCCGTGCTGCTTCGGCTCTCACCAACGGGTCGGGGTCTCGGAGAGCGAGTGCCAGGGCGGGAGCGGCGGGCAAGCCGACCTCGCCGAGCCGTTGAGCTGCTTCGGCGCGCCGGGCCGGGTCGCGGTCGCGCAGCCCAGCCAGCGCGTCTGAGACGTCGTCAGGATCTCTCGTGCCGCCGTCGGCCGCGAGGGCCGCTGTTCGTCTCTCAATGGCGGCGATCTCTTCATCGGTCATTCCGAGGAGTTGAAGCCCGGCGATTATGGCGGTTCGCACTCGTCGCGGCCCGTCGATAACGCACTCCACGACATCGCCCTCCTCGGAGAGCTCTGTCAGGTCTGGTTCAAGTTGCAGTAGGGCTTCAGTGAGGAACTCTCCGGCTCCGGGAGTGTTTGCCTCTGCCAGCAGCGAGAATGCACGTGCACGGACAAACCAGTCCGGGTCGGAATTCGCCAGCCGCTGCAGGTCTTGCGCCGTCGCTTCCGCGTCAACACGGGCCATTACCTCCGCGACGGCCGAACGCACCTCAGGCTCCGGGTCCGTTTCGAGCAGTGGAAGAAGGACCTTCTTGACTGACGGCTCGCCGATGCTTCCCAGGGACTCCACGGCCAGCCTGCGGGCCTGCGTGCTCGGATTCGTGAGCTGTCCCACGAGCGCCTCGACGGCCTCCTCACCCATTCGCACCAGGGTCGCTCCCGCCGTCTCCGCCAGCCGCCGGTCGGGTGAGGACAGCGCTTCCGCAAGACGGTCGGCAGCGTAGTCGGGGTCACGGGCGACAATGGCATACGATGCGGCGCGCGCCACATCGGGGTCATCCTGGCCCAGCGCCTCGAGGAGCTGCTCCAACGCTCGTTCGTCCCCAACGTCGCCGAGCGCCTGGATCGCCCTCAGCTTCGCTGGATACCCTCCCCGCTGTAGATCGCGCGACCACATGTCCAGGGCCCGCGTTTCCCTCAGCACCTCGATTGCAGCCGACCGAACCGTGGCGTCGTTCTCCTTCAGCAGCTCGTGGGCCGCTGCCGTTGCCGCGCGCACGTCCCCGAATCCGGTCAGCTCCTCCACCGCGGAGGACTGCTCCTCAACCGCTGCCAGGGTGGTAGCCGGCCTGCGAAGCCGGTCAGCTATGCGGCGGGCCCGGCCCAGCACGACGGCATAGCGCCATCGCAGCGCTAACCGCAACGCCAGTGCTGCCGCCGCCAGACACAGAAGGAAAACCGCCAGCATCTTCACTACGCCAAGCTCAACGCCCATACTAGCTCCATCCGGCAGCGATCAGAGCCCCGGCGGCTCCGCGCTGCCCGCCACCCGGACCGTCTTCTCCCACCGAAGCTTCTCTTGTCTTACCACATCAAGGTAGTGAGCCTTTGCGCAAACATACACCCAGACCTGGCAGTACGTGAAATACATCGCGGCCGCTACCAGCAGATTCAGCGGTGTGTGCTCTCGTTCCACCGCCAGCGATATGGCGAGCTCGAGCAGGAAGAGCGCGAATGCCAGCCCCCACAACACCATCAGTGGGTCGCTCGCGAGCCCCACCTTGGCTCCCACGATCAGACCGGAGACGAGTATTAGGTCCGACAGCACCAGGATGATGAAGAAGAAGTGGTAGATGGTGAGCAGGTGCATCACTTCCAGGAGCAGGTCTCTGCGACGCATCCGGCCCAGCCGCGGGAGGAACTTCCGCACCACGTACGTTCCGCCCCGCGCCCACCTCAGCCGCTGCCGCAGCCACACGCTCCAGTGCTGTGGCTCCGGCTCCCACGTTACGGCGTAGGGCACGAACTTGATCCGGTATCCACCCTGGCTCAGCCGCACGGTCAACTCGGCGTCATCGGCGATCGCCGTCGGATCCCAGCGACCTGCGCGCTCTAGAGCATCCCGTCGGATCACGTAATTGGTCCCCGGCAGTGAGGCCAGCCCGAACAGACGCCATCTGCCGGCTTGGATGATCCACTGGAAACTGATGAACTCGATATTGACACACCGCGTTAGGAAGTTAGTTGCTCGGTTGAGTGTCCGCACCTTGCCTACGGCCGCCGCCAGCCGCTCGTCGGCCAGCATCTCTGCGACCAGGTATCGGAGGCTGCCTGGCTCGGGCGAGTTGTCCGCGTCGTACACCGCGAGCAGGTCGTGCGAGGCATACTGCAGCGCCAGGTTCAGAGCGTGCGACTTCCCCTTGCCTCCCAGTCCGCGGGGCAGGGAGACTAGCTTTACCCGCCGGTCGGTCGCCATTACGTGCTCGATCACGCGCCGCGTCCGGTCGTCCGACGAGTCGTCGATGACGATGATCTCCATCCGGTCACGCGGGTAGTCGAGGTGGAGCAGGCTCTCTAGAGTGCCTGCGATTACGATCTCCTCATTGTGAGCGGGGACCAGAATCGAGACGCCGGGCCACTCCCCCGATACACTCGCTCTTCGTTTCGCTGCTGCCGCCTCCCGCGAGTACACATACCCGGCAATCGTCAACACGACGTGGAAGATCAGTATGGCCCATGCGCCGACAACGCACAGCCCGAGCAGCACGTCACGGATCAGTGCGGGCCAGTTCGTCACGGCAGTCCTTCGTATGCGCGTCGTAGCACCGGCCAGGCTCTCTTGCGGTCTATCGCGGCTGTATGGTAGCACTCAATGCCGTTGGGCTCCGCCTCTCGGACTCGCTCGATGGTCTCTGCGATGTCGGCTGGCCTCATCCGCTGTGAACCAAAGTCCGTCAACTCGACATGGAGAATCACGCCTGCTCGGCCGTCCGTCCTCCGCACGAGCCGCGCTGCTGTTTCCGCCGCCCAGTCCGTGTTGAACACCTCCGGCCCGTAGATCGCGGCCCACTGCTGCCAGATGATCTCGAAGTTCACCCAGTCCGGCGGGTAAGGCCCGTCCAGCAGGGCATCAAGGTCGAAACCGGATTCCTCGGCCTGCCGCCCGGGCGAGAGAATGGCACCGTTATCGAGGGCATCGCTAATGGTCATGACGTAGCTTTCTATGCCTTCTTCAGCGATAGCTTTCATGCATTCCGAGAGGAACTCCGTCATTCCCTCCGCCCGGAACTGGCGCCAGACGGCTCCTCCCAAAGGTTCCCCTGGATGAGCATTGGCAAACTCCTCTCTGCACACATGGCAGTAGCAGGCCTGGTCACCAAACCAGTTAACGACCGGCTCGCACAGCTCTATGCCATCCAGCGTAGGGTACCGGCGTCCCAGGTCTCGCATCAGACCGGCGAACCAGCGCCTTACCTCTGGGTTGCGAGTGCATAGGAAGTACGCGGCATGGAGCCTGAGCGGATTGTGCGCCTTTCCGTCCTTGGTCCGTTCCCGCCACTTCGGGTGTCGCAGCCACATGCCGCGGTCTCGGCCGTTGTACATCCAGGCGACGACCCTGATGTCGCGATCATGGCAGGCATCCAGGAGATGGGCCAGCAAATCCTGCCGCCCCCATTCGCTGACGGACGCGCCGCGGTACCGTGTTCGATAGGCAGCTCCTCCATCTACATTATAAGCGTAGAAGAAGACAGTGTTGACCCCATTGAGAGATAACTGATCTGCGAGCGTCTCCGCCAGCTCTCTGCCTGAATGTCTGGAAGGCGAGTAAGCCCACGGATCCACGGTCACACCCTTGATGAACGGCCGCGCCGTTGTCTCTCTCAGCAGTTCGACCATGGCAGCGCTTCGCGGCGGCGCGCTGATCTCGTGTTCGGGTGCGTTCGTTCTGACCGCCAGAGCTCTCTGCGCCAGGACATCCCACTTCGGGCCGAAGATCGTCTCTCGCAGAACAGCCTTGGGCTCCACTCTCACAGTCGCTTTGCCTGATGCCAGCGTCCGCCGAGAGTCGCTCACCCGCACCCCGAGGTCACGAAGGTCTGCAGTCTGCCAGCCATCCGACTCTCGGCTGGCCACGAATTCGAGGAAGGGAGCAGCCGGGGCCCAAAGGCCGAACGAGACAAGCGCCGTGGCGTCCCGCACTACCTCTTGCATCACCATCCGATCGACATCGGCCTGTGCGATGTGGCCTGCATCGCTTATCGCGATCGCCGCGGGGAGCAGGCCGCCCGCGCAGTAGGGCGGGGAGTCGTCCGGCTCGGCTATGCGCAGCCGAAAAGGATTGCCGCCATTGGCGGGGCCGGCCCACGCCACGGGATGAAGTCCGACCTCCCAGGCAAGACGCCAATGCTCCACTGCGTCCACGCCGCCGCTTGACACCAGTGCTATAGCCGCACCCAGCGACTCCGCTTCCCGTAGTCCTCGCACCGCCTGTGGGCGCTCCGACAGCGGCACCGCCCCCCAGTTCGTTGCTGCCATCACCGCTACGGGCACCCCTTGCGCCAGCACCGGCCGGACTACGCTTGGCACTTGCCTGCGTGTCGTCCAGATCGGTACATCCCGCAGCACGCACACCAGCCGCCGTGGCTCGCCTTCGTGCGGCTCCCCCAGGATCTCGTGCAGCGCATCGGCCCAGATGCAGCCCGTCCAGAACCGTTCCCGTTTCAGCACCGGCCCCGCTGCCGCGTACCAGAGCCGTTCGCTCCGGGCGATGAAAGGGCGGCGGTTCGTGCCGCGCACTGCCCCAGAGAGGACTTGCGCGCCCTCCCGCGCTGCCACCGATGGGATCGGCACCCTTTCTGCGTGTCGCTGCCCGCTGTAGGAGATCGTCCAGGGAACGGCTGGTGCAGGACCTCCCTGCCCTGGTGCTGGCTCCAGCCCGAGCGCGTCGATCGCCGGGTCACCCAGGGACTCCACCCCTGGTCCTACCCACGTCGCCGTCCCCTCGTATGCAGAGAGATCGGCAGCGAAGCTCTGCCGGGCCGCCGCATCCGGCTTTCCGGCGAAGTAGAAAGCATGCGAGTATACCGCTAGCTGGACCGCCTCGTATTCGGCGGCCGAGGCAATCGCGCACCGTTGGTCGAAGTGAGCGATAAGTGTGTCGAGTGCCTGCGCCGACTCCGCGACCGCTGGCCCGCCCGGCCCCTCAGTCTCCACGACTATGAGCACGGAGGGAGGCAGTTCTTCCATCCGCAAGGAGGGGCTCTCGACCGGGGGCACAGGCTGCGAACGATGACAGGCCGACAGCCATATGCATATCGGCACCATACAGGCAAGAAGCAGAACGCGACGCCACATGGTCTATGTCCGCCGTTGCAGGATAACCTGTGTTGCGTAGATGAGTATGAGCAGACCGCAAGCCGCGATTCCGACCAGGACCACGACGTGCGCAATTCTGTATATCAAGCGATTAGTTGCAGACTGCATACCACCCTCGAGGGTGAGGATCGGCCGGGGCCGCTGGCCCGGCGGATAGGTGATGAGCAACGCTCCCGGCACTACCTCGGCCCTGTCGCGGTCGTCGGAGCCGGGTCGCTCGAACGAATGGGTCCCGCCGTGCTCCGGGGCAATGAGCATCGCAGCCCACCGCTCGGGAATGAGCTCTCCGGCCAGGCAGGGCGCGTCAACCGAGTGGATGTGCAGAGATTCTCCCTCCGTCCAGTTCCTCATTGCACGGAGGTTGGCGAACTCGTAGCCGAGTTGTCGCAGGCCGCGCACGAGCAACTCCACATTCGAGAGACTGGCGGCGGGATCAATGGTAGCTGTGACCCAGGCGTCTGTGAGCGGCGCGTAGCGGCGCGCGTCTGCGAGCATGGCCTCGACCTCGCCATGTCCCTCATTCAGAGGTGGCAGATTGTCCGGGATAATGCGGTGGCCGAAGCTGTCGACTCGGACGAGAAATGGAAACGCGGCCCGCGCGCCTTCCGCTTCGCGGCGCTGCCACAGAGTCGAACACAACGCAGCGCTGCCAGCCGTATCTTCGGCCGGCGCCGCCGCGCCCGGGCTGACCCATGCCACGGGATAGAGCCCGCACCTCGCCAGCTCCGACATCGCCTTCTCGAAGCGAGGGCGGACAGCACTCTCCCCAGTTTCTCCGCCGGCCCCTGCCCTACTCACTGTCGACGGCGACTGCGCGTAGAGGCCGTGCGACACAATGCTCGCGCCGTTCGCCTGCGCGCCGCGCAGCAGTCCCACCAGCGTCCGCTTGCTACTCAGGGGCAGGCTCCGGCCTGTTGCTGGGTCCCGGATCTCTGGCGCCACCGCGATCGCGAAGGGCACCCCGGCGTGGTGGAAGTACTCGATCAGCCCGGCGAGCGCATTCGTCTCACTTTCCGCCGATATCCCTGCAATGCAGATGAGCGCCTGCCTGGAGTCGGGATGTCTCTCTCCGAGAACACTGTGCAGTTGGTCGCACAATACGAAGTGGCTTCCGCCATCCGGGGTCTCAAACAACGGGAGCTCAGCGAAATACCAGAACTCTCCACTGCGGACCGCGTAGGGTAGCGGCTGCCCATCTCCTTGAGCGAGCGCCAGTACATGACACACATCCGGCCGTGTCACCACGATCTCGGGCAGCAGCGCGTTGGCCCGGCGATAGTGCTGGCCCTCGTATACGACGCGCCTCGGATGAGTCGATGACTCGGTCTCTCCGAGACGAAACCCATAGCGTCCCAGAGAGAACCGGTCGGCGAGCTGTTGCAGATTGGCGCCGAGCCAACAGACGGGCCGGTCGCTGTCATAGATATCGACCAGGAGGGCGTCGGTCAGATCGGCTCCCTCCATCGTGCCGAGGTAGACGGTAGCGTCATAGCGTGTGATATCGCCTGCCCGGTAGTCTTGGGTGGAAACCGTCGCTGCGCTGTAGTCGAAGTGGCCCAGCAGGTCCAGCACTGCAGCCACAGCACGCTCCTCCGCCGACCCGGGCGCCGCAGCGTCGTGAACGACCATAACGCGCTTGCCCGCGGCTTCAACGGAACTGGCGGGCAGAGGGGTCAGCAGCAGCAGAATGGTCGTGACAGTGGTTCTCATGAGGACACATACATGCATTCCCAGCGCGAGGGCACAGGAAACACAACGCTAGCATAGTATCATGCCACATCGGGCCCGGCAAAGCAACGCGGCCGGGGCCACATACGGGTCTCGTGCCGCAGGCAAGAAGGATGCCCGGCCGGACGCGGAGGTCATCCGGCCGGGATGCGCCTGTGTCGGCGGCTGACTGGGCGTCGTGCCGCCGCCAGGTCGCCTAAGGTCACTGCCCCCCTGTTACTGCTCCCGCGAATCAACGCAGAGCCGAGACGTTCGATCGACGCCGGCGCCTCCGCTGCTAGATTCCCGGCCCAAGCCATGCCACCCGCAGGCGTCCAGGGGCGTCCTTTGTCCTCTCAAGTTGATAGCTGTCGTAGATGTCAATGCCGTAGGGACGGCCTTGCACAGCGGCGGCGATGGTGCGTCCCAGGCTGGGCCCGTCGAGACTGCCGCACCCGAAGTCCGTCACCTCAATGTGTGCGATCAGCCGCGCCCTGCCTTCGACCATTCGCTTCGCGTCGCTCACGGCCCCGCCTGTCCAGTCCGCAGTGAATGTGTTCTGGTCCTCGTACAGCGCAGCCCACTGCTGCCAGATTAGCTCCGCCTGTATCACGTCCGGCCTCGACGGGGCGGTCA
The DNA here is from genome assembly GCA_029821495.1 of Candidatus Hebobacteria bacterium. GTDB lineage: Bacteria > Armatimonadota > Hebobacteria > Hebobacterales > Hebobacteraceae > JALGTG01. The sequence continues at coordinate 31,827 of JALGTG010000005.1, forward strand.
ACACTCCCTCCAGGTCGAAACCGGTCGCGTCCCGCACCTGCCCGCTCGACATGAGATTCCCGTCGCGGCCGGCGGTGAAGACTGTGGTGACGTGGCTTTCCATCTCGTAGCTGTGCGCCAGCCGACCGGTCGCAGCCAGCAGACGGGTCAGCCCATCAGCGCGGAACTCCCGCCACTTCTTCCCAGGGGCCGGCTGCCCCGGGTGCGTCTCGTGGAACTGATCCGTGCAGTGCTCGCAGTAGCACGTGTGGTCACCCCACCGGTCGATCTGGAATTCAGCCATGTCGATGCCGTCCAGGTCGGGGTAGCGTGTCAGCAGGTCGTCTACCAACCCCAGCCACCACTGCATCACCTCGGGGTTGCGCACGCACAGAAGGTAGCTGTCGCCACCGGGCTTGTAGTCGGCCCCGTCCTTCGTCTTCTGGCGCCAGTCCGGGTGGGCTTCCCACATCTGCTTGTGCTCCACCCCGTTGAGCCAAGCGATCACCTTGATGCTCCGGTGGTGCGCCTGCCGGATCACCTGGCCCAGCAGATCCTGCCGCCCGTAGTCTTCCATTATGCTGCCGGGGTAGGTGGTGTGATAGCGAGCGCCGTAGACCTTGTTGTAGGCGTAGAAGTAGACCAGGTTCACTCCCTGCTCCGCCCACGACTCGGTTAGCCTCTCCGCGAGCTGTCCTGCAGACAGCCCTCTGCCGTAGTAGTAGCCGGCGTCGAATCGCACGCGGGGACCAGTGGAACGGCAGGGGCCGGCACCGGACTCGGTGCGCTGGCGGCAGCAGGCGGCGGTTCGCTGGCTCGCAGCGCGGCCTCATAAGAGGGGGTGGCCTTGTCCAGCGCCGGCCCAGGCAAACGGTCGTTTCCTGTAGGCGGTCTTCTTGGCGTGGGGGAGGCGGCCGCGTCTGCCCGCTCGGGCAGGGGTTCAGGGACGGCGGGGAGCGCGAATTGGGCGTGCCGCTCCTCCGTGCGCGTCACTGCTGGCGCCTCTTGGGCTGATTCGGGAGCGCGGCTCCCCGCTGTGTGGTCTTGGGTTGGTGGTTTCGCATCCCAGAACAGGTGAGGGGACCTTTCCCAGCTACGGCGCGTGCCGAAGTAGGCCGCTACCATGAGTAGCGCGACAAGGGGAAGAGGTAGGACCAGCTTCAATATGTCGGCCCGGCCGCGTCGTCGCATCGTCCTTCAGTCCCTCACGACGCCGGCCCGCGTCAGCGAACTGCGGGCATCGGCTTGGGATGGGACCGGCCAGGGATGGCGCGCATCACGGGCAATAGAAAAGAGCCAAGGGTTTTCACCCTTGGCTCTGGCTGGATCTTCGGCTCTTTGGCTCTAGATTGCGCTCAGACTCGCGTTCGGCAGACCTGAACTACCGATATGTAATTCTCAGGTTCTCCCCGCTGATGACTATGTCTCGTCTGCACAGCTTACAGCGCAGGATCAGCGTCTCGCCGTCTCTGTACGCCCACCACTTGCCGCACAGGCAGCGCGCCTTCTTCACATCGCTACCCTCGGCCGTCTCGCGCGCGGTTTGTGGCGGCGATTCTTTAGCAGTTCCTACAGACACGCAAGAACCATCCCTACAGGTCTCATCCGAGTGGATTGTTCCATATTCGCACACCAATCCCACAGTCTGACTCGTCAGCGTCCCGCACAAGCGCTCGGTAGGCCATTCGGTGCGCTAGGGAGCTCTGCGGACGCGTGGCATCGGCGGTGCATTCGCCCTGTAGGGTCGTGCGACGAGATGGGGAGACACGCCGCGACCCCGCCAAGTTGCGTTCTAGCGGGGCCGCGGCGCGACTGACACTGTCGGCGGGCTGTCAGGCCGCCGTCTTCTCCCAGCCCCCGAGTTCCG
>JALGTG010000298.1 GCA_029821495.1 Candidatus Hebobacteria bacterium
CCTCCCGTTCGGCAGGAGCTTGCCTCCTGCCCCTCCTCCCGGTAGCGCAGGTTTCCAACCTGCGTACCCGCCGAAGGTCCGCCTCAGGCGGATAGGGCGGGCATGTCTCTGCATGCCCGCCGGCCGTTGCCGCGCTGTAGGGCGGGGTCTCCGCACCCCGCCACCCCCTCCCGTTCGGCAGGAGCTTGCCTCCTGCCCCTCCTCCCGGTAGCGCGGGTTTCCAACCTACGTACCCGCCGAAGGTCCGCCTCAGGCGGATAGGGCGGGGTCTCCGCACCCCGCCAGCCCGTCCCCCCGTGCAAGTCCTCCTTCGGAGAGCGAAGGACTTCGCTCTCCTGCCGTCAACCGTTCCCCACGCCGCGTCATAGCCCGTCCCACCGGCAGGGCGACGACCACCATCAGCGAATACCCTTTGGACCGCCTCCGGGCGGCATCGCAATTCCAGCGGCGCGAGTCGCAGATAGGAACAATCAGTGGCCAGCAAGCTTGCCTGGGGAATCATCGGAACCGGCCGAATCGCAGGCGTCTTCGCCGAGGGCCTGGCCGGGTCGGAGACCGGACAACTCATCGGCGTCGGCAGCCGCACGCAGGCCTCCGCCGATCGCTTCGGCGACAAGTTCAACGTCCCGCGACGTTACAGCAGCTACGAAGCGCTCCTCGCCGATGACTCCGTGGACGCCGTCTACGTATCCACACCCCACCCCATGCACGCGGAATGGGCCATCAAGTCGGCCGAGGCGGGCAAGCACATTCTCTGCGAGAAACCCCTCGCCCTCAACCACCCCGAGGCGATGGCCGTCACCGAGGCCGCACTCGCCAACGACGTCTTCCTCATGGAAGCCTTCATGTACCGCTGCCACCCCCAGACAGCGAAGCTCGTCGCGCTGCTCCGCCAGGGCGCGATCGGCGAGGTCCGCCTGATCCAGGCGTCCTTCAGCTTCCAGGCACACCTCGACGTCAAGGGCCGCCTCTTCAGCCAGGAGCTTGGCGGAGGCGGCATCCTCGACGTCGGCTGCTACTGCACCTCCATGGCGCGGCTTATCGCCGGAGCCGCCGTAGGCAAGGACTTCGAGGAGCCCGTCGAGTTGAAGGCCACCGCCCACATCGGCGACCTCAGCCGCGTCGACGAGTACGCGGTCGCCTCCCTCAGATTCCCCGGCGGCATTCTCGCCCAGCTCGCCACCGGCGTGCACCTCAACCTGGAGAACGTCGTCCGCATCTTCGGCTCCGAGGGCCGCATCGTCGTCCCCGATCCCTGGATACCGGGCAGCAGCAACGGCCGCACCTCCATCCTCCTCCACAGAGGCGGGGAGCAGCGGCCCGAGGAGATCACAATCGAGAGCGAACGCGGCCTATACTCGATTGAGGCCGACACCGTCGCCGCGAACATAGACAACGACAACCGCCAGGCCCGCCCACCCTCCATGACCTGGGACGACACCCTCGGCAACATGAGAACCCTCGACCGTTGGCGACAGTCAATAGGCCTCCTCTACGACTCCGAGAGGCCGGATGCCCAGCCCCTCACCGTCAGCAAGCGTCCGCTCGCCGTTAGGCAAGACGCGAAGATGGAGTACGGCGAGGTTGTCGGCATTGACAAGCCCGTCGCCCGCATAGTCATCGGCGCGGACAACCAGGGCTGGATGCCCCACGCCGCCATCATGTTCGACGACTACTTCGAGCGCGGCGGAAACTGCTTCGACACCGCCTACATCTACGGCGGCGGCGCCCCCGAGCGGCTCCTCGGCTCGTGGATCAAGAACCGCAACGTCCGCGACAAGGTCGTCATCATCGGCAAGGGCGTCCACACGCCGTTCGACCGGCCCGAGTACATGGCGCCGCAGCTCGCCCAGACTCTAGATCGGCTCCAGACGGACTACGTTGACCTCTACTTCGCCCACCGCGACAACACCGAGGTTCCCGTTGACGAATGGCTCGACGCTTTCAACCAGCAGCTCGAGGCCGGCCGCGTTCGGGCGTTTGGGGGCTCTAACTGGTCCCTGGAGCGAATTCAGGCCGCGAATGAGTACGCGGCGCGCAATGATCGCACGGGCTTCGCGGCGGTGAGTAATAACTTCAGCCTCGCCCGTATGCTGGTGCCGGTCTGGGACGGAGAATCGCTCTGACGAGGAGCTGGTGCGGTCCTGGTACAGCGACGACAATTTCCTGCGGCGGGCGCGGGCGGGTGAGCTGGCGCAGAAGATGGGTGTGCTGCCGATTAGTATTGCGCTGGCTTATGTGCTGAGTCAGCCATTTCCTACTTTCGCGCTGGTCGGGCCGCGGGTGCTGTCGGAGACTAGAACGTCGCTGGAGGCGCTTGAGGTGGCTCTGACGGCGAAGCAGATGCGGTGGCTGAACTTGGAGGAATAGCTGCACATCGGGACCCCGATTCCTGTTCGGAACGGCCGCCATCGGGCGGACAAACTCGATTGTCCACGGACGCATCTGTGCACTTAATCGCCCACGAGTGTGCCAGGAAGTGTTCACGTTTCGGCGGTTCCCGCAAGCGCTTTATTGAGCTTCTAGCAATCGTGATTGTCCATTGTCTTGAGGGTCGAACAAGAATATGACCGCACGGACAATGTGCGGTCATTCTCGAAACTCGGAATCGCCCGGAGCGGGCTTTTGCGGAGAGTCTGTTTGTCCATAATGTCCGCATGTGCTGTGTTTTGAACATGATTTCGGAGCCCCTCGCCGGCGCGTAATCGCCGCTCCCTCGGCAGTTATTCGGTGTATCGCGAGCTAAGTGATAGCTATTCCGCTATGTTGATAATGGGACGTTAGGTTGAAGCGGCCGGCTGGTTCCCTTCTCCACTCTTCGTCGCGCGCGCGGGTTGCGGCGCGGGGCGGGGGAGCGGGGGGAAGTAGCGCGCGGCGTGGGGTTGGGAGGAAGGCGCGAGGTGTTAAGATCCCTCGTCGCTTCGGTCCCGCGGGATGACACAGGGGAGAGGGTGAGTAGGGGGACGATGCCGAGATTCCTCGCTTCGCCGCCCGCGACGGTGGCGTGCGGACGGCTCGCCGCGGAATGACACGTAGAGTACGTGGGTGGGTCGGCGCGGCGTGGGCGCGTTGCGGCGCGGCGCGGGAAACGGCGAAGGACTGGTGGGGGCGAAGTCCTTCGCTCTCCGAAGGGGGATTTGCACGGGGGGACCGGCTGGCGGGGTGCGGAGACCCCGCCCTATCCGCCTGAGGCGGACCTTTGGCGGGCACGCAGGTTGGAAACCTACGCTACCGGGAGAAGTACGCAGGTTGGAAACCTACGCTACCGGGAGGAGTACGCAGGTTGGAAACCTGCGCTACGGGGAGGGGCGGGTGCGGCGGTTTCGGGAGCGAGTTCCCGAAACACCGGAAGGTGAGGGCAAGCTCTGCGCTACCGGGATGGGGAGGTTACGCCGGGATTCTTCGCTTTCGCCTTCGCTCGAGCTATGGCGAACAAGCCGCTCAGAATGAGAGTGTAGATGCGGGCGGGGTGGGCGGGAGTGATGTCGTTCGGTACGGCCGCGGGGTGTGGGAGGTGGTCGGGGGTTGGGGGATGACGTTGTTGACTGGTGGCAGTCGCGAACAGGCGGGCCGCGACTACGGGATAGGCCAGGAAGGGATGAGGGCGTCTATCTCTTGCATGAGGCGGATGGTGTGGCGCAGGGCGACGGTGACTTTCGTGTAGTGCTCCTGGTCGTCGTAGGAGAGGGTGCGGCCCTTACGGTCCTTGAGCCACTTCTCGCAGACCTGATAGCCGCCTACCTTGAAGCTCCATACGTCGGAGGGGACGTTGGGGAAGTGCTGGGCCTTGTTGATGTAGACGCGGTGGTCTCTGGCGTCATAGCGGATGCGCTCCACAGTGTTGGAGCCCTCGCCGCGCAGATCGGAGGTGACACCGGCGAGGAGGTCGGATTCGAGGAGGTGGAGAGCGACGAGGTCCGCACCCTTCTCGGCCAGCGTGGCGAAGAGCTTGGGGTCGGAGGTGAAGGGGATGCGGGCGAAGTCGCGTTTGAGGAATTCGGCGTAACGCTCGCGGTAGGTGGGCGAGTGGAGGATCGCGTAGATGTAGTTGAAGACGTCCTCGGGGCCGAAGGTCTTCTTGAGGTCGGCGGTTCCATCGGGAATGAAGGCTAGGTTAAGGCGCTCCTCCAGGTCGGCGAGGAGGAGGGGGTCGAGGTTGGGCCAGCGGGGGTATTCGGGGGCGGGGAAGAGGCGGCGGATCGCCGCGCGCATGAGCTGCCTCGTTGTTTGATCGCTGTGTTCGCGGTGCAGTCTTCTGAAAGCGAGCTCCTGCTGGTCGTCCCGGGAGACCGCGTTGGAGCCTGAGGGGGGATAGAGGTAGAGCGGGAAGAGCGTGTTCGCATCGTACACTGCCACCACCTTCTGCATAGCGATGTGTCGAGTGGCAAGAGCCGCGAAATCCTCCTTCGTTTGCCGCGGCGCGAGGAGACCAAGGTTGCTCCTGAGCATGTGTACCTGGGTGTGCGCCACCGGTCGGCTGGTGAACTCAGGGTCGTAGTAGACATGTCGGAT
>JALGTG010000299.1 GCA_029821495.1 Candidatus Hebobacteria bacterium
TGATCTTGCCCATCTCGCCCGCATGGGTCTGGATGGCTTACGTCTGTGCCTCTGGGGGGATCGCGAGCTAACTGACCGCCAGGGAAATCTGGTGGAGAACGACCACCTGCGACTGCTGGACTACGTGATCTGGAAGGCTCGGGCGCGCGGACTTTACATCCTCCTCACGCCAATCGTCACCTACAGCGCGCAGTGGCCGGAACCAGAAGAGGATAGACCGCCCCAGGGGTTCTCGGACTACTACAGCAAGTACGACCTCGCCACCAGTCCAGAGGCGCGGAAGGCGCAGCGGAACTACCTAGCCCAGCTCATGCGCCACGTCAATCCCCACACAGGCATTGCCTACAAGGACGATCCGATCATCTTCGCCGTCGAGCTCATCAATGAGCCCGTCAACCCCCGCACGGAGGAAGACACGAGAGAGTACATAGACGCCCTGGCGGAGGCCGTTCGGGGTGCCGGGTGCCGGAAGCCCCTCTTCTACAATATCAGCCAGAGCATGTGGCCAGGGCATGTCGCTGCCCTGCGCGATTCGACGGTTGAAGGCTGCACCTTCGGCTGGTACCCCGCCGGACTGCTGGCAGGGCATTCGCTTCGCGGCAACTGCCTGCCGAAGGTTGACGACTACCCACAGATGCGCAGCCTGGAGTTGGCGGGCAAGGCGAAGCTGGTCTACGAGTTTGACGCGGCGGATGTGCCGGGCTGCCATATGTACCCGGCGATGGCGAGGACCTTCCGCGCCGGTGGGGCGCAGTTCGCGACGATGTTCAGCTACGATCCGCTGCCGCTGGCTGGGAGCAACACCGAGTACCAGACGCACTATCTGAACCTGGTCCATACGCCCAACAAAGCCATCAGCCTGTTGATCGCAGGGGAGGCGTTTCGGAGGCTGCCCCGGGGGGAGAGCTATGGGAGCTATCCGGAGAACACTCGCTTCGGCCCCTTCCGGGTGAGCTACGAGGAAGACCTCAGCGAGATGGTAACGGAGCGCGAGTTTCTCTACTCCAACGATACCGAGACTGAGCCACCGAAGCCGGAACTGCTGGAGCGTGTGGTGGGGTGTGGCTCTTCGCCGGTGGTGCGTTACGAGGGGACGGGCTGTTACTTCCTGGAGAGACTGGCGTCTGGTGTCTGGCGGCTGGAAGTCCATCCCGACGCGGTGTGGGTGAGAGACCCGTATGGGAGGCCGTGTCTGGACCGGAAGGTCTCCCGGATTCTGTGGCGCGAATGGCCCATGCAGATACGGGTGCCGGACCTGGGAGGCGAGTTCAGCGTCAGCCCTCTCAACGAAGGCAATACCTTCCGCGCCGAGGCAGAGGATGGGTTGTTCTCGATCCGGCCCGGGGTATACCTGCTCAGGCGGGACCGCGTTTCGCCGCCGGAGTTCACTGCCGACATGCCCTTCGGGCACCTGTCTCTCGGTGAATTCATCGCGCCTGTCGGGGAGGAGGAACCAGCAGTCGTGCTCCACGAGCCGCCTCGGGAGTTGGCGCGAGGGCGAGCATGGAGCATGGCAGCAGAGGTCGTCTCCTCCCAGCAGCCGGACAGCGTTACACTCCACGCGCGCGCGGATGGAGAATCCGCGTTTCACGCCGTGGCCATGCAGCGCCGGCACGGCTATGAGTATGCTGCTGAGCTTCCGGCCGCTTGGATTAAGGGGGAGAAGCTGGAGTACTCCATCACCGTGCAGACGGGCGACGAGGTGCGGACGTTCCCGGCTGATGCGGCGGGCGAGCCAGACGTGGAGTTGTGGCAGGCGCCGGTCGTAGCAGAACACGCGCCTCTGGCCCTCTTCGAGGCCGAACGCGACCGGGCCAGACTCCAGCGGGGGCACGGCATCAGGTACAGCGAGAGCCTTGTCTCCGGCATGACTCCCGGCCGGCTGGCGCTGCGAATCGACGTGCCCAGCTTCGCCCGTCACCCTAACGACATCTCTTGCCGCTATGTGTTCGCCGATGAGTTGGCAGCCCGGCGCGGGGACGTCAGCCGGTTCGACACTCTGCAGTTGCGGGTCCGCGGCGGCGAGGAGGCCACCACCAGCTTCGAGGTCGCCCTGCTCGATGATGACGGATCAGCCTGGGGTGCGACCGTCGCGCTCACCTCGGAGTGGCGCGAGATCCACCTCCCGCTCTCCGCCCTGCGCCCTGTCAGCGTCGCAGACTTGCCCCGAGGCTTTCCGTCCATCTCCCCCTATTGGAAGGAGGCCTCTCAGAGCGGCGACCTGCGACTGGGGAGGCTGGTAGCCGTGCAGTTCTCGTTCGGCGGTCGGCTGTTCCCAGACCACGCCCGCGAGCCGCACGCGATTGAGCTGGAGAGTGCTGCTCTCGTCATATCCGGCCAAGACAGTCACGAGCGGTCGACTGTGCCGCTCGCGCACACTCTCTTTGGCGGGGGCGACCAGTTGACTATGCCTTGAGAGGTCGGAACACTAGATGGGACGTATGAAGCCGGACCGACCCGCGAGCCAGGCGCGGCGCGGAGGCGAACGGCCCCGCGGAGGCGTGACGAGGGCCGCGGTGATAACCGGGCTCGCACTGGTGGCAGTGGTCGCGGTATTGGGCTTTTCGCTCGATGTCGACCGCTACGCCGCGCCCAGGTTCGGCGCCGGCGTGCCGGCCTCCGGTCCTTTCGCGCTTCTCTTCCTACTTGCAGCAGCGGGGACGATACTGCCCATTGGCCGGCGTCTGAAGCTCGGCCGCCGAGAGTTGCTGACAGTCTACCTCATTGTATTGGCCGGCGCGCCCGTGGTCTCGACAAAGATAATGTCGACCATGCTTGCGCGCTGCACCATCCAGCGCTACTTGGCCGCCACTAGCATGCCTCCCTGGCAGGACAGCTTCATACCCCTGCTGCCACACTGGTTCGGCCCCACCGAGTGGTCCGCAGTTGAGGGCTTCTACCACGGAGCGGACTCAGTCCCGTGGTCGCTCTGGTGGACTCCGCTCGCGATGTGGTGCTCGTTCCTTGTGGCGCTGTCGGTCTGCTCGGTTTGCCTCATTCTGCTGCTTCAGCGCCAGTGGATAACCCACGAGCGACTCACTTTTCCGCTGGCCCAGATTCCCCTGGAGATGGTGGCCGAATCGCAGGCCAAGAACGGTCGGCGAGCGGCGAGGATTACGCCTGCGGCACTGTTCTGGCTCGGCCTCGCGGTGTCACTCGGACTAACGGTCTTCGAAACGCTGAGGCGATACTACCCAGCGGTTCCCGCGGTCCCGCTGGGGCCCGTCACTGTCATGCCATGGCAGCCCGTCGGGCCGCTGTCCGGCCTCGGTGAGATAGACGTGGTTCTCTGGCCGTGGCTGATCGCGATCGCGTACCTGATCCCCAGGGACCTCTCCTTCTCCTGCTGGTTCTTCTGGTTTGTCCGGATCGGCCTCACCGTCATCGCTGTCGCCGCCGGAGCTACCCCGCAGCGGCCCCAGTCCTGGTGGACGCCCGATTTTCCCGCGCCCGTCTACCAAGGTGCCGGGGCACTGCTGGCTATCGGCGTTATGGCGGCTTGGTCGGCCCGCCGGCATCTGCGCCATGCAATTCGCGTCGCCTTCAGCCGTCGGCCTGGGCGAGCCGATGCGCAGGAGCCACTTCCCTACCGGTGGACCGTGCTCGGCCTCCTTCTCTCGTTTGGCTGGCTGGTATGCTTCTGCTGGCTGGCGGGAGCGCGCGTCGGGTTCGGGATAATCCTGATTCTGCTAATCCTCGTCTACTACATGACATGGTCCAGGCTACGCGCTGAAACAGGCATGGGATTCCTGCCCTATCCGTTCTACCCGCACGAGCTCATGGTCGTGCCCCTAGGGCGGGCCATTCTTCGACCTCGGGACACCGTCGTGCTTCTATCCGCCCACTGGGCCTATGTTCCATCAACCGGCAGTGGTAGCAACAGCCTCGATGTTGTGCCGGGCAATGCTCTCGAATCTATGAAGATCGCCGATGCAGCTGGCATTCAGAGGCGGCCGCTCCTCCTCGCCATGGCAGCGGCCTTCCTGCTCTCGGTCCTCATCGGCGTCTACGTCACGTTGGCTGGGATCTACCGGCAGGGCTACTACGCGTTGCCCTCCGCTCCGCATACGCTGAGGCAGCTGCACGGCTTCAGTTGGTTCGTAGACGAGTACATCACCAATCCCTCGGGCGTTGAAATGCCGGGAGCCATAGCCGTGGGTGCAGGGATGCTGGTGACGTTCTTCCTCGGCGCCATGAGATTGAGGTTCTGGTGGTGGCCCTTCCACCCCATCGGCTATCTCACGGCCTCCACCTGGGTGATGTACATGTACTACATGCCATTCATGGTGGGGTGGCTGGCCAAGACGCTGGTCGTTCGGTACGGCGGCCTACGCCTATATCGAAGGAGCGTGCCGCTGGCGATCGGCTTCATTGCCGGGGATCTGTTGAACGAGATCCTCTGGGGTGCAGTGACACTCATCACCGGCCAGCCCTTCAGAACTGGGCGGACTTGGTGAGGCACCGCGGCTCATAGTGCGGTTGTTACATAGCGACGGGACAGCCTGTAGGTGCTGACAACGCCATCAGGAGGTGCTAGAATTGGGTCGGTTTCGGCCTGTTCAAGGCGAACAACTGATTCTCCATCAGCAGTACTAGTGGCAGAATGTGGGGGGAGATGGCGCGCGAGACACAGATTGGTATCTCGGCCCACAATGATGTAGGGGGCCGTTTTCGTGGAATCGGACATTGGGCCGGCGTAGCTCAGTTGGAAGAGCGGCTGATTTGTAACCACCCTCTCTGTA
>JALGTG010000087.1 GCA_029821495.1 Candidatus Hebobacteria bacterium
GGTATACTGAGATGTGTTGTGGCTGTCGGCAGTAGGAGACCTACTGCCGACAGAATTGTGGCCGGCTGTTACTGAAGTCGGGTGAAGGCTGCTGTGAGGCGGAGGCAGAGATGGCGGCATATGCTTACTTCTGGGGCTGCTACGTTCCGGCTCGGCTGCCGTACATGGAGAAGTCGACGCGGGCGGTGTTTGAGCGGCTTGGAGTGGACGCGGTAGACGTCGAAGGCCTGACCTGCTGCCCCGAGAAGACGATGATCCGCAACATGAGCCACCGGACGTGGCTGCTTACTGCGGCGCGTAATCTGGCGGTGGCGGAGGAGGCGGGGCGGATCTTCGTGACGCCTTGCACGGGGTGCTTCTCGACCCTGAAGGAGGCGCAGGTCGAGCTGGACACGCATCGGGGTCTGCGGGAGGAGGTCAACGGGGAGCTGGCGCGGGTGGGGCGGCGGTATGAGGGCGGGACCGATGTGATGCACGTGCTGGATGTGCTCTACCAAGACTTCGGCGCGGGGGGACTGCGGAATCTGATCGCGTACCCGATGGACGGGATGGGGATCGCCGTCCACTACGGGTGTCACCTGCTTCGTCCGAGCGATGAGCTTCTGTTCGACGATCCGCTGTGGCCGAGCAAGTTCGATGAGCTGGTGGAGGCGCTGGGCGCTGAGAGCGTGGCGTATCCATCGAAGATGGAGTGCTGCGGGAATCTGCTGCTGCGGGCCGGGGAGGAGGAGACGGCGCAGGCGATGTGCCGCAGCAAGCTGGGGGATATGGTGGAGCACGAGGCGGAGGCGCTGACGGTGGTGTGTCCGTCGTGCATGATGCAGTACGATAACATGCAGCATGTGCTGCAACGTGCCGGGGAGGATCTGAAGCTGCCGGTGTTCTACTACCCGGAGCTGCTGGGGCTGGCGCTGGGGATGGAGCCGGATGAGCTGGGGATCGAGCGTCACCGCGTGGACACGGCACCGTTCCTGGATCGATGGCGGGGGCGGCGGGCGGCGGTTGATCTGGTGCGGAGCGAGTGGAACTACGCGCTGCTGCGGGCATGTGCGGAGTGCGGGGCTTGTGTGGAGGACTGCCCCGTGGCGAGGGCCGATCCGACGTTCGATCCGAATGCGCTTGTGCGCGCGCTGGCGGCGGGGCAGGTGGAGGCGGTGCTGGAGTCGCCGGATCTCTGGAAGTGCGTGGAGTGCTACACGTGTACGGAGCTGTGCCCGAACAAGTACGATCAGATGACGATCCTGCGGAAGGCGAAGAGGCTCGCGATCGCGCGGGGTCTGGCGCCGGCCGGGGTGGTTGAGGGGATGCGGGCATTCCGAGAGAAGGGGCGGCTGACGGAGGCTTCGGTGGCGCAGCGGCGGCGGCTGGGGCTGCCGCCGTCGCCGGAGGCCGCGGCGGAGGAGCTGCGGAGGCTGCTTGGGGATGAGGTGAAAGGGGCGGAGGAGGAAGGCGATGAGTGATTCGGGCTTCGATCGGGACCGGCGGTCGGTGTCGGGGTGTGGGCTGAGCGGGATGATGAGCCTGACCGGGGAGCGGGTGACGGGAGAGGCGATCCGGGATTCCATCGCCATCTTGCACGAGCGGTCGAATGGGCTGGGCGGGGGGTTCGCGGCGTATGGGATGTACCCGCACCGAAAGGACCAGTTTGCACTTCACATCATGTACTACGGTGCGGAGGCACAGGGGCAGGCGGAGGCGGTGCTGGGGGAAGCGTTCGACGTACTGCACGACGAGCGGATTCCTACGCGGCCGAATCCGGGGGTGGTCGATCCGCCGGATCTGATGCGGTACTTCGTGCTGCCGCCGGCGGGCAAGCTGGAGGAGTCCGGGATGTCGGCTGAGGACTATGTGTTGGCCCGGGTGATGCGGGTGAACTCGGAGATTCCGGACGCGTTCGTGTTCTCGAGCGGCAAGAACATGGGGGCGTTCAAGGCGGTTGGGTACGCAGAGGACATCGCCGATTTCTTCCGGCTGGAGGAGTATGAGGCGTACATCTGGATAGCGCACGGGCGGTTCCCGACGAACACGCCGGGGTGGTGGGCGGGAGCGCATCCTTTCACGCTGCTGGACTGGGCGGTGGTGCACAATGGGGAGATATCGTCTTACGGGATCAACAAGCGGTATCTGGAGATGTTCGGGTACCAGTGCACGATGCGGACGGATACGGAGGTCATGGCCTATCTGCTGGACCTGCTGATTCGGCGGCACGGGCTCCCGGTGGAGGTGGCGTGTGATGTGCTGGCGGCTCCGTTCTGGGAGCAGATAGAGCGGATGCCGGAGGAGAAGCAGCGGCTGTACACGATGCTGCGGCAGGTGTATGGGAGCGCGCTCGTGAACGGGCCGTTTGCGATCATCTTCGCGCGAGATGGGGAGATGGTGGGGGTGAACGACCGGATCAAGCTGAGGCCGCTGGTGGCGGCGCGGAAGGACAAGTGGCTGTACATATCGAGCGAGGAGGCGGGGATTCGGGGGATGTGTCCGGAGCCGGACTTGGTGTGGGCGCCACGAGCGGGGCAGCCCGTGATAGGACGTCTGGGGTCGGACGTGGTGGTGGGAGAGCCGGGAGTGGGAGAGACAGCGGGGATGGGTCAGGAGGTGCCAAGTGGGTAGCAGCTCGCCTGGGAGAGAAGGGATCGGGAGGCCGGGAGAGGGCGCGCGAGCGAGCGCGCGGCCGCGGCGAGTGCCCGCGTACCGTCGGTCTGCGGAGTTTCGGTGGACGCACGATGCGGAGCGATGCGCGCGGTGCAAGCGGTGCGTTCAGCAATGCGGGTTCAAGGCGCTGTCGTGGGAGGACGGTCCGGTGGTGGATCCGGACAAGTGTGTGGGGTGCCACAGATGTGAGACGTTCTGCCCGCAGGAGGCCATCGCGGTAGTTCCGAACGTGCAGCACTATCGGCCCCATCCGCTGTGGGGGCAGGCGCATCGCCAGAACGTGTATTTGCAGGCGGAGACGGGGGGCGTGCTGCTGACGGGGATGGGCAATGACCTCCCCTACCCCATCCTCTGGGACCATCTGCTGCTCGACGCTTGCCAAGTGACCAATCCTTCGATAGATCCGCTCAGGGAACCCATGGAGCTGCGGAGCTATCTGGGACGGATCCCGGACAAGGTCGAGGTGAAGATGAAAGACGGGCGTCCGGAGCCGGCGACCGAAATGGGGCCGGTACTGCAGGTGGAGACGCCAATCATCTTTGCGGCGATGTCGTACGGCTCGATAAGCTTGAACGCGCAGAAGGCGATAGCGATGGCGGCGGCGGAGTGTGGGACCCTCTGGAACACCGGGGAGGGAGGGCTGCACGAGGAGCTGAAGCCGTACGCGGACCGTGCGTTCGTGCAGTGCGCGTCGGGACGGTTCGGGGTTCATGCGGACTATCTGAACGCCGGCGCGGCCATCGAGATTAAGATCGGGCAGGGAGCGAAGCCGGGGATCGGGGGGCACCTGCCGGGCGAGAAGGTATCGGCGGCGGTGTCGGAGACGCGGATGATTCCGGTGGGCAGTGATGCGCTGTCGCCGGCGCCGCAGCACGACATCTACTCCATCGAGGACCTGAAGCAGCTGATCTTTGCGCTGAAGGAGGCGACGAACTACGAGAAGCCGGTGTCGGTCAAGATCGCTGCGGTACACAATGTGGCGGCGATTGCGAGCGGGATAGTGCGAGCGGGCGCGGACATGGTGTACCTGGACGGGTTCCGGGGCGGAACGGGAGCGGCGCCGACGATCATCCGGGATCATCTTGGGATACCGATAGAGATTGCGATTGCAGTGGTGGACCAGCAGCTTCGAGAGGAGGGGATTCGGAATCGGGCGTCGATTGTAGCGGCCGGGGGGATCAGGTCGAGCGCGGATGCGGCGAAGGCGATTGCGCTGGGGGCGGACGCGGTGGCGGTGGGGACGGCAGCGCTGCTGGCGCTCGGCTGCACTCTCTGTCAGAAGTGCTACACGGGGAAGTGCTCGTGGGGGATCACGACACAGGATCCGAGGCTGACGCGGCGGCTGGACCCGTACGTGGGGTCTAAGCGGGTGGCGAACCTGGTGCGGGGATGGAGCGCGGAGCTGGAGGAGATTCTGGGGGCGATGGGGGTGAACGCGGTGGAGAGCCTGCGGGGGAGTCGGGAACGGCTGCGGGCGGTGGGGCTGGACAAGACGACGCTGGAGATTCTCGGGGTGAAGCCGGCAGGGGTGGGAGCGTGAAAGGGAGGCGGCCGTGCGTATAGATGCGAGGGAATTGCATTATCGAGAGCTGAACCGTCAGATACGTGAAGCGGTGGCGGGCGGCGAGACGCGATTCGAGCTGGCCAACGTGAATGGGCAGCGGTACATTGGGGACGGGATACAGGGGGAGAAAGTCCAGATCGACATAGAGGGGGTGCCGGGGAACGACTTGGGTGCGTTCATGGATGGGCCGACGGTTCGCGTGCGCGGGAATGCGCAGGATGCGGTGGCGAACACGATGAACGCGGGCCGGATAGTGGTGGAGGGACGTGCGGGGGATGTGCTGGGGTATGGGATGCGCGGGGGCGAGCTGTTCGTGCGGGGGAAGGTGGGGTATCGAGTCGGCATCCACATGAAGGCATATCGCGGGAGGATGCCGGTGGTGGTGGCAGGTGGGACCGCGGGTGATTTCCTGGGGGAGTATATGGCCGGAGGGATGCTGGTAGTGTTGGGGCTGGAGAGACAGGACGGGGAGCCGCTGATCGGAGACTGGTGCGGGACGGGGATGCACGGAGGAGTGATCTATGTTCGGGGGGAGGTAGATCCGCGGCTGGTGGCATCGAAGTTCGCTTCGATGGGGCCGGCGGAGGAGAAGGATCGAGAGGACATGCGGCCGCACGTGGAGGCGTTCTGCGAGACGTTCTCTCTGGATGTGGAGGAGGCGCTGGCTGGGGCGTTCGTACGGATGGCCGCGATCTCGCACCGGCCGTACGGGGCCAAGTACGCGGTGTGAGGGATCGGTAGACGGCGGATCGAGGGGCGGCCCCTGCGGAGGCCGCCTTGTTTCTCAGGAGGCGGCCTCTGCAGAGGCCGCCTTGCCCTTCCGGTGGCGGCTCCTGCGGAAGCCGCCTTGTTTCATTGACCGCGAAAACGGCGTATGGTAGCATGGACGCGAGTGGGCCTCCGGGAACGTTGTTCAGGGGTGAACGTGCATGAGCACCCTGAGGACGGAAGGAAGGCGCAGGCGAGGGCGGAGACGGACGGCGGGAGAGCGAGGCGGGCGCGCCGCGGCGGCGGTGTGCCGGGTGGGGATGGCGCTACTGGTGGGCACAGCAGGGCTGATCGTCGGCGGGTGTGGCAAACAGTCGGACATCCATCCCGCGCTGCGCGTGGAGGGGCAGGACCTGGAGCGAGCGAAGCAGCGGGGGCGCTCGTTGGCCAGGAGTGGCGCGGACCCCTATTCCGCGTATGCGACCGGCCTGCACGACGTGAACCTGCGCGCGTCGGCGCATGTGATCCTGAGGTCTGCGGGGTGCTGTTGGCCGCGGGATGAAGTGGCCTTCGAGATCGCCCGGAGAGGGGACAGCAGTGAGGCCGGGATCAGACGGGCGGTTAGAGATGCGCTGCGGACGGCAGAGCGGGAGCTGAAGTTCGTGGTGATAGTGCAAATGCCGAAGGACCGGGATCCGGCAAGCATCGAGTTTGCGCTTCAGACGAGTGCGGGCCAGGAGTACCCACCGGTGGTGGTGGAGGAGCCGTATTGTCTGGAGGACGCTGAGGTGTACTACGACGCGGACGCGCCCCCGTCGGGGATGTACTACTACGTGGTGCGGTTTCCGGTGAGGGGCGGACCAGGCATTCCGCCCATCGGTCCGCAAGTGAGGACTCTCTATCTGGTGCTGCGGGATGGGGAGCTGGAGGCGAGCGTCGCGTTCACGATGCCGCGCCCGAGGCCCATGTAGGAGGCAGTTGGTGACGGCGGGCGAGTGTGATGAGGGGGGCTCGCAGAAGCGGCTTGAGAGATGTGCCTCGCGAAGATGCCACCGTTGGCAAGGCCAACGGGCCGTTGGGGCACACGGCACGTGGACAGAGGGGGGGGTATTGGGGTAAGCTAGAAGCCCAAGTAGCTAGTGTGCCCGGAGGTAGGGATATGATATCGTTCAACATTCGGCGGAAGACGCTGGAGCAGGAAACGTACCATTACGAGCTTCAAGATGTTCCGGAGCCGAATCTGTTCCGGGATACGTTCCCTTACGAGCAGGCGCCGAAGGTGCCGTTCAACCATCGGCTGGTGCCGATGGATCCGCCGGACGAGATCTGGATAACTGATACGACGTTCAGGGATGGGCAGCAAGCGCGGCCGCCTTTCAGCGTGAAGCAGATAGCCGACCTGTACACACTGATGCACCGGCTGGGGGGGCCGAGCGGCGTGATACGGATGTGCGAGTTCTTCCTGTACTCGGAGGCGCAGAAGAAAGCGCTGGGTGCATGTCTCGAAAAGGGATTCCGCTACCCGGAGATCACGGGATGGATACGGGCGCGGAAAGAGGACTTCAAGCTGGTCAAGCAGATGGGGCTGTCGGAGACGGGGATTCTGACGTCGGTGTCGGACTACCACATCTTCCTGAAGCTGAAGAAGACTCGCCGGCAGGCGGTGGACATGTACCTGGACATCGTGCGGTCGGCGCTGGAGTCGGGAGTGGTGCCGCGATGTCACCTGGAGGACATCACGCGCGCCGACTTCTACGGTTTCGTGGTGCCGTTCGTGCAAGACTTGATGCGGCTTTCGGAAGAGGCGAAGATGCCGGTGAAGGTGCGGGCGTGCGACACGCTGGGATACGGTGTGACTTACGCGGGGGCGTCGATACCGCGGAGCGTAAAGGGGATCATGTACGGGCTGGTGCATCACGCGGGGGTGCCAAGCGAGTGGCTGGAATGGCACGGGCACAATGATTTCTACCGGGCGGTGGACAATGCGGCCAACGCGTGGCTGTATGGGTGTGCGGCCGCCAACGGGACGCTGTTGGGAATAGGGGAACGGACGGGCAACACACCTATCGAGGCGCTGGTGTTCGAGTATATCGGGCTGCGGGGCACTGCCGACGGGATGCAGACGCAGGCAATAACGGAGATGGCGCGGTACTTCGAGGACGAGATCGGATACGAAATACCGCCGAACCAGCCGTTCGTGGGGAGGAACTTCAATGTGACGCGGGCTGGGATTCACGCGGACGGGCTGCTGAAGGACGAGGAGATCTACAATATCTTCGATACGGACGCTCTGCTGAACCGGCCGGTGGAAGTGGCGATCACGAACACGTCGGGGACGGCGGGGGTGGCGCATTGGATCAACGCGCACTATGGTCTGGAGGCGGAGGGGGCCCTGGAGAAGACGCACCCGGGGGTGGCGAAGATTGTGAAGGCGGTTGGGGATGAGTATGAGGAGGGCCGGACGACGGCGATCTCCGATAAGGAGATGGAGGCGCTGGTGAGGGAGCACATCCCGGAGGCGGCGCAGAGGGACCAAGGACAGAACTGAGTAGCAAGGGGACGGCGCCGGCCGTAGTGATCGCCCTACACAGTCGTGTATGGCTTCTCTTGTCTGTGAGACTTGACCCCAATTCGAGATGTGGGTAATATATATCCATATTCGCATAAACTGATGAAAGACCTCGAGGCAGACAAGAGTCAGCAGGACGTGCGTCTCGCAGCCGTGATGAGGGCCATGGGACATCCGACGCGGCTGCGCATCCTGGAACGAATATCCGAGGGCGAGTTTTGCGTCTCAGAGCTGGAGCAGGCCCTTTCCGTCCGCCAGGCCAACGTGTCGCAGCACCTCGCGATTCTGCGGGACCGCGGCCTGGTCAGAGCGGTGCGGAATGGGAAAACAACCTGCTACTATCTGACCGATCCTAGGATTGCAGAGGCGATTGCGCTGGTGAGACGAGTCCTCGGTTGACCTGGAAAGGGAGACGGTGCAGTGACGGAGCGATCTGAGCTTGAAGGGCTGGTGAGGAACGCGAACCTACGGTTTGCGGAGCTACGGCGTGAGCGGCCAGAGGAGATCGCCGCTTTCGGGGGATACCTGCGGGAGGCGCGAAAGCCGGGGGCTCTCTCGACTAAGACGAAGGAGCTGATGAATCTGGCCATTTCGCTGGCGACGCATTGCACACCATGCGTCATCAGGCACACGAAAATGAGCCTCGAGCAAGGCGCGAGTAGAGACGAGATTCTGGACACGGCGCTGGTCGCGGTGGGCATGTCGGGCGGCCTCGCCTACACGCAGACGATGTACATGCTGGAGGCGTTGGACGTGTGGGAGCGGAGTGAAGCCGAGGCCGCCGCGGAGGCGTAGGCGGGCCGAGGGAGGCCGTCTTGCCCGGTCAGTGTTGAGATGAGGAGGTTCTGGAATGCCGTTGTACGAGTATCGCTGTGAGAAGTGCGGACACCAGTTTGAAGAGCTGGTCTCCTTGAAGGAGGGGAGTCGAAACCGCCAATGCCCCAAGTGCAGCGGCAGGTCGGCGCACAAGATCATGTCGGTGTGCGCTGCGCGCGTGGACGCCAGCGGCGCGAGTGAGTGTCCCACCTGCACCACCGGAATGTGCGAGCTCCCCGACTGAGGGGAGGGGTCCAATCCCGGCCGGCAAGCGCTGCCGTTTTCACCCCACGCGGGAAGGGCGCTGGTGGTGCGCCAAGTACTCTTTGGCCTATTGTGACGAGTGCTGCCAGTGCAGCCACCCAGAGGCGTACTGCAAGTTTCGGCCCCAGTGCCCGATCTGGCAGATCTGCATGGCCGACGATGCTTGCGCTCGGGACGATGGGCCGACCGGAGGAGCGCGCCCAGGAGGAGGGGGAAGCGAGCTTAGCTGCCATGCCCTATGAGGAGCAGGACTTCAAGGAGGCAATGGTTCAAGAGCAGCTTCTCCGCGAGAAGGCGCGGCGAGTGCTGGGGGTAGCAGAGGGCGCCGGGCTGAAGGCGATCAAGCGAGCATACCGGCGGTTCGCGCTTGCCTATCACCCGGACCGCCACCCAGACGATCCGACGTGCGCAGAGAAGTTCATCGCAGTGGCGGAGGCATATGACATTCTCGTGAAGCATACCAACCCGGCTCGACGGCATGCGTTGAACAAACGCGACGAGTATATCGCCCCCCCACTAGACCAACAGGAGTACTGTCGCTGGTGGGTGAAGCAGTTCCGCGACCTATTCTGAATGGGCACGGCCGGTGCGAGAGACCGCTCCGAGTTCTTAGGGAAGGGAAGCACCAGATGGAAATCCTGGTATCTCACATGGGGGGCATGCGCTTCAAAGCGGAGGCGCGGGGCAATATCGTCATCACAGGGGAGAATGAGGAGGACCCCGACGGCCCCCGCGGAATGTGGCCGGGAGAGCTGTTCGCGGCCTCCTTGGGGATGTGCATTGCCGGTTATGTGGCGAGCTTCTGCAAGAACCACGGCCTTCCCTACGAGGGCATAACGGTCGAGTTGAGCCGGGAGCAGGCGCGCAAGCCGAGCCGCGTCAAGCACATGGACGTCAAGGTGAAGCTCCCCGTGGTCCCCTCGGCACGGGAGCAGAAAGCAATCGTCCGCGCTGCCGATCTCTGCTACGTGACACAGAGCATCCGCGGCGGGATGACGGTGGGCGTGTCGCTGGATTCAGAGCCGCGCTAGCCGGCCGGCCGGCGCAAGAGGGCCGGTCTCTCGGCTTCACACGCCGGCGATGCCGGCGATGAGCACTAGTACCCCGAGTATTGTGAGCGCCCACGCCCAGCGCTGGGCCGCGCGCGCGCGCTTTGCGACAAGGCGCACGTAATCCGCGGGCAGGCGCCACGTTGCGACGATGGGCAGGGAGTCATCGAGAGGGTCCAGGCGACGGCGCGTGCCGTCGTCCACGAGCAGGCCGCAGAGGCTGAGGGGGACACCGACTGCGAGGGTCCAGACGCGAACGCGCGCGGTGCCGCCCGGACTGAGGAGAGTGTCAACGTAGAGGGGGGCGTCGAAGAGCACGGCGCCGGAGGGCACGCGGACGGACTCGCCGTCTCCCACGACGCGGAAGTCCACGGCCTTCGTGTCGCGCTCGGTCACACGCCAGCCGGCTTCGTCCTCCGAG
>JALGTG010000300.1 GCA_029821495.1 Candidatus Hebobacteria bacterium
CACGCGCTCCAGAGTGCCTGCCGCGGCCCCGGCACGCCCCGGACCTGCAACCCCCCGCCCAGCGGTGCCGCTCCGTTGCTGCTGGCCTCCCCTCATGCCCATGCCTCTGCCGCCTCCCCCCATCCTGCCTCCCATCCCGCCCCCCATCATTGCCGTAAGCGTAATCGTAGGCGAGGGAGACAACGCATCCCGTGCCGCAACCATCTGGCTGGTGCGGCTGTACAGCGGCAGCTCCGGAAGCTCGTAGCTCGAGGTCACGACCGCGCACTCCTGGCCTCGAAACCAGCGCAGCCCCTCGAAAGTGTGCGTGCCCTGCACGAAAACCGCGCGCCTCGTGCGGCTTCCGCCAGGTGTCGCCCGGCAGAACCGGATAGTCGGGCAGGCTTGTGCTGATCTCACCGAGCCCAATCCGCGGCCTGCTCCCTCCTGCCGTCTCCGGGAGTGTTAGCCCGTTCGGCGAAACCTGCACCATCGCATAACGACCGGCCTCCGGAATCGGTTGCCTGTTGCCCATCACTATCAGCGAGCCCGTCCTCAGGCGATTCCGAATCAGCGTCGAAGTGCCCTCGTAGAAGGTGTCCAGCACGGACTGCGATAGCTGACATCGCATCTCCGCGGACAATGCCCCGAACCCTTCGGGCAGCACTTCGCCTTGCCGCAGCGCCTCCAGTTCCCCCCGCGCAGAGATGCGCCAGTTCAGCTGGTCGTGTTCATCGAACCGTACCGTCAGCAGAACACCCTCCGGCGGCGTCGGGATCGAGTTCTCGATGGCCACACTGATAGCACTGCTGCCCGCGTACTCAGCCGAAGAATCGTACGTGTCGACCGTGATGATGTGCGCGCCGTCGGGAGCAGTGCTCGTGTCCCATCGCATCTCATACGGCGGCGTCGTCGCGTAGATGAACCTGTCGTCCACGCGGAAGATCGCATACCCCGTCCGATTCGGCCAGTCCACCTCGACTCGCGCTAACCCTCTCAGCTTGGCACCCGGCTCGGGCGTGACGATCTGGACACCTCCGACGGGTCCCGCCGTCTCGCGCTCCGATGAGCCCGCGACGGCCTGTTGCGATGCTGCAGCCCCTCCGGCCGCCTGAGCGGCCCCCGCCCCCTGGCTCACCCAAAGCGCCGCCGCGGCACTCGCCGCCACGGCCGCCAGCAGAAGCGGCCAGAACAACCTGGTTCGCGCCCTTCTACCATTCATGCTCACGCTCCCCTGGGCCCGCATCCCGCCGGGTCCTCAGGCCTGGTTTCGCCAACGGTATTATAGTCGAACAGCGGGTCAGGTTCAAGCCGCGATCCCGCCCCCATCCTGGCTCCCTCCCCGCGGCGCACCTTCGTACCCCCTTGACAAGGGGCAACTGCTTGCATTAGCATCGAATGGTGAGGACAGCAACGCGAGACGCTGCACGCTCTGAAACGCGCAGCGGCGCTGCGCCAGCATCCAGATGACTACCTTTCAACACAGCCAAGTCCGAGTGCACACGGGACGCAAGCAGGTCCAGCATGCGCTCGTCAGGACCGCCTGCTTCTCAGGCCGGGGGACCGCCGGAGACCGTAATCGCTCGGCCCGCCAGCATCCATCCCGTTGGCGGGCCGTCGCCTGTTCCGCGCCGTGGCTGAGGAGCTGACATGGACGCCGTTCTGGTCCTCAACAACAACTATCAGCCCCTGAACGTCACCAACGTGCGTCGCGCGCTGGGCATGCTCTGCCTCGGCAGAGCCCACACCGTCGAGGCCGACTCCAAGGTATTCCGCTCCGAGCACCTAGCTGTCGAGATGCCGACCGTCGTCCGGCTCAATCACCACATCAGCCGTCCGATGCCGGTGCTGCGCGTGTCCCGCAAGAGCATCTTCGCACGGGACCACTACACCTGCCAGTACTGCAGCAGGCGAAACGTGCCCCTCACCATCGACCACGTGGTTCCCAAAGAACAAGGCGGCGGCATCGACTGGGCCAACCTAGTCTGCTGCTGCACCAAGTGCAATAACAAGAAGGGCAATCGTACGCCGGCGCAAGCGGACATGGTGCTGCAGCGCCGGCCCTTCCGGCCCAAGTTCATCCCCTATATCAGCTACACCAAGTTCCTTGCTGCCGCCGGTAACCCCACCTGGCGGCCCTACCTCGCGCCCTACGCCGACCTGCCGCCCCTCGAGTCCTCTGAAGAGGCCTGACGCCTATCTCATCCCTCCGCCAGCGCCAGCGCAATGGCGGCCACATCCGCCGCTGCCCGTCGCTTCCCCAGACATAGACTGGCCCGGGCCATCTGCGCGCGTCTCTCCTTGTCCCTCAGCAGATCGCCCAGCACATCCGTCAGCCGTTCGGCCGTCAGCTCCGGGTCGGGAATGACCACCGCCGCTCCGGCCTGCTCCAGTACCTCCGCATTCCGGACCTGCTCGCCCGTTGACGCTCCCGACCACGGAGCCAGCACGGCCGGCAACCCGCGCGCCGTTAGCTCCGCGATCGTGCTCGCCCCGGCCCGAGAGACCACCAGATCGGCCGCCGCCAGAGATTCGGGATACTTCGCTCCCAGGTACGAGACCGCACGATAGTGCGGCACTACAGCCCTGTCCGCGCCAATGCTCCCCGCATAGCGCTCGCCAGTCACGTGGAGCACCTGTACCGACCCGACCCATGCCTCGCGCAGAGAGAGCGTCCTGAG
>JALGTG010000301.1 GCA_029821495.1 Candidatus Hebobacteria bacterium
TCAGGGACACCAGCTTGAACAGAATGGCGGCTGCGATCAGCGCAAGCCCGAAGATGATGAGATTGCGAGGCAACCCACTCTCCTTTCGGCGCGCTCAGCTGGCGGCGCCTCTGGACTCCGCCTCCCGGCGCCGGGCCTCGGGAAAGAGCACCCACCATGATAGCGGGATGAGCACCGGCGCAAGGGGCAGGAACAGCCGCACCTCGCCCGCCCTCGCCACAACGTAGTGAAGCGCAACGTATGGCGGGACCAGCCACAGCGCGCGGCGAAGCATCGCCGGCCCACCGGCCTTCGCTCCTAGGAACGCCAGCACCCACAGCGCTCCGAATACAAGCACAACCTGCGCGGTCGGGACCCACGCCGACCAGTTCGCGACCACATCAGGACATCGCAGTAGTAGTCCCGGCTGCCGTACCCAAGGCGCAGCGCGCCATACCCCACGACCCACGCTGCCCCAATCGCCGCCGTCTTCCAGGCAGTTTCACGCGCCGGGCTCTGCCCCCACCGCGCCAGCAGGTACACCGCCGGGATCATCGCCGTCGTCTCCCGGTTCAGCGTTCCCACGGCCACCAGTGGTATCAGTGCCATGTCCCGCTTTCTCGCGATGGCCCAGAACGCGAGCACGAAGACCAGCAAGTTGATCGGATCGCTCTCCTGCACCACTCGCTGGTAGGTGAACGGGAGGATGGCCGCCACGCACAGCGCCCCGGCCGCCGCGGCGGCGCCGGAGAACCACACCCGCAGGTAGCGGTCGAAGCACAGCAGCGCGATCCCCGTCACCAGTCCCCGCAGCAGCAGGTAGGCGTAGAACAGAGCGAATGGGGGATGGCTGACCCATTGCGCCAGCCCGCGTGCCAGCCCCTCCGCCAGCCATGGAGTTAGCGGTCGATACTGGTTCGGCGCCGGTGCCTCGCCCAGCACCATATCGGCGTGCCACCGGGGAAGCGTCTGCACGTCCGCCAGCAGCGACCACACCCACGCGCTCGTCAGGCCCAGCCCCAGGTACAGGAGTAGCAGGCCGACGTCCTGGCCCGCGAACGTTCGCTTCATCCGGGATGCCTCCTGGGCGTGCTTGTTCGCCAGTCTAGCCCGCGATTCCCCTGGCAGGAGAGCATCGTTCCCCACAAGGTCGCGTCAGCCGCAGGAGCGGCGTTTCCCGACGGGGAACACCGGTGGCCTATGCAAGCGGAACGTCCGGCTTCCATCGGCGCCGACCTGGCGCTGCTGGCCGTCGCCGCCATCTGGGGGCTCACCTTCAGCGCGGTACAGCGGGCGCTCGATGCCGCGGCGCCGATGTCATTCCTGGCCGCGCGCTTCGGCCTCGCCGCGGTCCTCCTCGCGCTGGCATTCCCCCACCGCGCGTTTCGCATAACCGGGCGCGGGCTTGCGGTGGCCGCGCTGCTCGGCGTGTGGCTCACCGCGGGGTACGCGCTGCAGACCGTCGGTCTGCTCCACACCACCGCCTCGAAGTCGGCCTTCATCACCGGCCTGAGCGTCGTCCTCGTCCCGCTCTTCGCCCTCGCCGTCTCCCGGTCTCTGCCGAGGCCGAGCTCGGTGCTCGCCGTTCTCCTCGCCATCGGCGGCCTCTACCTGCTCACGTCTCCCGGGGCCACGGGCCTCAACAGGGGCGACATCCTCACGCTGGGCTGCGCGGCCGCCTTCGCGCTGCACATCGTCACCACCGAGCGCGCTGCCCCGCGCCACGACCCCGTCCCGCTCGCCTTCTGGCAGATCGTCACCACCGGAGCAGCCTGCACGCTGCTCATGGGCTTGCTGGAGAGACCGCGACTCCCGCTCACCGCCTGGACGGTTGCCGCTCTAGCCGTGACCGGCGTGCTCGCCACCGCGCTCGCGTTCGCCGTTCAGATGTGGGCCCAGCGCCGCACCTCGGCCACCCACGTTGCCGTCATCTTCACGGCCGAGCCCGTGTTCGCCGCTCTCTTCGCGCGTTTCATCCAACACGAAGCGCTCGGCATGGCAGGCGCGCTCGGCGGGGTTCTCATCATAGCGGGAATACTCCTCGCCCAACTCGGAGGCCGCTCTCCGCGGCAGCGCGGTTAGCCCCGCTTCGTGGCTTCCCGCTACTGGACCAAGTACTTCAGCAGCCCCTCATACCGCGACTTCCCGGAGAACCTCGCGAACACGGTTACCTGCCCCGCCTCCGTCAGCACCTGCCCCGAAAACAACTCGCCCCGCTTGTCGAGCACCCACCACACCTCGTCACTCCTCACCACTACGACTTCCTCCGCCTTCGGCACACTCACGGCGAACCGCACCTTCTGCCCGGACGGGATCCCGCGCGTCAGAGGCCGTTCCAGCCGGCACTCGCGCACCAGAAAGGAGTCATACACCTCGGGGAAACCGACCCGACTGCCTCCCCCCGAGCGCGCCTGCACCGCGTAGTCGAGCGCGGTGTCAAATTGCTCTCCTACCCCATCCCTTTGGCGGGCGAAGATCCGCAGCACATAGCTGCCGCTCGACGGAAACGCCGCGCGGACAACGAACTCATTCTCCCGCTGTGTAAAGGCGTAGTGCTTCGGAAGCTGCTTCCCCGCCTGGTACAAGGCGGCCGTCACCACAACCTCCCGCGGGGCCCCAATCGTCACCGCCAACTCGCTCCCCGTCTCGATCCGCGCCGACCTGTGACTCACCAACCACAGCCCCTGCTCGTAGAAGGGCGGCTTCAAATGGACGCGGTCCAGGTACTCC
>JALGTG010000302.1 GCA_029821495.1 Candidatus Hebobacteria bacterium
CTCGATGACCGCCCTCACTCCCTTCATCTCGAAAGTGACGAGCCCCGTATAGCCATCCTCGTTCAGATCCACCGCCGACACCCGCACATCATCCCCCGCGTCGAGAAACCACCGCAGCAGATTCACATTGTGCGCGTACTGCTGCAGGTATCCCACATAGGCCCCGCGCAGCGCCTCCGGCAGCCAATCGGGATACCGACCCGGCCCCGGCTCCGGCCGCGGCTCATCCGTCTCCTCCATCACCGCGTCGAAGCCGGCCAGCCAATTCCCGCAGAACCCGTGATTCCGCGCGTAGAACAGCGGCCCCATCGCCTCATCCTCCCGGAACTCATCCACATGCCGCTTCGCGATCTCATTCCCCGCGTCGTATCGCTTCATATAGCCGACCATCAGCCGCGCTCCCGACGTCCCCACCGCGTCGAGCATGTCCTCCGCCTGCGCCACCGACACCGCGGCTTCTCCATGAACACATGCTTTCCGGCCCGCAGCAGATCCCTCGCAATCTCCGCCTGCTCCGTGAACGCTGCCGACACCCCCACCGCCTCCACCTCCGGGTCCTTCGCCAGCTCGACATGGCTGCCATACAGCTTGCGGAATCCCCACCGCCGCTGCACCTTCTCCCCCAGCCGCGGCCGCAGCTCCGCCAGCGCCGCCATCTCCACTTCCGGAATCCCCGCGAAGTTCGGAATATGCACCCCCTGCCCCATCAACCCGCATCCAACATAGCCGAACTTGACTGCCATCGCTTCCTCCTCTATCTGTTCCCCCCGACGCAGTTCGGTGCTTCCCGCGCTTTCCCCTCGCATGGCCTCTGGCGCCCCTTTGCGGCAGGATGGCCACACCACCCGTCGAACCCTTGCTTTGCTGCGGGATGCCCGCTGACGAAAGGAGGCTGGTACCATGTCCCGGCTCCACCGTCTCGCCGCGGCCTGCGCCCTCGCCGCGATGCTCGCACAGCCCCACGCTTCCCTGGCCGCTCTGATGGTTAGACCGAAAGCCGTTGTGCGTCCCTCTGCCCAGCAACCGGCCCAAGCACTCGTCATCCGACCCAGCGAGACCCTGACCGCCGAGTTCAGCCTCGGCCGCGGCGCGCAGACCTACTCCTGCAAGTTCGTCGCACCCGCCGATGCCACTTACACCGCCGCCGCAAACTGGGACGCAAAGGCCCACATGAAGGTGGCCGTCAAGCCGCCGTCCGGCAGCGAGCACGTTGCCACCGGGCCATCTCCCCAGGGGGTCCCGTTTCAGGCCCGGCGCGGACAGACCTACACCGTCACGGTCGGTCCTGCTGCCGGTTCCGTCGTGGCCAAGGGCGAACTGGCGATCCTCGTCGGCACCGGCGACACCGCCAGGAAGCGCATGCCCCCCGGCCCCGGCCTCATGGCCGACGCCCTCTCCAAGATGGAGCACAAGGACGCGCTGCTCCCCCTCATAGTCCGCCTCATGGAACGCAACCTGGAGAACGCCGGCAGCAAGAACGAGTTCGACCAGGAGTTCCAGCGCGCCCTCGCCCAGCATCCCCGAGTCAGCAGGCAAATGCTCTCCCAGTTCGTCAGCGACTTCAAGGCAGTGCCCGCGTCGGTCAAGCGGAAGGCCTTCGTCGCCGAGTCCCTGCAAGGCGCGCGGCTGGCACCGGTGACCGCCGGCGTCCTTCGGCCCGCCATGCTCAAGGCCCATCGCAAGCTGAGCGTGTCCGCACAACCGTCCGTAGCCCAGCAGCTCCAGCCGGTTCCCGTGACCCCCGGCGCCATCCAGGCCCCCGACCCCGCCATCACAGCCATCACCCCGGCGAACATGGAGCCGGGCAAGCCAATCTCCATTCAGGGACAGAGCTTCGTCCCCGGGAAGCTCCATAAGGTCCGCTGGAGCCGCCGCGACTCGGATGGCATCGAGTCGCGTCTGGTGAGCGACTGTCAGGCACAGACATCAACGCTCATCCGCACCGACGTCCCCCGGATCGCGTTGCCGGGCGCGTGGGAGGTAACGGTGTGGGTGATGGACGAGAATCCCCGCACGAGTCCCCCCTATCTCTACCAAGTCGCCACACCTCAGTACCGCGTGACCTTCGACCAGATGAAGTGCCTCGACGAATCCAACCCCGAATGGTGGGGTTCGGACGAGATCGTCACCTTCTGGGCGATCGTCGCCGATGATCAGGTCTGGAGCAAGAACACTGGCGAATACGGCGGCTTCGACGACGGAGATGTCAAGTCGTATAGGTCGGCGGACAGGCGCGTTTTCCCGCCCGATGCAACCTGGGGCCGTGTCAAGCACGGCCTCGTCATGGTCACCAAGCTCTACGAATGGGACGCGGGCGACGTCAGCGCGGTGCAAGACTTCATCGGTCTCCTCGGCGATGTCGGTGCCGGACTGAGTCTCGCGAGCGGCGTCGGAACACTCGCGATGGCGGCCCTGATAGAGGCCGTGGCCTGGTTCCTTGGAGAGATGATTGGCGTCATCGCAAGCTGGTTCGGCGGGGACCCGGACTACCTTGGCACCCAGGAGTTGAGCTGGACCTCCAACCATCTCCAGCAGACTCTTTCCGCCGGCGACAGCGACTCCGACCGCCTCTTCTTCAGGAACAGCGGCAGCACCGGGAGCTACCGGCTCGATTACACCATCTCTCGCCGGTAGTCCCCGCCGCGCCCCTCCGCCGGGCAAAGACCCGATAGCCATTCCGCGGCAGGCTGCAGCCGCTTGCATCCTGCCGCGCGCTGTTGGTTGACACGCGCATCCACCCCCGCTACCATCTGATCTACCATCTCGAAGCTCATCGCGCCCGGC
>JALGTG010000088.1 GCA_029821495.1 Candidatus Hebobacteria bacterium
GCCGAACTACTTCTACTACGATGGGGATCAGAGGCGTATAATCACAGAGGACTCTGGGGGCAGGACCTACTTCCTGTATGACGGGGAGAAGGTGGCGGTGGAGAAGAACGCAGCAGGCACAACCCAGGCGGCGTATGTGAATCAGGGGCCCAGCATCTACGATCCGCTGATCTACATGGACCGGGGAGGCACGAAGAGCTACCACCTCTTCAACCACCTCGGCACCACCCTCGCCCTCGCCTCCGCCGCCCAGGCGCTCTCCGACACCTATCGGTGGAATGCCTGGGGCGTCCAACTCGCCTCCACCGGCTCCACCACCAATCCGTTTGGGTATGTGGGGGCGACTGGGTTGGGGCGCGCACCATGAGGTCGTCCCTCGGACGCTGGCTTAGCCGCGATCCCCTTCCGCACGCGTTCCCGCCATACGCGTATGCCGGTAATGATCCGGCGTATTCCGTCGATCCGACGGGCCTCGTCGTGCTGATACCGTTCCTGGACATAAACCTTCTGGAAGAACTGCAGTGCACGCACAAAGAGATGAAGGAGCTCCGGGCCGGCTGGGAAGGGCAGAAGGATCTCAGCGGGTACTGGAAGCACTGCGTAGCCGGTTGCCGGACCACGCAGAAATGCGGGTTGCTTGGAACCTTCGCAGCAGCGGTTGCGAAGGAGCTGTGGGATTCCATCGGGCCAGGTGACTTCGACTTGGGCGATGCTCGGGCGCACGGATACGGTGCTGGCATCGGACAGAACTGCCCTACCGCAGATTGCGAGGAAGAATGCGCGAAGAAGTACCCAAAGCACAAGAAGAAGCCAAAAGCCGAGAAAGGCAAGCGGGCCCGCCAAGCACCCTAACATGTTGCGGGCTGGCAGTGCTAGGTGTAGCCCTTCCGGTGGTTCTCTTCTACGCAGTGGGTGCGTACTTGTGGCGCGATGCAAATGAGCCTTACTTCAGCCGCGCCGCAGCAATCAAGCCCGGCATGGCCGAAGCTGAGGTGCTCGACACTCTCGGGGAGCCGTGGCACGTCTATGACGCAGAGACGGCTCCCGAGGATTACTATGTAGAGGGCTACGGCTACCGGAAGCGGCGGATATCCAACAAGGTCCTGATCTACTTCGGCGGGGTAGACCTGATAGTCTATGTATACGTGGACAAACACAGCAAGGTCGAATACGTCTACATCGGCGGCAGCTGACGAGCGCAAGGAAGGACGGCGGACTGAGAACCTACGTCGTCAACGACTGTGAGAAGAGAGCCGTGGAGAAGAACGCGGCGGGCACAACCCAGGCGGCGTATGTGAATCAGGGGCCGAGCAGTCAGGGGCTTCGGCAGCAAGCTACGGAAGCAACGAAACGCCACAGGAGCTATCACGCGAGCATCAATGAGGCGGACGACAACACCGGACAGGAGGTCCTGAAGCAGATGGGAGGCTGGGCGTGAAAGTCCCCCCAATACTGTGGACGCTTGGCTTGGCGGCTGGTGTGATTGCCGTCGTGCTTCTGTTGGCGGCCTGGATAAAGCATGATCTCCAGAACTGGAGGGACAGACGCACCAGGACTGCTGGCGAGGGCAATCAGGTCAAAGTCCGGCGAAGACTGTGGGCTATGGGCCTGCTACGAGACCTCGTAGGCTGGGCGATTGGCTTGGCTCCGCCGCGTAGAACGAGCAGGCCGGACTCCCCCCGAACACTGTGGGCGCTAGGCTTGGTGACTGCTCTGATTGCTGTCGTGCTTCTGTTGGCGGCTTGGACGAAGGAGGAGCTCCGGGCTCGCAGACTAGCACCCATCAGGGCTGCTCTCGAGCAGGATCTCGGCTTTCGATTAGGCTCACCATTTACGCCCGCGCCGGCGGAGGGCCAAGGTGCCCTCCGACGTATTCTCGAAGGCGAAGAGGTCACGATGATCATGGAAGTGGCGCCCGGCAAGCCGATGGCCGAAGCGGGGATAGAGGCGGGCGATGTGATCACGGGCGACACTCGTGACTTCATCGATGATTTACAGGAGAGCCGGGGAGCATCCTTCGCCATCCCAATAGTCCGCAACGGCAAGAGTATGCAGCTTGTGGTCGGCGTGCCGCCGTAGCAGGTTGATCGCCAGGGCTTCGATCTGACAGAGACAGCGTACGCACGTCGGCGTCGCTGTCCGTCCAGCTCGGAGCGTCGGCATCGGAGCTTCGGGCTAGAAGTCGGCCACAGAGCCGTCCTCATGTAGGGATGGCGTGTGCTCCCATGAGCCGTCGTAGACCTGCTCGGCGAGTGCGTCGTCGTCGATCTCGATGCCGAGGCCGGGGCCGGTGGGCAGCGGGATGTGGCCGTCGACGGCCTCAAAGGGCTGCTTGAGGTAGCCAGCGCCGAGAGTGACGAACTCCTGGATGAGGAAGTTCGGGATACAGGCGTCGAGCTGGAGGCAGGCGGCAAGGGAGATCGGGCCGAGCGGGCAGTGAGGAGCGATGGAGGCGTAGTAGCACTCGGCCATGGCGGCGATCTTCTTCACCTCGAGGATGCCGCCCGCGTGACTGAGGTCGGGCTGCAGGACGGCCGCGGCCTGCTTCTGGATGACCTCGCGGAAGCCCCACTTGGTGAAGAGCCGCTCGCCTGTGGCGACGGGGATGGATGTGCTTCGCGCGACGCGCACGAGCTCATCCACGTTGCCCGGCAGGACGGGCTCCTCGATGAACAGCGGGTAGTATGGTTCGATTGCCTTTGCCAGCCTAATTGACATGGCAGGGCTGGCGAGGCCGTGGAAGTCGACTGCAATATCGACCTCCGGGCCAACGGTCGCGCGCAGGGCGGCGAAGCGCCGCTCGAACTCTTGCACCTTCGCCAGGGAGTCTATCTGTCGCAACGGCCCCCGCAGACCGGTCTTGATGGCGGTGAAGCCCTGCTCGACGATGCTCTTCGCGTCAGGCACCCGGTCATCCATGACCCGGAGTCGGCAGTGTTTGTAGAGGCGCACCTTCTTGCGAGTGGGGCCGCCGAGGAGGCGATATACTGGCTGGCCAAGCCACTTGCCGACGATGTCCCACATGGCCTGCTCGATCCCAGACAGGGCGCTCGCGAGGATTGGCCCTCCGCGGTAGAACTGCCATCGGTGGACGGCCTGCCAGTTATGCTCGACATCGCGGGGGTCCATCCCGATGATGAAGCGGCCGATCTCCCGGACGGCGCTGGCAACTGTCTGGGAGCGGCCCTCGAGGATCGGCTCGCCGAGTCCGACTATGCCCTCGTCGGTGTGCATCTTGAGGAAGAGCCAACGCGGCTTGACGAACATCGTCTCGAGCTTGGTGATCTTCACAGCCGGTTCTCCTGAGGAGCAAGCGCTGCGGTTCGCTAGGCTTCCGCCGGCACGATCTCGCCCGGGCCGCCGAGCGGGAACAGGTAGCAGCCGCAGTAGGGTATGACGAGGGGCCTCGTCGTGCTGCTTGACGGGAACTCGGCGACGAATGGCGCCGGATCGAAAGTGCGCTTGGCGAAGCAGTGGTAGTGCGCGGGCACGGCGACCCGGGCGCCGATGCCGGTCGCCAGTCGGGCCGCCTCCGCGAAGTCGGGGAACTCCTCTTCGGTGGGCGAGGTCGTTATGAGGGCAACATGCGGCGCGGCCTCTCGCAGCGGCTGCATGAGGCTCGGCTCGTCGGTCACGCCGCGCATGATGTCGCCCGTGTTGTAGACCTTCACACCGCCGGACTCGATGACATAGCCATAGTGAGTGACGTCGCTGACCGAAGACGTCTTCGACAAGACCACCCCGACTGAAGCCCGGCCGACGCGAAACGTCTGCGCGTTCTCCAGCACGGTTGCGCTGTCTCGAGGGACGCCGGCCGCGACCATCCTCGCTACACTCTCTGGTGGCCCGAAGAAGCGGCTGTTTGGGGAGGAGTCTGCGAGCTCGCAGAGGAATGGGGGGTCCGTGTGGTCGCTGTGATCGTGCGTGCACAACACCGCGTCCGGCTCGATTTCGTCGGCGCGCAGCGGCGCCTCTTCCAGGAGGTACTTCTCAGGGGGGCCGGGGCGCGAGAAGAAGGGATCGATCACGAGGCAGCACTCGCTGCAGTTGACGACATACGAGTTCTGTCCGAGCCACCAGATGGCGACGCTGCCCGACTCCACAGACTGACGTTGGATTCTCTCAGCAACTCTCATGTGCGTCCTCCCAAGCGGGGAATCCCAAGCCGGCATGCGGTTCCGGCATGGCTCACAACCGGAATCCCGGAGGGACGAGCTGGATGCTGGTGCCGCCGTCGGCGTGGATGACCTGCCCCGTCATATAGCTCGACTGGTCGGAGAGAAGGAAAGCGGCAATGGCTGCCATCTCCGCGGGGGTGCCGGCCCGACCGACAGGAATCAGTTCGTTGGGCAGTGAGTCCTCCGAGGCCTCGCGGCGCGAGGCGATACGGCCGGGCGCCAGCGTGTTCACTCGGATCCCAGCATGTGCAAAGGCCGTCGCCAGTTGGCGGCCCATGGCCTCCAGCGCTCCCTTGGCAGCGACATAGGGCAGACCGTTCCGGTTCGGCCGCTGCGCGAGGACAGATGATACGAGGACGATGCCGCCGTGTCCGCGTTCGGCCATTCCCGGGATGAGTCGTTGGCACAAGAGGAAGGCGGCACGAGGGGCGGTCGCGAAGGTCTGGTCCCAGCGTTCGAGGGTCACCTCTTCGAACGCCGGGAAGTGCATTGCCATCGCGTTGTGGACCAGGGCATCGACCCGACCAAACTTCCCCAAGGTGCGCTCGCACAGGTCTTCAATCGCCGCCGCGTCACTCACGTCGCAGGGCACGGCCAGCACCTCTCCCCCCGCCTGCTGGATGAGATCGGCTGTCTCGGCAAGCCGCTCAGTTCGGCGCCCGCAGATGGCGACCTCCATTCCCTCTGACGCGAGGCGACGCGCGATGCCGCGGCCAATACCGGTGCCGCCACCCGTGACAAGGGCAACTCGCCCGCGGACGTCGGGGAAACAGGGCGTCTTCTCGATGAGATGGCTCAACTCGAGCGGCATCCGGTTCCTCTCCCGCGTGATCGGGGACGGCGAAGACTCGTCTTCGTGCTTCGGCGGCGATCCCCTGCGCCGCCGGTTGTAAGTCGTCAGCGTTGGTGAGACGAATCGGAAGTAGAAGTACGGAGGCAATGAGAGCGGTTGGGCCTGCGTTTGCGGGCAGGACAAGGGGGGCTCCTGTAGAGAAGTAGAGTTCCGGATCGGGTGTGCGCGATGAGGCAGTTGCAGCGTACCGAGGAGATCCGGGACAGCATGCTGCGGGAGAAGCGAGAAGAGGCGGCTGGGGGATTCACCCGTCGGGAGTTTCTGCGGGAGGGTCTGCGCGCGGCGGTGCTGGTTGGGGGGCTGCCGGGCGCTCTTTCTGTGTTGGGAGCGGGGTGCGCGCGGGAGCAGAGCGGCCTGCGGCCGGAGCTTGTGCGGGGCTCTCTGCGGGTGGGGCTGGACGCGGACGTGCCGACGCTCGATCCCGCGATGCACCGCTCGCGCACGGTGGAGGCCGTGGTGCGGAACATGTGCGACGGGCTGGTGGCGCGAGACGCGCAGATGAACTACGTGCCGCAGCTCGCGGTCTCGTGGAGGGTCGAGGACGAGACTCGGTGGATCTTCAAGCTGCGGGAGGGGGTGCGGTTCCACACGGGGGAGCCGTTCGCGGCGGAGGATGTCAAGTTCACGCTGGACCGGATCATCGGCGCGATAGACGGGCTGGAGCAGTCGCCGAGGAAGAGCCTGCTCGGGCCGGTGGTGGGGACGGAGGTGATAGACGAACACACGGTGGCGATCGTGACCGAGGGGCCGTATCCGATTCTACACAAGAAGCTGGTGTTCCAGGAGGTGTGTCCGAAGGCGTACTTCGAGCGGGTCGGGGCCGAGGAGTTCGGCCGGCGGCCGGTTGGGGCGGGACCGTTCCGGCTGGTGGAGTGGCGGCCGGGGGAGCGCATTGTGCTGGAGCGGTTCGAGGATTACTACGGGGGGGCGCCCGAGATACCGCCGGCGGGTCCGGCCGAGCTGGAGGGGGTGATATTCCGGCCGCTGGAGGAGGCGGCGACGCGGCTTGCGAGCCTGGAGGCCGGGGAGGTGGAGGTGGCGGTGAGCGTTCCGCCGGACCAGGCGGATAGGATAGACGGGCTGCCGGAGGCGCGGGTTTCAGTAGCGCAGGGGACGAAGACGCACTTCGTGGGGCTGAACTGCACGCGGAAGCCGTTCTCGGACCGGCGGGTGCGGGAGGCGATGCGCTACGCCGTGGACCCGAAGCCGATCATGGAGCAGTTCCTGCTCGGCCGGGCGCGGGCGCTGCCGGGGATACTGGTGCCGATGGCATTTGGGTACGACAGCTCGCTGCCGGCCCCCAGACAGGACACTGCGCGCGCCAGGGAGCTGCTGCGGGAGGCGGGGCATGGGGACGGGCTGTCGGTCACGCTGGACTGCGAGGCCGCGGACAAGCGGATCGCGGAGGCTATCGCGGGGTCCATGCAGGCGGCCGGCGTGCGGGCGGAAGTGAGGGTCACGAAGAAGGACAACCTGCTGAACCAGCTTCGGCGGCAGGAGCGCGACATGTTCCTGACTTCGTGGGGGAACTCGAGCCTGGATCCGTCGGGCATCCTCCCCGTGCTGTTCCGATCGGATGGGTACTCGAACTTCTTCGGCTACCGGAGCCCGCGGGTGGACCGGCTGCTCGACGAGGCGGACCGGGCGATGGAGCCTGAGGTGCGTCGGCAGAAGTACGTGGAGATACAGCGCGCCTTGCACGAGGACATCCCCACTTGCTTCCACTTCGCGCTAGAGGAGCTGTATGGGGTGTCCACTCGGGTGCTCGACTTTGAGGCGCGGCCCGACGGGATGCTGCCGATGCACGATGTTGCGCTGCGAGCCCAGGTCTAGGGGGCGGACAGCATGTGGGGCCGGTTCGTAACACGGCGACTGATCCAGCTCATCCCGGTGTTGCTAGGGGTGAGCTTCATCGTATTCTTCACGATGCATCTGACACCGGGCGATCCGATCGAGCACATGCTTGGCCAGGCCGGGCACGTCACGCAGGAGCAGATCGAGGAGCTGCGCGGCCACTACGGCCTGGACCGGCCGCTGGTGGTCCAGTACGGCCTGTTCGTCGGCAACGCGGCGCGGGGGGACTTCGGACTCTCGTACAGCCACCACGGCCGCGCCGTCGCGTCTGTGGTGCGAGAGCGCCTGCCGGCGACGCTGGAGCTGACTCTCTTTGCGTTCGTCATGGCGCTCGTGTTCGCGATACCGGCCGGGGTGATCGCGTCGCTGCGGCCGCAGGGGGTGTTCGACCGAGGGGCGACGATTGGGGCGCTGCTCGGGATCTCGATGCCGGGGTTCTGGCTCGGGATCGTGCTGATGATAGTGTTCGGGCTGCAGCGGAACTGGCTGCCGATATCGGGGCGGATCGACCTGGCGGTGGTGCCGCCGGCGCGCACCGGCCTGTATACGTTGGACGCTCTGCTGAGCGGGAACGGCGCTGCGTTCTGGAGCGCGCTGAAGCACATGGTGCTGCCGGGCCTGGCGATGGCCGCACCGATGGCGGCGATGGTGATGAGGATGGTGCGCTCCTCGATGATAGGGGTGCTCGCGCAGGATTACGTGCAGTTCGCGCGAGCGAAGGGGCTGCCGGAGAGGACGGTGGTGGGGAAGCACGCGCTGAGGAACGCACTTATCCCCACAGTGAACATCGTCGCCTTGCAGACGGGGCTGCTGCTGAGTGGGAACATGATCATCGAGACGGTGTTCCAGTATCCGGGACTCGGGAAGCTGGCGGTGGACGCGATTGGTGCGGCGGACTATCCGCTGGTGCAGGCGGTGGTGCTGATCTATGCGGTGTCGTACGTGCTGCTGAACGTCGGGGCCGACGCGCTGCATGCGGTGCTGGATCCGCGGGTGCGGGTCGCGTGAGGGGGAAAGCGGGAGAGATGTCGCAGGCGGCATCGGAAGAGGAAGCGCTGGAATCGGTAGCGGCCACTACGCCGGGGATGGTGCGGCTGCTGCTCGGCAACCGGGTGGCGGTGGTGGCGGGCGTGGTGGTGCTCGCCTTTCTGGCGATGGGGTTGCTGGCGCCCGCGCTGGCGCCATATGAGCCGAGCGAGCAGCACGCGGAGGCCATTCGTGTGGCGCCGTTCTGGCAGGCGGGCGGGGGGACTCGGTTCCTGCTCGGGACGGACGGCCTGGGGCGCGACCTGCTGAGCAGGATCATGTACGGGGCGAGGGTGTCGATTCTGCTGGGTGTGGTGGTGGTGCTGTTGACGCTGGTGGTCGGGGCGGGTCTGGGGATGGTGGCGGGGTACTTCGGCGGCTGGTTCGATGCAGTGATGTCTCGCGTGGTGGACACGCTGCTGGCGTTTCCGTTTCTGATCTTCGCGCTGGCCATCATGGCGGCCACGGGACCGAACCTGGTGGCACTGGTGCTGGCGCTGGCGTTCAAGGGATGGGTGGATTTCTACCGGGTGGCGCGGGGAGATGTGCTGGCGGCGAGGGAGGCGGACTACGTCACCGCGGCGCGCGGCCTGGGGGCGAGCACACCGCATATTCTGATGAGCGAGATTCTGCCGAACATACTGCCTCCTCTGATCGTACTTGCGACGTTGCGGATGGCGACGATCATAATCGCGGAGGCGTCGCTGAGCTTCCTCGGCATCGGGGTGCCGCCGCGCATTCCGGCGTGGGGGACGATGGTCGCCGACGGGCGGGCGGATGTAGCCAGCGCTTGGTGGATTGCGACGCTGCCGGGGATTGCGATTCTGCTGTTGGTGCTAGCTGTGAACCTATTCGGCGAGGGGCTGCGAGATGCCCTCGATCCGCGCATGAGGAAGTGATGGGCGAAGCTGTTCTGGGAGTCCGCGATCTGCACACGCACTTCTCGACCTACCGGGGGGTGCTGCGCGCGGTTGACGGCGTGAGCTTCGAGCTGAAGCGGGGCGAGACGCTCGCACTGGTGGGAGAGAGCGGATGCGGCAAGAGCGTCACCGCGCTCTCGATCATGGGCCTCGTGCGAAGGCCGGGGCGGATCGTGCGCGGGGAGGTGCTGTTCGGCGGGGAAGACCTGCTCCGCAAGTCGCAGTCGGAGATGCGGCGGGTCAGAGGCGGCCGGATAGGGATGGTGTTCCAGGATCCGCTTTCGACGCTGAACCCGACGTTCTCGGTCGAGACGCAGATCGTCGAATCCCTGAGGATCCACGGCGTGGCGAAGGGGAAGGAGGCGCGGGAACGGAGCATCGAGCTGCTGGAGGCGATGGGGATTCCTGCGGCGCGGGAGCGGATGGGCGCGTATCCGCACGAGCTCAGCGGCGGAATGAGGCAGCGGGTGATGATCGCGATCGCCGTGTCCTGCGAGCCGGAGCTTCTGATCGCCGACGAGCCGACGACGGCGTTGGATGTGACCTTGCAGGCCCAGATCATGGACCTGCTGGCGGAGATCAAGGAGGAGCGGGGGCTGTCCATCGCTCTAATCACGCACGACTTGGGCATTGTGTCGCAGTTCTCGGATAGAGCGGCGGTGATGTATGCGGGGCAGGTGGTGGAGCAGGGCGCGGTGGCGGAGCTGCTGGAGGAGCCGCTGCACCCGTACACGCAGGGCCTGCTGCGGTGTGTGCCTCGGCTCGGGCGGGCGGACGTCGCGCTCACGCCGATCGAGGGGTCGGTGCCGGACATGGCTGCGCTGCCGCCGGGGTGCCGGTTCGCGCCTCGGTGTCCCAAGGCATGGGATCGGTGCCGGGATGAACTGCCGGAGATGCGCGAAGTGAAGGATGACCGATTCGTCAGGTGCCACATGTACGGGGAGGAGGAGTCGCCGATGGACGAACCGGAGGTGGTGTGATGGGCTGGCGCATTGGGATCGATATCGGCGGCACGTTCACGGACCTGGTCGCGGTCGATCTTACGTCGGGTGAGCTTCATCTCCGTAAGGTTCCCTCAACTCCGGAGAACCTGGCGGAGGGGGCAGCCGCTGGGCTGGAGGCGCTGAGGAGCGAGGTCCGGCTGGACAGCGTGGCTTTCTTCGCGCACGGCACAACAGCCGGCACGAACGCCCTGATAGAGGGCACGGGCGCCCGGACGGGGTTGATGACGACGAGAGGCTTCCGCGATCTGCTGGAGATCGCGCGGCAACAGA
>JALGTG010000089.1 GCA_029821495.1 Candidatus Hebobacteria bacterium
TCGCCGCGATGTTCGACACGTTCGCCGCCCGACCTGCCTCGGCGCACCTCAGGCCCCGAGCCGGAACAGCAAGACCATGCCAACAGTCTGATAGAGGAGGGAGAGCGCCCCCAGTACGATCCCGGTCCACGCGTGCGACTTGCCATGGAGGTCAGGGTTCTTCTTGGCCGCCTGGAGCCCTCTGGCCAGCATCCACGTCGAGCTAAGACCGCAGGATTCCGCTACGCAAGCCCTAGACCTCGCTCAAGGAGCTCGCCAAAGCCGCCGAATACCCATGTTGACACCTGACACAAAGGTGGTATACTATCTACAAGATGATCTCCCTGTGGTTGCGTGCCCAACCACAGGTCTATGAATACCTGGGGGTTGGTTGACTCCAACCCCCAGTTTCTTTCAGGGGAGGTGACAGTGGAGCGAGTCGCGATCTTCATCGACGGGAGCAACTTCTACCATGCATTGAAGGCGGCCTTCGGCCGCGCGAGCGTCAAGTTCGATGAGCTTGCCTTGGCCCTTACCAACCGAGCCACAGATCGCAAGCTGCTGCGGGTCCACTACTATAACGCCGCCTACGATCAGAGCACCGACCCTCAGGGCTATGCCAAGCAGCAGGCCTTCCTCGCCAACCTTCGACGCACCCCGTACGTGACTCTCAACCTGGGGAGGCTGGAGCGACGGCATATCGACTGGCCTGACATAGACGTTGACAAGCGTCGCAAGATCGAGGAGGTACTCGGGCAACCCCTACCCGAGTACACCCACGTCGAAAAGGGCGTCGACACCCAACTCGTGGTCGACATGGTCAGGCTGGCCGTAGCTAACACGTATGACGTCGCTGTTCTCGTGAGCGGAGATGGCGACTTCGCACCGGCCGTCGAGTTTGTGAAGCAACTCGGCAAACACGTGGAACTTGGCCGAGTGCAGAACTGGCCCTGCAACCGGCTGCGCGATGTCTGCGACATCGAGATAGCGATTGACGAAGACATGCTGCGAAGCTGCTGGGTCTAGCGCAGCCTGCTCGCGTGCGCTACCTGACCGGCCTGTGTCCCTCACGGCCCGAGCCGGAACAGCAAGACCATGCCAACAGTCTGATAGAGGAGGGAGAGCGCCCCCAGCACGATCCCGGTCCACGCGTGCGACTTGCCATGGAGGTCAGGGTTCTTCTTGGCGGCCACGGCCAGCGGCGCCCCCAGGCACGGGATCATGCCGAAGACCCCGATGTAGTATGCTGTCAGGGCCTTCGGGTTCTTGTAGGGAATCTGGCGAGAGACCCAGTCGTCCCGAGCGGCCGGCCGCCCGGCGGGCGCTCCCGCCGGGGCAGCCAGTGCTGTCCCGCACTGCTGGCAGAACCGCGCCCCTTCCGGATTCGCACTCCCACACTTCGGGCAGTTCACGGTCTTATCTTCTCCTCACCGCGCCCCGAGGGCGTCGACCTATCACAATACCTAGCAGAGGCAATTCGCCGGCCTGAAGCCAGTCCTCGATTATCCGTATCACCTCCCGCCTCGTCAGCTCTTTGCCCCGAAGTGATTCAACCAGCGCGCTGAGCTTGCGGCGACGCGCGCGGGGCTGGGCGATCTGCTGTCTCAGCCAGGTTACCACCCCTTCCGACAGCAGCGCGTTGAGCTCCTCTGGCGAGGTGTCCGGCGACGCGCACACGAGGTCCGACACCGCTTCCTTCACCTGCTCATCGCGGCATCCTGCGAGTCTGCGCTCCAACAGATCATTGTGCTGGGTCAGATCGGAGAGCTGCTCCTTCACGGTCTGCGAGACGCTGCGCGCCAGCTCCGCCGCGTCGGGCAGCTCGATCTGCCTCCCGAGGCGGACATCGCAGATCGGGCATACTACGCGGCCCTCGGGAAGCGGATTGCCGGCGAGGCAGCGCTGCCCGATAGCGCGCGCGACCTCCGCCTGAATCGAGGCCGCGTCTCCCGGCCTGAGGCCTGCCCGCGCCAGGCGTTGCGCGGCATCGAGCGCAGCCGACCGTCTCAACTCGCCCAGCGCCTCGAATCGCGTCGGCGCGTGCACGCGCGAGTGCCACGCGAGATAGTGGCGGCGGTAGCCCGTGAGCCATCGCTGCCCCGCCCTTTGGGCCGAGGCCGGAT
Source organism: Candidatus Hebobacteria bacterium (assembly GCA_029821495.1). GTDB lineage: Bacteria > Armatimonadota > Hebobacteria > Hebobacterales > Hebobacteraceae > JALGTG01. Next base: position 2,103 of record JALGTG010000089.1, read on the forward strand.
CGGATACCACCTTTTCGGGAGCAGCAAACAGCGCCACGATTGACCGATGCTCTCGTGCGAGCATCGAACCCTCTGGGAGATGCATTCTCCCGTCGGCGAGCAGCCGGTGCAGACGGACCAGCTCGTCGAGGTGCTGTTCGAAGAAGCGCTCGCACTGCTCCCAGCGGGCCAACAGCGCGGCCGTTTGCGCCACGCCCCCCGGCAGCTTCTCAACCGCCGACACCAGCTTGGCAAGGCCTTCCCGGGAGGCAAGCGAGCTGTCGACGTTTCCGGCCGCCGCCTCCGCTCGGCCGAGCGCGTGCTCCGCCCACGCCCAGTCTTCGCTCACCTGCCCCAGCCTCTCCGCGGCCTCAGCAATTCGCACGCGCCTCTCCTCGGGATTCGCCGAGAGGCGAGCGGCCCACGCGATCATGTCGTCCCACGCGCGCTCCTGCGCCGGCAGGTTCCACTCCACGTCTCGTGATCCCACTGCCGACTGCCAGAGCGATCTGGCATGCCCTGCCGTCCCACGGGGCATGGCCGCGCCGCGCATGACGTAGGCCAGACTGTCTCCGAGGGGAGCGGACACGAGGTCGAGGCGTACCGGCTGCAGGAACGCATCCAGCGCGACAAGGTGGCCCCTCCGTATCAGCGTGGCTACCAGTAGCTCGCTCTGCTCCTGGGTGAGACCCCACTCGCTCTTGGCGAGACGCCCAGCCAGCTCGCGGTACGGGATCGCCTCGTGCGGCTCGATCTCACCGTTCCCGGCCCGCTCCGGAACGGCCTCGACCCCGGCCGCCACGAGGTCCCTCCGCCTGAGGGCGAGCCGTGGGTGTCGCTCCTCGCCCTCGACCAGTCCGAGCGGCGCGGCATATGCGACGAGATGGGATTCGAGCGTCGAGGCGGGAGGCAGGTCGGCCCGGCCGGGACGGATGAACTGGTCTATGATCTGGTTCGTCCGTGCGCGACCGACTAGGCGGCGGCCCGGCGCTATCACCTCGAACCTCGGGAACAGCTCACGGAAGGAGGCAGAGAGGACCGCAGCCAGAGTCTCCTCCCAATCGCCGAACAGAGCTGGGAGCCGCTCGGGCTCGACAACGTTCTCCCCGTCCAGGGCGATCACTCGCCCATTGTAGTATGCGCGCTGCAGGATCTGCCTGACTTCCTCCTCGCATTCCGTCCACCGTGCGCGCAGCTTGTCCTTGAATCCCCTGTCGCGCCTGCGCGCGAGGGTCCGGTCGGCGACCATCAGTGCGAGCGCAGCATGGTCGACAAGGCGGTCACGGTCCGCATCGGTCAACTCGCGCGGCAGCCAGGCCAGCAGCCCGGCAGCGAAGCGCCCCTCGATTCCCTCTCCGGCGCGACGCCAAGCTGCCTCCTGCTTCTCGCTCGATATGGTGGGAAGGGCGAGGAAGAGGCGCCCGTCCTCCCTCGTGCTCGGCGACGCCAGTTCACCGGCGAGATTCTGGAGTTCCGCTCGGGCGATCCCTGTGAGATCGCGGCAGACGACACTGGTGAACCGCCGTGCCTGCGCCCAGACCACACCGATCGCGTGTGCTTCCGCGAGACCAGCAAGTGGGAAGGCTGGACCGCGGCAGGCTTCCAGCGTCGCGCGGGCCACACGCGAGTCAGCGGGCGTCAGCTCTGCCACAAGCTCGTTGAGTCGCTGCCTTATGCGCTCAGACGTGTCTGACGAAACGTCGATGTAGTAGCCGTCAGCAACCTCACCCTCACCCTGGCTGCGCTCGACGTAGGAGCCGCGTCGGCGCAGAGCGCGGAGGAGTTCGCTCAGAACTCCGGGGCGCTGCCAGATCTCCGCCTCCTCACACCCGACCAGGCTGTTGCGGAGATCGCGTTCCGAATACCGAAGCTCGCCAATGCCGAGCATGCACAACGTCTTCATCACCGGCGCGAGCTGAGCCTCGCGGCCCGGAGCGATGCGACCTGCGTTGCCCATCACTACCTCGAATGCGTGGAGGTGTCGCTGGCCGGATGGGCTGAGCGCCATCTCGCTGCGGAACACGCCGAACGCAACATCGGGGGTGAGGAGCCGCTCGGCCGGCAGCTTCAGCCGGCCTCGCTCCGCAAGCGTCTCCTGCAGCAGCCGCACAGCGCTTCGCGTACGAGAGAGACAGGTCTCTGCCGCATGCTGGACCATCTCGAGGCAGAGTGGATTCAGGGGGTAGGACTGCGTCAGCTCCGCCGTCGAGAACGGCGTGTCTCCGGCCGCCGCGCAGTAGTCCGCGTGCAATTGCCTCACCGTTTCGCGGAAGCGCGACGCATCTCGCTTCCGGACCAGCCGATGCTCCACCAGCCACCCCAGCCCCGACAGGTCGAGCGTGAACGCCGGCCGGAAGCGATCCCGAAGCTGCCGCACCGTCCGGCGGTCGACGTCGCCTACCTCCTCGAGGCCGCGCTGCGTGACACAGATCAGCCAGCACCGGTCGGTCAGCGAGCGCTGTGCGAGATACTGCAAGAAGGAAGCGTCCGCGTTCAGCTCACGCCCGTCCTTGCCGGCCAGGAACGTTCCCAGTTCGTCGAGGAGCAGCACCGGGCCATCCACACCGCGGTCCTGGAGAGCGCGACGGAGCGCGCCCCAGGCCTCTGCCCGCGACCTGTGCCAGTCGAGCGGGAAGCTCGCCTCTCTCACAAACGCCAGTGCCAGCTCGGCGGCCTCTGTGGGAGACTGATGACGCAGATCCATCCACGTCCTCCCGCACACTGCCTTGGCGCGCCCGTCCAGCGCATCGCCGGCCTGTGGGAGCACGTACTGCTGAACCAGGTTCAACAGGTGTGACTCCTCGGTGAGCGCGACGTGCACCCCGTGTCGCTGAGCCAGCTCTGCTTCAATACGAGAGAGAACGATATGCTCTAGGTCATGCGTCTGCGCGGGATACTCATCGAGGGGAACGGCGACAACCAGACGCGAAGATGCGAACTCGGGCACCTCGAAGTCGGGGTGAGAGGCCTGAAACACCGGCCATGCTTGCTCCGGATGGGCGCACAGCACGTCGATCAGTGCGAGCAGGTGGGACTTGCCTGTGCCGTAGACGCCCTGGATCACGAAGGCATCGCCGCGGTCTTCGGCTCTGCTCAGAGAGCGGACAATCGCGCCGAACGCGGCGCGAGCTTCCACACTCTCCAGAGAATAGCCGCCGACCAGCGAGTGCAGTAGGTCCCGGCTGTCCTCACTCGCCGCCGGCTCATCCCTCAGCCTCTCCACATCGCTCAGAGAGATGACCGCGGGCGCGGGGGAGATGGCAATCACATCCCCGACTCGAATGGGCGCTTGGTCTGACATCGTCGGTGAGGACCCCTCTGCAGACGCGCCGCCGCGCCTGGCCCGACGTCTAGCCCTTGATTACCCCGCGGGCCAGTAGTCTCCTGCCGAAGAGGGTTCTTGCCACCAGTAGGACAGGGGTCGGCCGGCTGTGTTGAGTGCTACCGCAGCGCGTCGTCCCCGGCGGCGATGCGGGCCTGGATGCCTTGTCGGAGCCGGAGAGTGACCGGCCCAGGGCCGCCCGAGCCGACCGGCGCGCCGTCGAGTTCGACCACCGGACAGACCTCGGTGATGGTGCCTGTCAGGAATATCTCGCTCGCCCTCCGGAGCCGATCCAGGGCAACGCGCTCGGCCAGCAACGGAATCCCTTCATCACGGGCGATCTCGATGATGAACTCCGCGGTTACTCCGGGCAGCACTTCGGGGCCCGCGGGAGTCACAAACAGCCGGTTGTTCTCCACCCAGAACACGCTTGTCGAGCTGCCTTCCGTGATGTAACCGTCGGGGTCCACCAGTATTGCCTCGCTGGCGCCGTGCTCGTGCGCCCGCGTCTTTGCGAGGACGTTGGGAAGGAGGTTGGTTGACTTCACATCACACCGGCGCCAGCGGAGATCGGGGGCGGTGACGGCGGAGACGCCGTCGGGGTCCACGGCCGCGCGCAACGGGCTGGCGTCCCGGGCGGTGATGAGGACGGTTGGCTGGAGGTCGCGGGTGTACACGTGAGATCGTGGCTGGACGCCGCGGGTGATCTGGATGTACACGATGGCGGCGGGGAACTCGCTGGCGCGGTAGGTTTCCCGGACCGCGTCCCGCACCTCATCGACGTCGACCTTATCCAGGTCGATGGCGGCGAGACTGCGGCGGAGGCGGCGCATGTGCCGCTCCAGAGCCCACAGCCGGCCGTCGTAGCTGCTGACGACTTCGTAGACGGCGTCACCGAACAGGAAACCGCGGTCGTCGATGGAGATGACAGCGTCGGCCGGGGAGACGAGCTTGCCATTAAGGTAGATGATCTCGGGCACTAGAGTGACCTCAGGGGTCGGGCCGGTCCGAACTCGGGGCGGGGCCTGCGCTCGCCGCGGAGCCAGCCGGCCAGATCGGCCGGTGTGTTGACATTGAGGAAGGGGACGGGATCGCTGAAGTGCACCGGCGCGGCGCCCAGCGCGCGCCAGAGGCGGTAGACGCCGTTGCGCCCGGCGTCGAGCGCGCGACTGACGGCGGGGAGTTGATCGGTGCGGACGATGGCACAGAGGGGATGCCAGAAGCACGGGTCCACCTCGGCGACGGCGACCGGCGGGCGAGTTTCGGCAAAGGCGCTTCGGAGCGCGGCGATCTCACGGTCGGTGATGCAGGGGAGGTCGCAGGGGAGCACCAGCACCGCGCGATGATCTGCCGCGTAATGGAGCAGAGCGGTCTCGATACCGCCTAGGGGCCCGAGGCCGGGCCGGCGGTCGGGGGCGATCTCCAGGCCCAAGTCCTGGTACGGCGCCGAGTCGTTGGCGAAGATGGTGATCTCAGGGATGCCGGCGGAGATGACGCCGTGGATCGTCTTCTCGATGATGGAGAGGCCGCCGGGGAGCGTCAGGATGCCCTTGGGGATGCCGCCAAGGCGAGAGGCCTGACCCCCGGCGAGTATGGCGGCGGCAATGCCCGCAGTTGGCTGGGTGGCTCGGTCGTTCATCGTGCTGGCCGTGCGGCCTCTACCTTGACGGCACACACTTTGAACTCCGGAATCTTGGCCACGGGATCGAGCGCGGCGATGGTGAGGCGGTTGGCGGGGGCCTCACGGAAGTGGAAGGCGAGGAACACGGTGCCGGGGGGGACGCGGTCAGTGACGCGGGCGGCGATCTCGATCCGACCGCGCCGGGACGTGATCCTGACCGTGTCCCCTTCGCAGATGCCGAGGCCCTGAGCGTCGGCCGTGTTCATCTCGACGGCGCCGACGGAGACCAGCTCATCGAGCACCTCCGAGTGCCGCGACATGGTCCCGGTGTGGAAATGCTGCAAGATGCGCCCGGTGGAGAGAAGGAATGGATAGTCGTCGTCGGGGAGTTCCCTGGCGGGGATGAACTCGACGGGATGGAACTTGCCGAGGCCGCGCGCGAAGCGTTCAGCGTGCAGGATCGGCGTGCCGGGGTGATCTCGATCCGGGCACGGCCACTGGAGAGACCTGACCTCGAGCCGGTCGTAGGTGATGCCGCCGTAGCTCGGGGTCAGACGCGCGATCTCGTCCTGGATGGCGTCGGCGTCGGGGTATGACATCCGGTATCCCATGCGCCGGGCGAGGTCGCAGGTGATGGACCAGTCGGTGCGGGCATCTCCGGGGGGATCGAGGCCCTTGCGCACGCGCTGGACGCGCCGCTCCGTATTGGTGAAGCAGCCTTCCTTCTCTGCGAAGCCGGCCGCCGGCAACACGACATCCGCCAACTCGGCGGTCTCACTGAGGAAGATGTCCTGGACGACGAGGAAGTCGAGCTTCTTCAACGCCTCCCCGACGTGGTTGATATCCGGGTCGCTCAGCATGGGATTCTCGCCCATGATGTACAGAGCCTTGACGTCGCCGTCAGCCGCGGCATTCATCATCTCCACGACGGTGAGGCCGGGCGAGGCCGGGAGCGGGACGCCCCAGGCCTCCTCGAACTTCGTGCGGGCCTCCTCGTCGGCGACCTTCTGATAGCCGGGATAGACATCCGGAAGGGCTCCCATGTCGCAGGCGCCCTGAACGTTGTTCTGTCCGCGCAGCGGGTTAACGCCGGTGCCGGGCCGGCCGATGTTGCCTGTCAGCATGGCGAGATTGGCGAGTGCGAGTACGTTGTCGGTGCCCGTAGTGTGCTGAGTGATTCCCATGGAGTAGATGATGGTAGCGGCGCGGGCGCTCCCATAGATGCGCGCGGCCTCGACGATGTCGGGCGCGGCAACGCCCGCTATCTTCTCTGCGAACTCCGGCGTGTAGGGCGAGACCACCTCCCGCAGCTCGTCGAATCCCTCGGTGCGTTCCGATATGAAGCTCCGGTCCTCCAGGCCCTCTCTGAGGATGACGTTGGCGAGCGCGTTGATGAGGGCGACATCGGTTCCGGGCTTCTGCTGGAGATGGAGATCGGCCATCTCTGTCAGCTCGATAGCGCGGGGGTCGGCCACTATCAAGCGGGTCCGTCCGCTCTTGACGGCGCGCTTGATGGCGGACCCGATCACGGGGTGGCACTCCGTGGTGTTGGAGCCGATGACGAAGATGGCTTCGGCCTCCCCGAGATCGTCGATGGAATTCGTCATCGCGCCGCTGCCGAAGGCGCGGGCGAGGCCGGCTACGGTGGAGGCATGGCAGAGCCGCGCGCAGTGGTCAATGTTGTTCGTGCCGACGACCGCGCGCACGAACTTCTGCATGAGGTAGTTCTCTTCGTTGGTGCACTTGGCGGAGGCGAGACCTGCCACGGCCTCGGCCCCGTCGCGCTCCTTGATCTCGGTCAGTCGGCGCGCGACCAAGTCGAGGGCCTCTTCCCAGCTCCCAGGGGTCAGCTCTCCATTGCGCCGGATCAAGGGTTCTCTGAGGCGGTCGCGGTGACCGATAAAGTCGAACCCGAACCGCCCCTTGACGCACAGCAGCCCGCGCGCAGCCTCGGCGCTCGGCGTGCTGGTGATCTTGATCAACCGGCCGTCGCGAATGTACATCTCCAGGGGGCAACCGCAGCCGCAGTATGGGCAAACGGTGGTGACGCGCTCGAACTCCCACTCCCTACCTTGGCCCTGGGCGCCGGCATAGGAGAGAGCGCCGGTGGGGCAGACGTCGATGCAGTTGCCGCACTCAACACAGACGGAGTCATCGCGCGGGAGGCCCGGCGGGAGCCCGATGCGGGTCTCGAACCCGCGGCCCAGGAAGTCGATGGCGCCGGTCGCCTGTACGTTGTGGCAGACCTCGACACACCGGCCGCAGAGAATGCACTTGCTCTTATCGTAGGTGATCGCGGGACCATCCTGCACGGGGTCGGGCCACACGCTCTCGCCACGATACTCAGAATCCTTCACGTTCAGAAGGTACGCGTACTTCTGGAGGTCGCAGGCGCCTGCTTGCTCACACGTCAGACAATCGTGCGGGTGATCGGAGAGGAGCAGGTCGATGATCATCCGCCGATGGGCTCGGAGTTCGTCGCTGTCTGTCCGGACAACCATACCGGGCGCGACGGGATGCACGCAGGATGCGACCGGCGCCTTGGCTCCTTCAACCTCCACCAGACAGAGGCGACATGCCCCAGTCGGCGGCAGGCCCAGGTCCGGCGAGTAGCACAGATGCGGGATTTCGATACCCACGCTCAGCGCGGCGTCGAGCACGCTGGTGCCCTCCCGGACGGTGACCTCCCTTCCGTCGATCGTCAAGGAGACTCGCTCGGCGGCGCCTGTTGTCTGTGTTGCTTCCTTCTTCTCGCTCATATGCTCGGCCAACCGTCCCGCATCTTCACTCTACGATAATGGCATCGAACCGGCACTTCTCCCGGCATGCGCCGCACTTGATGCAAACTGCGGGCGAGATGGTGTGCGCCTGCTTCCTCTCGCCTGCTATGGCGCCGACCGGGCACGTCTTCAGGCAGAGGCCGCAGCCGGTACACCTGTCCTCGAGGATGCGATACCCGATCAACGCCTGGCACGAACCCGCGGGGCATCGCCTCTCGGTCACATGGGCATCGTACTCGTCGCGGAAGTACCGGATGGTAGAGAGCACAGGGTTCGGCGCAGTTTGTCCGAGCCCGCAGAGGGAGGTGGCCAGGACCATCTTGCCGAGGCGCTCCAAGCGCTCGATATCGCCCTCTTCGGCCTCGCCCGCGCACATGCGCGTCAGTATCTCCAGCATGCGCCGCGTGCCGACTCGACAAGGTACACACTTCCCGCACGACTCCGACTGCACGAAATCTGTGAAGAAGCGCGCGATGTCCACCATGCAGGTCGTGTCGTCCATGACGATCAGGCCGCCCGATCCCATGATGGCTCCGACCTGCTGAACGGAATCGTAGTCGATGGGAAGATCGAGGTAGTCGGCCGGAACGCAGCCGCCGGAGGGACCTCCCATCTGGGCGGCCTTGAAGGGGCGATCGTCCGGGATGCCTCCGCCGATATCGAAGACGATCTGCCGCAACGTCGCGCCCATCGGCACCTCGACCAGCCCGGTGTTGGTCACCTTGCCGGCCAGCGCGAAGATCTTCGTGCCCTTCGACCCGTCCGTGCCGATCTCCGCGTAGCGGTCGCCGCCCTGCTCGATCACGCGCGGCACATTAGCCCAGGTCTCGACGTTGTTGATATTAGTCGGCTTCTCGTACAGCCCCGACTCAGCGGGGAACGGAGGGCGCGGCCGGGGCATGCCGCGCTGCCCCTCGATGGAGGCGATGAGAGCAGTCTCCTCCCCACACACGAACGCCCCTGCGCCCTTCCTGATCTCGATCTCGAAGTCGAATCCGCTCCCGAGAATGTCCTCTCCGACGAGGCCGAGGCCGCGCGCCTGTGCCAAGGCCGCTTCGGTGTGCTCGATGGCGATCGGGTACTCTGCACGAACGTAGATGAACCCCTTGCTCGCCCCTATGGCATAGGCGCCGATGATCATCCCCTCGATCACCAGGTGCGGATCCCCTTCCAACAGCGCTCGATCCATGAAAGCGCCCGGATCGCCTTCGTCCGCATTGCAGATCACGTACTTGGGATGGCCATCCGCCCCCCGGGCAAACTGCCATTTCCGTCCGGTCGGGAAGCCCGCCCCACCCCGGCCTCTCAGCCCCGACTTGAGCACCTCCTCGATCACCTGCTCTGGCGACATT